>JBAYJY010000115.1:0-14032 GCA_041664945.1 bacterium | reverse complement strand
TGCTCGCGAATTATCTTACTGCCATTAACGTTAGAGTGGCGCGAATCGTTTCATACGAAGGAACGGCGCAGGTGCAGCGCGCGCGAACCGACGCATGGGTCGCAGCGGAAAAAGATATGCGCTTGTACGAAGGAGATACGGTGAAAACCGGCTCGAAATCGAAAGTTGTGATTCAACTCGATGACGGGTCCGTAACGCAGATAACCTCCCTGTCCACGATAACGATGGATAAGCTTTCCAAATCGTTGCAGGGCAAGAACACAAATATGGAAATGGACTTGGGAAAAGCATGGATGAAAGTCAAAAAGATTGAGACCGCCAAAGACCGCTTCAGCGTCGGAACGCCTACCGCGGTCGCCGGCGTGCGCGGCACATATTTCTCAACAGAAGTCGAAGAGAGCACGGACAGCTCATTTGATGTTTACGAAGGCGAGATCTCAGTGCAACAGAAACAGGATCCGTCAAATCAGGTTGATGTGCGCTCGAACTTCCGAACTGAAGTCAAGAGAGGCCAGCAGCCTTCAGCTCCGTCGATGATTCCGAAAGACCAGCTTCAGAAGGACCTTTCTGATGGCATAAGCGGATTCAGCGCTGAAAAGGGCTCATATGATCTTAAGATCGAAGTCAATCCTCCCGTTGTTCAGGCTGGCGGAAAAGCGGTAGTTTCCGTTCAGTTCCTCGAAAACGGCAAACCGTATAACGGCGCCGTTACATTCACCGTCAATCTCGGCGGTTCCGCCACATTTATCGCCAATGGTTCGCAGTCGTACGAAGTCACAAGCAATGAAAAAGGCGCAGCGAAAGTCGAAATAACCGACACGGTTAGAGAAGAAGTCACGATTAACGCAGACGTTTCGTTTGAAACTAAAGAATAATTGCTCTCGATCTCTGAGCGACTTTAGCGCCATTGCTATGCCGCCTATCGGAATACGAACCTATAGGCGGCGAGAAGCGGCGGCGGCGTTCGGCGACTACCGGTTCATGACATGAAAATCACAAAAATAAATGAGTTTGTTTTTTCTACGGTTTTATTCCTTTTCGGAACATTGTTTTTTCAGATGTTCACTATTGTCTCACCTGCTCGCGCGCAGGAGCAGCCTGCTGAGGAAACAGGCATATACAAGCGTGAGTATCATGCGACAGACTGGCGACAGCAGATTCCCGGCGTGGATTATACAACAGTAAAAAGCATCCAGCTTAAATATGGCGACATCATAGCGACTAAGGAAAAAACCATTATCTTCGAATTTGACGGCTTCCAGCTTATGGCGATGCCTTATTCCGCAATCCGCGTAAAAGGAAAAGGCATCGGCGAAAACGCTACTGCCGCGCCAGAGCTTCTTTTCGGAGAAGCCCTTTTAAAAGGACCAAACGCTACTGTTTTCCTTCCCGGACAGACAATAGAATGCCATGGAACAGGCTATGCTATTGTTGACGAGGACAAATTTTCCATGGCAGCGACTGTAGACGGAGACTTGTCGATAGTTCCCGAAGGAGCCACGCAATCAATCAGCCTCGCGAACGGCAACTACCTCGAACTCGGTCCGAGCGGCGAAAACGGAACCCCCGATCAGATGACGCAGGAAGATGTCGACCTTTATTCGAGAATGACGTTTCCTGATAACGCCCCGAAAGCCACAACGGTTATTTCGAAAGAAGAAAAGCAAATAGACCCTTTCACAGAGTATTGGAATCGCGACCGCATCACTATGCTTAAAGACGGCCCTGAAACGCCCGCTGGTCTCGCTATCGCAAGCGGCGCCAATAGGCAACAGGAAAAACCGAAAGAATCTCAACAAAGCATTCAGGTATTCGACAAAACAAAAGGCTCCCAGCAGAAATCGCTCAGTTTCTCATCAACCGTAAGCGTTGTTAAAAAATCGGCAGAGATTCCCAAGCTTATGTCACTCACAGTCAGCCGGAAAAAAGTCAGCCCAGGCGACCTGCTGCCATTAAAGTTCAAAGACCTCGACAGCAAAACCATACCGATCTCAGGGAAAATTACGACAAACGAGCCCGATCTTTGGACCTTCTTTATTAAAATCAACGGCGACGAAACGAAACTTTCCAACCCGGCCTCTTTTGATTACGCAATAAGAGCCGCGCAGGACTTCCCTGCCCTTCCGAAAGTCACCGGCGTCATGATCGGCGACGACGCCGCGTCGAGGTACACCGAAGAAACAGTCATAACTCGCGAAAAATTGACATCAGGCAAACTGCTGATAACAGGAAACGCCGCCGCCGGACAGAACGTCATCCGCTTTACCGTCCTGCTTGTAGCTCGCGACACCGATGACAAGGAATACCCGCTAAGCAATTTCCAAATCGAACTCGACCTTTCCGAACTCAGCCGCGTTGAAGTTTCAACAGACGGCGGCCGCGGTTGGGAAGCCGCTAAAGGTTTATCCGACTGGACATACAGCTTCAGCCCCATGGACAACGAAACCTACAAAGTGAAAGTCCGGGCATACGACGTAATGGACACCGTCTCCGAGGATCAGTTTGAGCCTTATCCGTTCAAATATAGGTATAAAACGGACTCTGAACTCCTCCGCGAAGTGTTCGACAACATCATGCGCGCATTCCTCGATAAGGACCGCGTGACTTTCTTCCGCAACGTGTCGCAGGATTTCAAAACCAATCTCGATGGTCTGCGCGACTACAACGACCTTAAAACATCCGTTGAGGAACGCTTCAGATGCTGCACCGTGAACATTCGCTACACCGTGCAACAGGTCGACGCTGAACGAACTACAAGCAGAGGATCTGTCGACTTTTCATGGGTCGACCGCGCAAGCGTTTCAGGCGATAATAACTCAGCTATCTTCAACTTTACGCTCGAAGAAGGAGAGTGGCGCCTTTTAGAAGTCATCGATCCTAACACTTTTTTGCGGGCGTCGCGAATCGCATACTCGATCAAACTTACCATTCAAAATAATGTATTAAACGCCGACGGGGAATCCTCAACAAGCATACGAGCGCTCGTTATGGACAGCTCGGGAAGCATTGTAGCTGATGACGTCAGCGTGAATTTCTCAGCTACATCGGGAACCCTCAGCCCTCAGTCAACCGGCACATCTCAAGGTTATGCCGACACCGTTTTTACCGCCCCGACCACTTCCGGGACGGCAACCATAACCGCTACATCCGGTAATATCAGCGTCAACGACAATATCACCCTTAATCCGGTGCAGCCGCCGCTGCCGCCGGATTGATTGCGCTGTTCAATACATGCTATGCATATTAGTTTCCAAATTTCATAGATCACGCAGACTGTTTTACATTGTCATAGCCGCTGTGTTCGCTATTCCATTCGCTTCGGGTTGCGGCGGCGGCGGAGGAGGCGGCGGCGGCGCGCCGGCAGCCGACACTACGCCGCCTTCAATTGCCTTTACTTCGCCGGCTCCTTCCGCAAGCCATTCATACGAAGCCGATCCTCAATCGCTTCCGGCTCTGTTGTCGCTTAGCTATTCTGACGCTGGCGGAATAAACACATCCGGCTTCAACGCATCCTTTTTGTTCAGAAACATCACATTCAACCTGACAAGCCTTTTTAATCCCGGCGCCGGATCCGCCTCCACCGGCTCCAACAGCTCCCCCTTATACTGGACTATTATCTCAAAATACAACACTTCAACAAATGCTAAAACCGGAGATATCGCCGTATTCGGCGTCTCAAGCGGCTCGACGGGAGTTCTGAATCTTCTTGATGTCGACGAGAGCGCGGGAATCGTGATCTTTGCCGCCACTTCGCGAAATAAACTGCTTTATGTCAACACAACGACCGGCGCTGTTGAACGGGAAATATCTCTTTCTTCATCTCCATCTATTATCCGGTCGTGTCCGGCGCACAATAAAATATATGTCGCTTATTCCGGAAGTTCCGCGATAAGCTCCTTCAGCGTTCCGGCCGGCGTCGCCGGGGGCGCCCTCACAATGCCGGCTGTTCCGAAAGCCATCGCTCTCAACCGCGCATCTTCCAAGGCTTTTGTCATCTTCGAAAATTCACAAACGCTCGTCACTATCGACTGCGCCGCCAATACGTCAACTACAACGACTCTTAATTATTTGCCTCAAAGGATAGCGGTGGACGGGCTTAGTTCAAATAAATTGTATTACGCCGGCTATGGCGCCGATAAAGGTATATTCCAGCTTTCCTCAGGAGTTCAGTCAAAACTTTTTTCGCTCACCGACCTCCCCGAGGATTTCGCTTTTGATTCTCAGACTAATCGGTTCCTTCTTGTTTACTACGGCGTTGACAATGTAGAGATTCGAAACGCTGCCGATGGAACTCTTTTCGGACAGCCGGCTGTCGGCCACAATCCCTTCTCGCTTCGTTCCGCCGCCGCTGCGAGCCGCGCTTATGTTCTTAACAAAGGAAGCGACTCAGTCACTGTAATCAACACAAGCAATTCCACGGTCGCAAGCACAATATCACTCACAGCCGACCCTGTCGGCATGGCGGTTGACTCAACGAACAATGCGCTCTATGTCCTTCAGAATATCTGGGCGATTTCCGCAGCGACTCCAGGCGTCATATCCGCTTCCGTTAAAGACGCCGCAGGCAATACCGGGAATACTTCAATGAACATCACCGTCAATCCTGTTTCCTCCGGCAACCCCGGCGGCCCCGGCACACCCTGATTCTCCTGCTCCCGGCCGACGATATGAATGTTCAAGCGATTTCTATATCATCGCTTTCACGCAACTATAGTTTTCTTGATTCGTTAAACAATCCGGATTCAATCGAAATATATGGCGCAATTCTTAAAAAACGCTAATGCGTGGCGTATGAAATCAGGATAGAAACCGAGCGCAAGAACGCAGGCGGCGCTCAGCGCTATAATGACTGCGGTTGAAAAACCGGGAATCGCCGGTTTAGCTTCAGTGCGCGGCCTGTACAGATACATTACAAAGATAATTCTTAGAAAAACAAACGCCGACACAACCGCATTCGCCGCCATTACAGCCGCCAGGCCTCCCTGCTTCGCTTTGACGGCCGACATATACACTCTGAGCAATCCATTGAACCCGGCTGTGAACGGAGCGCCTGCGAGCGAAAGAAGAAACAGCGCCGCCAGCGCGCTGAATACGTAATGTTTTCTTTCGAGGCCTGCGAGATCTGAAAGCGTTATTTCTCCTTCATGATTCTTTTCCAGCAGAGCCAGCATCGCAAAAAAGCCGGAGCCCGCCAATATATAAACGTATATGTAAAACAATATAGATACATTGCCGTAAACGCCGCCTGAGGCAACGACAACAAGCGCAAATCCCGCTTGAGCGACTCCCGCAGCAGCGAATATTTTCTTAACGCCTGTTTGCAGAAGCGCGGCGATGTTGCCGGCCGTCATCAGCGCGACAGCCACAGCAGCCAGGAATCCGAACCAGTCCGGGTAAACAGCCGGCAATGCGACATAGAGCGTTCTGAAAATAACCGCTACCGCGGCGGCGCGAGGACCCGCCAAAACAAACCACGCGATCGGCGCAGGCAACGCTGTAAAGCCGGAAGGCGCGCTACGGAAACCCGCGATCGGCAACCCCGCCTTGATCAAAAACCAAGGAGCCATCAGTAAAAACCCCAATAGTATTTCCCGGTGATGGCCGCGGCCGAGAGCGATATGATTTTGTATTCTGAAGAAATCTGTCGTGCCGACAGCGTGAAGCACAGCGACGACTCCTACGATGAGAAGTAAAACTGAAGCCTGATAAAACGGATTAACTCGCGCGCGTATTTTGCTCGTCCTATAAATTCCGGCGAGCGCCGACGCCGCCACGCCTGTCATTTCAAGGCTCACTACTGACACATATAGATTTCCAGCGGAAGCCGCGAGCATCATTCCCAACAACGCGATCAGAATAAACACAAACGATCCGGCTCGAGCGCCTGCCCCGCCCTGCTCCGCCATAAGCATTATTACAGCGCCAGCCATGGCCAGGAAAATGAAATCGAATCCTCTCGAATAGTTATCGCCGATTATCGCTTCGTTGAATGCGACAGCGCTGATATCCCACTGCCTTAAAACAAAAAAGAATGCGAGGGTTGTCGCTATAAGCGCAACAAAAGCGTTGCCGAAGGATTTGCCCCGTTTGTCCCACGCTCCGGAACCGACTGCTATCAATATAAAAAGCGCTACAACGAGTTGCGGGAAAATCAGTTTTATATCGAGATTCGAAAATGGCGCGTGCATCAGCGTGCTGCGGGCTGGCGCGCCCGCGCTTCTTTCAGATTTGTTCGGACGGCCCGAACAGGCGATTAAATTCGCTCAGAGCGTAGCTGTCCGTCATGCCTGCGATGTAATCGCAGACGACCCTGTGAATAGTATCGTCTCCGGCCCTCTGCTTTGGTTCGGCCGGCAGCAGGTCCGGATTATCGACATAAGCCTGAAACAGCGCTGTAAGACAACGGCGGGCCTTGTAAGACATGCGAACGACACGGTGATCGCGGTAAAAACTATCGTAAAGCAGTTTCTTCAGTTCAGCCGCTCTCGCCGCCATGTCGCCGCTAAAAGAAACGAGGTAATCGGGACATGCGAAAACGTCCGCCACGGAAGCAATATTCGACGAGGCAATATTCGTCCGGCTCGTCTCAAGCAAATCCGTCACGAGCCTGTCGATCAGACGCCTGATTAGTTGGTAGCGGCGCATCTTCTCGCTCGCCTGCAAAGCCGGGTTGTTCATATTGTCGAGGGCTTCCGAGCAAAGCGAAGAGCCGCGAAGAATCGTTTCAGAAAGAATATTCGCCTTGAGGCCGTCGTCGACGTCATGGCAAGTGTATGTGATCTGATCGGCGACGTTGACTATCTGCGCCTCGATCGACGGAGAACCTTCGGGGCCTTCCCAGCCGTCGGCGTTCGGCGAGTCGTAATCCGTTTTGTGCTTAATGATTCCCTCGCGCACCTCGAAGGAGAGGTTAAGCCCCGGAAAATCCGGGTATCGCGACTCTAAAATGTCCACAACGCGAAGACCCTGCCGGTTGTGTTCGAAGCCGCCGCGGCCCGCCATAAGCTCGTGCAGCGCTTCCTCGCCCGTGTGTCCGAACGGCGCGTGGCCGAGATCATGCGCGAGAGCGATCGCCTCAGCGAGCTCCTCGTTCGCCGCGAGAGCTCGGGCTATTGTTCTTGATATCTGCGACACTTCAATCGTATGGGTCAGCCGCGTTCGGTAGTAATCGCCTTCCGGAGCCGCGAAAACCTGCGTCTTTTTTTCGAGACGCCTGAATGCGGACGAATGGATGATTCGGTCGCGATCTCGCTGAAACGGATCCCGGTAGGCATGTTCCTCTTCCGAATGCGCCCGTCCGCGCGAGTTGCCGCTGCGCATCGCATACGGAGCTAAAAAAGAATCTTTTATGTTGTCGCTGTTTGTCATATTGTATATTTACTTGAGTATAAGAGGAAACGAACAGCAGCGGAACCCGATCTGCGGAACCTCTTCGCGCGCGTCACGATAGTCCTTGAACGTGCAGCGCGTGAACACAGGCTGATCGTCGAAGCTGCCGCCTTTCACAATCTTAGCGTCTCGATTTTCCTTCCCGGGCGGCGTGTTCAACACCCATTCCGCGACATTTCCGTTCATGTCATAAACTTTTTCAAAAGAGCGGCATTTCAAATTAGCGCCGCTGAGTTCCCCGGCGCCAGTGGCTATATTGCATGCGTTGTCGTCGTAAGTGTCGCCGAAGCTCCAATGGTAATCCCATGTGCTCTTGCAGGCGCGTTCCCACTCTTGTTCCGCGCATAGACGCTTTCCTTGCGCGCGGCATGTATTCATGGCATTCTGCCATGTGACTCCGCTCTCGGGCGGTTCCTTATATTTGTTCGGATACTCGAACCGATCAATACAAAACGATCTGTTTTGAATTACCCGTCGCGGTTTTTCACGCGCGAACCACGACTTGTAGCAGCCGCCCGCCGTATCGTTGCATAATTCGTATAAATAATCCAAGCTCTCCTCGGTTATGCCGGTGATAAAACGTCCGGCGGGAATGTAAACCATGCCGGACGGACATCGCTCGCTCGCCGACTCAACTATCGAATAAATACCGATCGTCAATCCGACAAGCGCGGCGGCAAACATCGCTGCTCCAAGCTTTTTCGCAAATCGCATTTATCTTTTCTCATCAACGGATGCCGTGATCAGTCCGGTTTTCCGCCGTTCACCTTATTTCAATAGTAGCATTTGCCGGGACTTCTGTCCCTATCCAGAGGACTCCTAAATTCTTCGTCCAGCTTTTTTCCGTCGCAAACCGGTAATCGGATTTCGTGAGTTTTTTTCCATTCACAGAAACATCCGGGTCGCTGAGAGAACAGCCTTCCACAATAATAACCGGATTGACTAATGTTTTGTCAACAGCTCCGCCGAACTGAACGGCAACTGCGCCGCCCGTCCAGTCTTTAATCACGTATCCGCGCTGCGTTGCGTCATATTCGCCGCCTCTGCCGCCTGAAATCACTTTCATAGGCGCCGGATCGATCCAGTTCCTCGTATATCCGAGCAGTTTATCATCCGGCATGTCGGTGTTGCCGATCATCCACGTCCATGTCACCGCTTCATGAGTCCGGCCTGCCGGCTTTCGGCTGACAGGCGAACTTTCAATAGTGATAATCGAGGCGTGCGCCGGATTCTCGCGCCACCTTGGAGGCGCGGTCATAGTCGTTGGAAATCCACGGGTGACCGGCCAGTGAACGCCCCAATACGACGGGCTAATGTAGCGGCCGTCGACTTTCCAGCCGTCGTACTGCATTATGAAACGCTCGAAATTGCGGCTCGCCATTATCGGCGTGTTCGGATCCTTGACGCTGTTGTGTATCCTGAAAACCGCCGGCGTGTTCTGCTCCCAGCGGCCGTTAGGTTGCGGATAGGTGACATCGGCGTTCTTCACGCCGTCCGGCGAAAGAATTGTAACCATCCGCGGCGGCAGAATCTCAAACGGGTTCACTCCTGCCGGCGTCAACGTGATCATCTCATTCGACTCGTGCCAGTTCGGCTGCTTCAGAATATGGCCGGCGGCCTTACGCGTTCCAAAACCGTCGGGATAGAAAATGAAAGTTTCTTCGCCCCACTCGTCGTCCGCAATCGTATATTCGAGATCGACAATCGCATAACGCCAGTTAATAACGACGCGAGCGGGCGTGCTCGAAACAATGTGGGCGCGCGAAAAACGGCACTCTTTGTCCTGCAGGACTTCGAGACAATCTACTAACCCTCCGCGCTGAAACGCCGACTCTATCCATTCGTATGTCAACCCTACATTAGCCCACGACGCCCAGAACGGGACATTGCTCGACCCGCGCCAGAACACAAACCGGTTGCCGTTCGGAAACGCCACGACGATGTCGTAGAACGGGCCTTTTTCCCACACATCGTCCCATTTCAGATTCGTCCACTCTTTAGTCTTTCGATCGTATGAAGGAACCGCGCCAAGATAAGTCAGATCCGCCTCATAAGCGCCGAAATCCGTCTGCGGCTTAGGAACATCTCGAACAATAAGCCATTTCTTTTCTTCAAAAATCTGGCCGCCGGAGTCAGCGGCGGTAAAAATAGCCATATATTTTCCCGGCGCAAGCTTGCCGGCTGCTGTTTCGAGCGTCATGTGGCTCATCTCGCCGGGCACGAACTCTGTTTTTTGAGACACCTCTGAGAGCACGTTCTTATCTTTATCCACAACCTGCAGTTTCATTTCAACCGGTTTGCTCGGCCCGTCTCCGAGCGACTCTGCGCTTATGTCCGCCTGCATAGTCGAGTCGGTTCCGAGAAGAACCCTGTCTCCCGGAACAAGGAACACGCCCATATCGACCGGATTTCGTCTCGGAACCGCATTCCATTCAACTTGGCAGAAAAATGACGGGTCGTTCATGAAAACTTCATCAATTACTTTGTCCTTGCCTTCAGACACTGCGATCAGTTGAAGCTTCTGGTCGGCATAAAAAACAGGGACAAGAATATTGCGTTTGTAGAACGAGCGGCTGTCTTCATTCAACGGAAGCGTCTGAAGCGCGACATCTTTTTTTGAAATTGCGAGTTTATAAACTTTTTTTCCAGGCGTGTTGTCGAAAATCGAGATTTGAACCTCGCGCATGATCTTTTCGCCCTGCCTGTGTATCAGCGGCCAATAATCGCTCGGTTTGAAAAGATAAATGCCTCCGAATTTGCGTTCTCCTTCGAATCCGGGGAAATTGCCCGCTATCACACGGTACAAATCCTCGCCCATTTCGTCAGTGAAGTTTTTTACGCCATAGTCCCACAACCTGATGAATCCTGGGCTCCCCTTCGCATATTCCTTAATCCAGGCGGAGACATTGCCATCCTTGTCGAACGCGATTGGCTGCGTAATATCGGCCGGTTTTACTGCCCGCACGCTCAGCCATGAATATTTAAGCCCTAATTTTTCTCCAAGCGGCGCATTTGCCGAATCCGACTGTCCCTGCCAGTTGCCGACCGTGTCGAATCCAAGAACGCCCCGGCCGCCGAGATAATCCCATTTATCTTTATCTCCGCCCTCACGACCCACGAAATAGAATGGAACGTCGGCCGGCCATATCACTGAGCCGCCCGCATCGAGATATTTTCGAAATAGCGCGTCAGCTCCCGGCGCCTTTCCCACGAGCGCGCCCGGAACGACATCCTGAGACATCACAACCAGATTCCCTTTCGCGCCGTCCTTCACGCCGGATTTAATCCACTTCGCGAGTTCGACCGCATTCATCTCCTTAAAACCTAACGTTGTCAGCAACTCTTTTATTTCCGCCGACGACGCCTTCGAGATCCAACTCACCGGATAATTCTCATCGTAATAAACAACGTACTTCGGCATTTCCGCCGCGTGCGCCGCGCTACACATCAAAATCATTATCGTACCGGCAATTACAAGGAGATGCTTCCTAAAACTCATAGAAACCTCCCTCTTCAGATTTTTCAATACAACATTATAACCGAAAAACCTATTTCAGATGATATTTAGTTCCTTAAACTTTGGAAAATACTTAGCGCAAACCCATCATTATGAGTCGAGGCGCTTCGGTACAAATATCAATTCCCTTTAATCGCTTCAGGCAATAATTTATAAATTCTAATCTCCGGCCCCGGACGTTTTGAACGCTCCTCCCGGATTTCCTTCACGAGAACAGCGTCTTTTTTCAACGCGCTGTAAAAAGCGACTGCTTCCGGGTAATTGCGGGCGGCGGCGAAATACCTATTGTATATGCCGCTGTTTACGATAAGATAATCATATCCTTCTTTTTCATAAAGACTGATCGGATATTCGGCAAGCGCAAACGTCTGAAATATATCGTATTTAATTGGAATCTTATTTAGCGCGGCAATATGGAATTTTTTTCCCGACAGCGCTTCGGATTCTACCGGCTTTCTGCCTTTATATGCATAAAACGGGACGGCGGAGTCAATATGGCGCGTCGCGTATCGAGCCGCGCGGCTTGTGTCCATCAGCGAATCCGGAGTAATTTTCAACTGCGGGCCCTCGAACTCAAGAGCAATCCGGGCGCCGGCCGGAACTTTCTTCTCAATCCACTCGCGCGCAAGCGTCCTTGTATCTTTTTTTCTCATAAACTGTTCTGATGATATTATATTCCTTACTGGCATAAACATCAGAGCAATCGCAACGAGCGCCGCAAATCCTGTTTTGTATTTGCCGGGTATTTTAATAACGGCCGCCGCATCATTTATCAGCGCAGCCGCCAAAACACACAACGCCGGCGCCACCGCCACCCAATACCGTAAGAATACGTGTTTAGTTATCCTGCCGTGAAACAAATAAAACACCAGAATAAATGTTAGCAGAACCAAACCGGCTTTGTTTCTTTTTGTCGCCGCATAAACAACGCCCATCATTGAAACAACGAGCAATGGCAGCCCCATTCCCTGCCTCAGATAAACAGTTATCGAATACATCCACATATTCTTAATATTTTCCATCCCGAACCAGCCGTGTTCGAGAAGGCTTCTTTGTATGCCGATGTCGCCGGTGAATGTCTTGAAATCGAGAAGCGTGTATGGCGCGCCGATGAAAAAGAAAGCGGCAAAAAAGAATCCCATTATAAATAAGTCGGCGGTGAAAAACTTGAACGGGTTCTTTTCCTTTCGTACGCTCGCGAGATAGAGAACATGAGCGACAAGCAGCGGCGGGACGAGCAGCGCCGCGGTATATTTAAAAGCCATGGCGGCGCCTGCGCATAATCCGGCGGCGATATACATCCTCCGGCCGCCCCGCTCGGCGATGCGCGCTCCGAAAAACAACGACGCCATTATCATAAAAGTCATAGGAACGTCAGTGACAGCGTAATGCGACATATCAACATGCAGCGGAGTCGCCGCGAGAAGCAGAGCCGCAACAAGCCCTGTCCGTCTGTTGTAAAATCGCGTTCCGAGCGCAGCAACAGCATAAACAGTCGCAGTCCCGAGCGCGGCAGTCAGCGTCCTCGCGATCAGAAAAAACATCGTCGGATCAATAAAATACTGCATCCCGAAATCAGCGGCGCTCGGGAATATCCCAATTACGCGACCGATGACAAAATAGACGCCGTAGAAAAAAAACAGCACATACATATATAGCGCGGGATAAAAAAAGAAATGCGGATTAAGATCGCCTGAGCCGAACTTGATCGCCCTCGAAACGACATGGACCTCGTCTATGTTGAACTGGTCAGGAAGCCCGTAGCCATTCCCGAAGACGCGCAAGGCGAAAGCCAGCGCCAGAACTGCCAGCAGCGCGGCGCTTCGTTTAAGCCAAGAGATAAAAACGCCCAATATTGCCACCATCCATACGGCCGGCGAGGCTTGATTTCGCGCTAAAACTTTTCGATCGGGATGCCGGCCGCCCGGCAGGCGAATTGAAGTTCATCCGAAAAGTCGCCGGGAATGAAACTGTAGTGATTGCTTCCCATCATATCAGTGAATGATTCGAGATCGAGTCCGATGTCGAAAAGCGAAACCGGCCATACATCGCCCCAGCCGAGGCGATCGATCAGTTTCTGGTCGACATCGACAGATCTGCCGACGGATGTCTGCATAATATACTCGCCGTCGCGCCTGATGAGACGGGCGAGCGTCGCAGCGCCGAATGACGGCCCCATGTATCCAACCGCGCAGCCGGACGCGCCCTGACATTGCGGCCTCATATAAACGCGCCTCATCGCATCAGCGGCGGATTTCCCGGGCGCAGCGTAATATGCAGACGCGCCTCCGCAGTTCGATATAATCAGCATAAACTTATCGCCCATCCGTATGTGGCGTATGTCGCCGAACCCTGCGGGCGTTCCGCCTGCCATCGACTGCAGCATCATCGAAGTGATCAAGCCTTTGATGTCCCCCTCGCACGTAGCCGGCACTACTGTTCGCGGACCTTCGGCATCTTCACCAAAAGGAAGCAGCGACGGCATCAGGCAGCCGGTCACGCCATATCTCTCTGATAACGCCGGCTGGCATTTTACGGATATCCCGCCTATGTTTTCGCCATCAAGCTCTCCGAGCCTGTCGCGAGCCGCGAGATAAAGCGCAACCTGTTTTTCAACAACTTCAGGCCGCGAGCGTTTGCCGTCGTAACTGATTTCAGTTCCGCTCTTGCCGAGCCATTTGATGAACTTGCGAATACGGCCCGGATTCTTCTTCAATATGCTTTCCGCGCCGTCGATCAGAAAATACTGGTCCTCAATGAGTATGTCGCCGATTAGAAATGATTTGAGAGTTGACGGGTCGTCCTCGAGGTGAGACATTTTAAGGCAGTACGAGCCGCCCCACAGCAACAACGACTGCCTCTTCAGGCGGGAAAGCGAACAGACGCCGTTCGCCCAGCGGATAAGCCGCGCATGATCGCCGATGATCCTTGTGTGGCATAGCGCATTCGCATGCGGCGCTATTTCCCATAACGCGGCTCCGACTGCCGCGATGCAGCCGAGCGGCGTGCTCGCCTCATCATCGGCTCCGACAAGCGCCAGCGGCCGGTCGACGCGTCTCGAAACGTCCACCGCAAGCATCGGGTCAGTCCACTTCCAGCAACCGAATGCAAGAGCGTCGACATCCT
>JBAYJY010000114.1:0-14043 GCA_041664945.1 bacterium | reverse complement strand
CTCCTCCTCCGAAGTCTACCGAGGAAGCCCCCTTTTTTCTGTATTCTGAAAGAAATCCGGCGATCTCGCGAGTCGTGAAGCCGCCGCCGCTCATGGATGGAGAAGCGCAGAATGAACACACGCAGTTGCATTTATACCATGTGACTATTTCGATCTTCTTCACTGCCATTCCGCTCCATTCTTTCACAATAGTGAGACGTCCGCCGGGTTCCTGCATGGACGGCTCTCAGGGTTCCGGCGCTCTCAATCGAAAACATAGAACCCCTCGCATATAATATAATATTCGCAATCCAGGCACTCGGGAACGCGTCTGCGTTTCGAGGCAAGGTATGACCCGAGACTTTGCACCGGCGCGTTCACGAACGCCATGTGTCTGCCGTATTTCTCGGCGTCTGCGCGGGACTCTGGCCAACCAAGCGGCATTCTGCACGGAGGAAGGTTTATCAGATTTATTTTCAGAACGCTCCGAAACTCGGATGCCGCCTTTTCAAATTCCATGATCGCCTTGTCAAATGGCGGCAGGCAACTCTCTTGCGCGGCGCCGAAAGGCGTCGGAAATTGGATGTCCAGCGCAAGAACCCCGAGGCCGGCGAGCCATTCCATCAGCGCTGGCAAGCGAGTATAGTTGCCGGCAGTCAATATTGTGTTTGCGCAGAATCCAACTCGTTCAGGCTTGAGCCGGACGGCGTTCCGGATGCCGAGCGCCGTCTCGCCGAAACTCCCGGCCACGCCGGTCACGCTCTCATGGCTTTCAGCGTCATGGCCGTAAACAGATATGTGAAGGTCAGAGATTCCGCTCAGCAGAAGCCGTGATGCGAAATCGCGAGAGGCGAGTTTCCTCCCGTTTGTTGTCACGTTTATCCGGTTATAGCCCAGCGCCCGGGCCGTTCCGATTATTCTCAGAAGATCGGGATGGAGCGTCGGTTCGCCGCCGTCCAGGTCCAACATTGTCACGCCGCGGCGTGAATACTCCGACATGAGTTCAGAGCAGGCTTCAAAGCTCATGTTGCGCTTCGGCCTGCCTCCCACAGCGCACATCACGCACTTGTTGTTGCAGCGGTATGTCAGATTGATTATGAGTTTCTCCGGCTCGGATTCTCTCATCCTCATCCTGAAGCTGTGGAGCATGCGTCTGATTTTTTGTAATCCAGCCTCTCCGCCCGAATCGAGGCCTTCGCTGAAAAAATCGAAATAATTTGACGCCTCGAATAAGTCTTTTCCGCCTTCCGAGGTAAATTTGCCGCGCAGGGAGGAACCCGGCAGGGGAACGCAGAACTGAATCAGCGGTTCCGCTCTGCGCTCGGCGGACAGCGCGCGCGCGTACTCTAAGGTCGTGTTCACTTCAGCTATGGTTTCTCCGGGAACGCCAATCATGTAATGGACGCGCATCGGCAAACCATATTCGGCGCACCATGCGGCGGCTTTGCTGATCGAAGACAAGTCCAGCCTTTTTTTCAGAATGCCGTTTCTTATGCGGCCCGAGGCGCTTTCCGCGCTCACAGTCAGCGAAGGGGAAATCAGGGAAAGTGTTTTTACATGCGATTTTTTGAGGCGGTCTGCTCGAAGTCCGTTCACGAACGAAACTTTCAGGCCGGCGGTTTGGAATGTCTCAAGCGTTTTGGCGAAGTCATCCGGATCCGCGTTCGCCAACCCGTCGAGAACGGCAATGCCCGCTATGTCATATTTGCTTTTCAGGCTCTCAAGTTCCTCTTGCATTCTCTCTGTTGAAATCCGCCTGTATGTTCTGCGCTGCGAAATAGCGGTCCCCGAACAGAAGGAACAGTTGTAAAGACAACCCCGAGACGTAACAACAGGAAGAACAGGCATTATATCGGCAAAATCGGCTCTCCTCCCGGTGGATTTAAAAAAACGGTTTAGAAACTCTATGTAATATTTAACATTAATCAGGTTCCATGACGGGAACGGCATCTTGTCAGGATTCTCAGTTATTTTTCCGACAATCACTCTCCGTTCCCGCGCATCTTCCGAGTGGATATTCTTCAACCACTTCACAGCAGCCGCCTCAGTCTCATACCGCATCAGAACGTCAACTTCGGGATAGTTATTGAGGAATACTTCGCCGGAATAATCCACATAATGCATACCTCCAAAATATGCATCGGCGGCGGCAATTGGCGTGTCTGGAAACAGTTTTCTGAAATTCCTAAAAAAAGCGGCGAGGCAATCATCGTGGGCGAACGGCCTGTTAAAAACACTGACGCACACAATCGCGGAGTCGAAACTCAGCCGGACCGATAGGCTTGCCAGTTCTTCCGGCTGACAACCGGCGAGAAAACGGTTGTTATCCAGCGGAAAGACGTCGCTTCCCGGCAAAGAAAAGGAATCCAGGACATTCACGTCGAATCCTTCGGCGGCGATTGCCGAGGCGTGCTGTAGAGCGCCGAGATTCGCGAAATACGGATAGTCGATAAAATCCCTTTCCACGACTGCGGGAGGGTTAACAATCAGAGCCTTGCCGGTTTTTCCGTAAGATTGAATTTTCACAGCCTCTTCTTCCGAAGTTGCCGGCGCGTCTTTTCAGAATAGATGCGCCGGCATAGTCGTTCATCGGTTTATTCGAAGAGTTTAACACAGCGTCTTCTTTATTGCCATGCGCCGTCCTCATACAAGGGCAGGAGCGGATACTCGCATCTATCGCCTCAGTATCAAAGGGCAGCGGTGAATTGAATAAGCAGACGGAGCGGAGTTGTAATAAAAAATCCTTATCCGATGTATTTTTATCCTGATAATCTGCTCGAGATTATCCTGATATTTCAGAAAGGCAAGTTTGACTACAAATCGGTTAGTGCGGATGTCAGGAAAAGATCGAAGATTGATATTAAGGAATTTCAAGAAAATAGATGGTATTCGACGCTTTGGGAAATGACCAATGTGCTGCCTGGATCTCCGTTAGAAAAAGGCATAGCCGCATTCCCTGAAGAACTTCCATATCGTGCTATAAAACTGTTTTCCTATGTCGGGGAAACTGTTCTTGATCCTTTTGCAGGCTCCGGGACAACGATGAAGGTAGCGCGGCGGCTCGGAAGGAATTCTATAGGAATCGAGATAAATGAGAACCAAGTCCCAGTCATTAAGGAGAAAATCGGGTTTGCTGGACAGGAAAGCGCCAATGATGGTGGAGATACCTTTGAAATAATTGTCAGAAAAGAAGTTGGTCAAGCGGCGCCTGCGAAAAGCGCTGAACCGTTGCAGACTCTGTTTGATAGGGCAGGGTTGTAACATGGACTCCGAATATATTGCACAGATAAAAACTCTCTTGACAAATTGTCAAATCTGCCTAACCTTGGCCCCAAATCGGCGCTTATTTCGCGTGATGAACATAATGAAGATTCGCAGTCGGAAAATGAAATATTATGCAAGATCAAAGTTGATGAAACTCTGTCTGAAAGCGATATTCGGGCCAGGTGGACAAAAGTTTTCAAAATCCTTTTAGGTGAAGGCGATGGCAATGGACAAAAAGAATAAAAACTCGAGTGGCTATCTATTACCGGGTATCCAGCCACAAGCAGGAAGAGAAATACGGGCTTGATGCGCAACGAAGAATATTGCCTGATTATTGCATGAAAATGGATTGGTATCACGACAGTGAACTTGTTTATGATGAGGGCGGGGTATCTGGAGAGACAATAAGTGAAAGACCTGAAATGCAGCGGTTGCTTAGGGATGCGGGAAATAAGAAATTTGACACAGTGCTGGTCATTGAGATGGAAAGGCTTACGAGAAGTAAAGATCTCCATGATTTAAATACCATAAAAAAGGCATTTAGGGAAAACGGCATCAAAATCGCTACAACCGGTCAATTTTACGATTTGAATGACTTGGAAGATGATTTTCTTAGCGATTTGTTCGGAGCGCTATCAAAACGAGAAAAACAAAAAATACTGGCACGAGCAGAACGGGGGCGGCAGGAGAAGTTAAAACAAGGCGGACATATTGGTTGTGGGATTCCGTATGGATATGACTATGACAATAACAGCCATTTATTCGTCATAAATAAGGAAGAGGCTGAATGTGTGGATTTTCAAGAGTATAGCCAAAGGAATGACGTTAGCGGAGATAATACGCCATCTAAATGAACAGGGAGTTCCGACAAAGCGGAAGAGAAGAAAGGAAAGGGTAAATAGTAAGTTTTCTATGTCTGGAAAATGGGATAAATCCAAAGTTAAGACATTACTCAGCCGCAGGTACTACGCGGATGGCGCCTTGCACCAAGTTGGATATACAATAGAAGACGTATTCCCAAAATTGATTACTATGGATCAGTTTAAGGCGGCTCAGGACAGGTTGGAACAAAACAGAAAGTTTTACGGAGATGGGAAGGCAAGAAATTTCTACATGTTGTCAGGTTTGTTGGTCTGTGACCATTGCGGTGGAAAGCTTTCAGGTTTCATGATGGATGTGGGAAGAAAATCTTGGAGAAATAAGAAAAAGGTTTACCGGTGCATGAGGCATTATAACCGTAAAAATGGTTTAAGCGATGCTGACTGTCCCTGTGCACATATAAATGGTGAAATGATAGAAAGTGAGATCTGGGAAGCAGTTGTAAAGATTCTGACCAATCCTCAGATTATTTTTGAAAAGCTTCGGGAATATGAAATTAACAACGGCGCTGAAGAGGTAGAAGTAAGGAGTCAGATTCAAAGGCATGAAGAAAAGTTGACAGAACTAGAAGGAAAAATAAACAGGCTGTTTTCACTCTTCGAGGAAGGACATGAACATATATCTTCAGATGTTCTTAACGACAGGATTGGAAAGATTAAAATTGAACAGGATGAGATCCGTGGAAAGATTGAAGTATTGAATAATCGGAATCAGCAGGTCATAGACGAACAGAAGTGGATGAAGCGGTTTGAGCAGTCAAAAAAGAAAATTGAGAAGAAGTTGGGAGAAGTGACGCAGGCGGAAAAAAGGGAAATAATTCGTACAATGATAACCCGAATTCATATCCAATACGAAGCGACAGAAGCCTTCATATGGCAAGCTGAAGGCGTATTTAACCCAGTGAATACAGGCTTTTATGCAGGGACTTTCATTCGGAGTGATAGGATTCGAACCTACGGCCTCTGCGTCCCGAACGCAGCGCTCTAAGCCAAGCTGAGCTACACTCCGTACTGCCTGCCGCGCAACGCGGCACGACATCATTTTATAGCGCTATTTTGGGAAAAGTAAAGTGATAACTGAAGATAGGGATCCGGGTTGAACGATCTCACAAAAAAAGATCGGGCATCTTTTTAACAAGCAATTGAAAATAAACGTGTTCGGTCGCCCTGTTCATAGCGGTGACGCTGAACTTGTCGCCCGCGCCGGCGAGCGCCGCGGCGGATAGGCCGCCTGCGATTTCCGGGGATTCTAATATGCTCTTTATCGCGCCGGCGAGAGCCGCGGAATCAGCCGGCGGAACCAGAATCCCGTTGACTCCGCTCTCGATCAGCGACGGCACGCCGCCGACAGCCGTCGCAACTATAGCGCGCCCGGCGCACATCGCCTCGACTATCGCTTTCCCGTAGCCTTCGTTCAAAGACGGCATTGCGAAAACATCCATCGCGTGCAGCAGGTCGGGCACGTCGCGCCGCAGGCCCGTGAATCGCGCGCGCGTTCCGACTCCGAGTTCGCGGGCGAGCGCTTCGAGCGCAGCGCGGTCCTCGCCATCGCCGACGAGCAACAGATGAGGCGCTGGCTCAATGTCTTTCAACTGCGCGAACGCCTCAACGAGATATTTCCCGCCCTTTATCGGGTCCAGCCTCGCCACTGTCCCGATCACCGGCGAGCCCGCAGGAATGCCGAGCTGTTTTTTAACTTCCTCCGGCGGCTTTTCAGGACTCTCGAATTTTTCGAGCGGAACTCCGCTCGGCATGGTTATGAAAAGCTCGCGCCAGCCGATTCCCAATTTCAGGTGATCCTCGATTTCGAGGTCGGTCAGACAGAAAATGAGGTCCGAACAACGCGCCCCGATTTTTTCAAGCGCGACAAAAATCTTCGTCTTGAGTTTCCCGAAGAATCCGTAGAAAATGTGGCCGTGCGTACTGTAGACAACCACAGGCGCGCCGGCGAGATGCGCGGCGAGGCGGCCGATGAATCCGGCTTTCGACGTGTGCGCGTGCACGATGTCGAAACGCTCGCGGCGGATCAGCCTGTACAGCTTCCATAGCGCTTTAATGTCGTTCGCCGGGGACGGGTTGCGCTTTAGTTCCGGCATCAGAGTGAAGCTCGCGCAGGCCGCTTTCAGTTCGCCGAGTTCTTCGCCGTCCAACTGGCTCACCGACCCGCAAACGAGGTGCGACTCGAACCGCTCGCGGTTCATCCCCTTGATCAAGTCGATAACGTCCACCGCCGAGCCGCCGAGGTCCATGCGAGTGATGATTCGCAGCAACTTAATCCGCCTGCGCGGCGCGCCTTTTTCAGCGGCGTTGTCCGGCGCGAATGAACCCATTATCGTTTTCCGCCTATTATTTCGAGATAACTATTTTCCGTCATCCCGGCGACTTTGTCCCAAGTGAAATTATCCAGCGCGTATTTACGGAAGCTCTCTCTTCGCGCCGCCAGATCGTCGAGCCGGTCCAGCCAGAAAAGAATGCGTTCCGCGAGCGATTCGGGCGACGCGGCATTCGAGAGAAATCCGGGGTCGAGAGGGCGGAGCAGTTCCGGCGTTGCGCCGACCGGCGTGCCTATCACCGGCGTTCCGCAGGCGAGAGCCTCGACAGTCACCAGTCCGAAGCCCTCGAGCGAGCGCGTCGGCAGAACAAAAATGTCGGCCGCCTGAAAGTAGAGCGGTAGCCGTTCATCGGGGATGAATCCCTCGAAGCGCGCGCAGCCGCCAAGCCCGAGCGAGGCCGCTTTTGCCTTCAAAGTCCCGCTTTGGTCGCCTGAGCCGCCGATCGAAAGGAATGCGTCCGGCCGCCGCGATTTAACCGAAGCCATCGCTTCCAATAAGATATCAATGCCTGTCCTTGCGGTCAGATTCCGGGATGTGAACAGAACCGGCCTGTCTTTCGGAAATGAAACCGCGGCGCGCGCAGCCGGCCGGTCGGCCGCGGGCGCGAATCGCCCGGTGTCTGCGCCGCCGGGGATTTTGTATATTGTTTTGGACGCCGCTTCCGGATGCAGAGCCAGCAGCTCGCTTTTCATGTAGTCGCTCATCACAATTATTGCGTTGCAGCGCAGAAGAATCTTTTTTTCGATCGCGCGTCTCGCGTTCCGCGCGGCGCCGCCGGCCTTGCCTGTTTTGAGCTCATATTCAGTCGACCACGGCGACAGGAAATGATATACCGACGGCGTTTCGCCGATGCCTTTAAGAAGCAGAGCGCTTGCCGCAGATTTCGGCTGGCTGAAAGCTACAATGTCGCACGCGCCGCCGCAAAGGCAGCGGTCGAACTCGCGGCCGCAGTTCAGCGCCGCCGAGATTTCTTTGAGTCTCGGGTTGCCGGAAGCGGAAAAAAAATTGAAGTCAAGCCCGGAGAACTCGCGTCGAAGGGAATCCGAGCCGTCCATGCGCGGCAGAAGAACGCGGACTTCATGGCCGCGCCGGGCCAGACCGGCTGCGATGCCGAAAAAATTCCGGATTGCGCCGTCCCTGTGTTCCGCCGTTCGAATGTCGGTTGTTGTCAGTATTTTCATAAGCATTAAATATCCGTGGCGGTTTTCGGAGCCCGCCGCTGAGAATATATTACTCCATCCCGGCGTGTTTTTCACGGAAGGCGCGCCATTTTCTGATTATGCGGTTCGGGCCGCTTCATGATTGTTGCGGCTTGTGTTGTAAAATGCTTTAATGTTTGTTAACATAGAATGCCGAGTGTGAAGTTAAAAACCCGATGGAACAAATTACGCGCGAACGTGTTTAAACAGGAACACGAACGATTGCGAATTAAATAATTGAATAAACTGGAGGCCGAATATGCAGCATCATGACACACCACTGGAAGTGATTCGCCGTAGAAGAACGATACGGAAATTTCATTCGGACCCGGTTCCGGACAACATAGTTCAGGAACTTCTGGAAGCGGGAATGTGCGCGCCGTCCGCAGGCGACGAGAAGCCGTGGTTTTTCCTCGCTATTACAGAGAGGACGATTCTCGACAAAATGGCGGTGATTCATCCTTACGCGCTGATGATGTCGCAGGTGCCGGTGGCGATTGTTGTCTGTTGCGACATGAACCACGACCATCTGAAAAATCACGCGGTTCTCGGTTGCGCCGCCGCCACGCAGAACATTCTGCTGGCAGCGGAAGCGAACAAGCTCGGAGCGGCATGGCTCGGCATTTATCCGGAAGCCGACAGGATCGCGAACTTTAAGAAGCTCTTTGATCTGCCGGACCACATTATGCCGTTTGCGCTCATACCGGTGGGACACCCGGGAGAAGAGAAGCTTCCCAAGGGCCGGTTTGACGCATCCCGCATACGCTACAACAAATGGTAATCGGCAAATAACTCACGGACTCTATAATAGGGGCGGCCATTCAGCGCCGCCCCTTATGTCCGCGATCAAAAATGAGCGCCGGCGAACGCGTGCAGGCGCGGTCAACGACATGCTTCCAAAAACCCAATGGGTTGAATACAGGAACAAGGTTAAACTCGGATTCCTTAAATCCGTATACAGGAAGTCGATTCAGCTTTTCGCCAGATTCGCATATTTTAACAGCCTCAGAATATTGCTATATCGCATGATGGGCGTGAAAATCGGGCGGAAAGTCTATATCGGTTTCGACTGCTACATAGACCCCGATTTTTCCGAACTCATAACGATAGAGGACGACGTTATCATCTCGTTCCGAGTGATTATCGTAGCTCATGACCGGAAGCGGGAATACGCAGCCCCAATTGAGATAAAGAGCGAAGCGTTTCTCGGCGCCGGGGCGATAGCGCTTCCGGGTGTTGTAATCGGCTCAAAATCCGTCGTCGGAGCCGGCGCGGTCGTCAGCCGCGACGTTCCCGACGGCGCGACGGTTGTCGGCAATCCCGCTCAAATCGTTAAATCCTCAAGCGAAAAATAAAAACTGTTAAGATATTATTTATTATTACATTTTATATGTTCAGCCTCGGTTGAGCATGTTGCAACGCTTGATTTCTCTCTAAAGATTCTTAAAGCCATGTATTATTAAATTATACCATTATAACTATTAAATACGCTTATTAACTCATTAATAACGATATAATCATTATAAAATAGTAATATAATAATAATTATAGAGTTATAACGCCATAAATAGTAATAAATAGTATATTATGATAGTTATTCGTGTTATTATCAGGAATTCATTTATTTATGCAACAAAAAAAACATTAAACTTTCAGCCGATTGATAATTTCGCAATTTCACTAAAGAAATGGCGTTTTTATGCCGATTAAATTTGTAGGAATATTTATGCGCCTTGTGTTTTTGCAAACAGGAATTGTTTGCATAATTTGAAATACAAAGCAGGAACCGGAGTCACGGAGGATAACGGATGAGTTGCAGGATGCGCAGACCGGACAGGATCGGGTTCGGTTCTTCCAATGATGAAATATCCATAATAATCCATAATGTTTTAGATTTGTTTGGTGTTTTTCCCCGCATTTGTGCCGTGGCATTTCTCGATATCAATTCGATATTCATAAATCTTGCAACCGCTTTGGACGCGGGTTCATTGCGCTCTCAGTTTGGCGAGCCGTTCGTTGGGTTCGCTAAAAAACATAGTTTTGAAAGGAAATTTTAATTATATAGAGATCATCAAAGGAGTGATGAACAGCGGGAAGCGAACTTGAAACACAACTTGTTTTGAAGCGCTCTGCGGTAGGCGTCTTTCGGCTCCGGCGGCAGGGATGAGTGTTTTGGGTTCCCCGAATTATGGATGAGAAGACACAAATGAACTGAATAGCCTGTGGATTCGCGCCCACGGAGGGGTGGCGGCGTGAGGCGGAAGGAGTGCGACCGTCTGCGGCCGGTTTTACGCTCAGGCGGCGCCGGATAGTGATGCCACGGGAACAGAACGGCTATGAAGGCATGGTGTTGGCGCATATGCGCGCGGGCGTCGTTCGCTGTTATTTGCATATTAGCGGAAACCCGGCGCGGAGCGCGGAATTAGCTTTGATATTGGGATGATGATTCGGTTTGATGATGAGAAAGTGATTTTACATATAACCTGAACAGGAAAGGAGGTGAAAAAATAAATGTTTGAAGTGCAAACTAATGTATCAATGATGCTGAACACGAGATCGGTGTACAGCAGCGAGAAGTTGGTAAGAACGACGTCCGAGCGGTTGTCATCAGGGATGAGAATCAATCGCGGAGCGGACGATCCGTCCGGACTGGGAATCTCGTCAACGATGAAGTCGCAATACCGCGGCATTTCGACGGCTCTTGAGAATATGCAGGATATCATGTGCTATCTCGAAGCTCGCGACAAGTCGATGAACGAGCAGATGAACATCGCGCTGAGGATACGTGACTTGGCGGTTCGCGCGGCTAATGACGCGACTCTCACAAGCAGCGATCTCGCAAAGTTGAACAACGAGGCGTCTGCGCTCGCGGCAACTGTTGAAACAATCGGGCGCACATCGACGTTGCGAGGCACGGAAGGCAGCACAAACACTTGCGCAACGCTTTTCGGACCAGGCGAATTGGATATCGTATGGGTGCTCGACCAGACCGGAAGTATGGGCGCGCACCTTACGGCTCTTAGGGATTCCGGCGCGGATCAGATGTTCAACAGTCTGACAGCGAAGAAATTCGATCTTCGAATGGCGGCGGTCGGATTCGGCGTTGGCAACAACGTCACGAGAGATTTGGATCCGGTTAACACGCCAAGGAATGGATCCACTGATGTCCAGTTCATGAACAATCCGGCGTATGTTGCGTTGTCAAACGATGGCGGACGCGTATTCAGGGACAATGCTGGCGATTTTAAAAGTGACATTACGGCAATTGTTCCAAGCAGCGGCAGTCAGGAACGCGGAATTGACGCTATTTTTGAAACAACTCAATTGTTCGGATTGGCTCCATCAGATACCGCGTCCAACATCGAATTCAGGCAGGATGCTCAGAAGGTAATAATGCTTATTACTGATGAGTATTCAATGGACAACAACAGCGCTGGCTCAAACGCCGCGCGAGGAGTGCCGGATTATCTTAAGAACGAGTTGGCTGCGGCAATGACTGCGAAGTACGGCGCCGGAGCGGTCCAGATATGGTCTGTCATTAATTCTGTCGGAAACTTTGGCGGCGCTGCGCAGGATGTCGATTATACCGACATCGACAGCAAAACGTATGCTCTCGATTTAGTGTATGGCGGCACGAACTGGATCAACACTGTTGTCGCGGACATGCAGGGGCTCGGCGGGCCGTACAAGCTCTATGTCCAGTACGGACCTGATGCGGGAGACACCGAACAGATTCAGTTCAAGACAGTCACAGCCGCGACAACCGGGCTGGCGAACGTCAACCTGTCGACCGCTGGCAACGCGCAGGCATCGATCACAACCGCCCAGAACGGGATCGATTTCATCGCTAACGAACAGGCTGCCACGGGAACACTGCAGGAACGATTCAGCAACATGATTAACGATTACACGAAGCAGATGATCAATTTACGAGGAGCGTACTCGACGATCGCGGAGGCCGATATGGCAGATCATGCGAGTCAAATGGCTAAGCAGCAAATCATACTCGACGCATCCATGTCAATTTCAACGCAGGCCCGAGACCTGCCTCGTTCGGCTATTGACCTGATCGCCCAGCAGGGCGTAGGCCAGAAGAACGAACTGTTGCACACGGGCTTGTGAGCCATAGAGGACTCCGGGGGACGGCGGTTTCGAGCCGTCGTCCCACGGAACTCTTCTCCGTGTTGCGCGGCTCCGCAGCTTAATTTCATTTTGGAACAAATTAATAATTTGCCGTTTTGCGCGAATTGACAGGCGCGCAATTTCTGGCGCGCTGAAAAAGGCGTCTTTCCATTGTCGGGAAAACTTATTCGAGGAAATTTCCGCTGAATCGCTTAGCCCTGCGTCACCGCATGGAGAAGGAAAGCGTCTCGACGAAATATTCCGGATCGACTTCGTCGAGAATGCGGGCGATGTCGGCGCGGATGCGGCGTTTCATCTCGGCGTAGGTAGCCGTTTTCTTCTTGGCGAGCCCGGCGGCGAACTCTATGCTTTTAGGCAGCAGTTCGGCTTCCGGATAAACGCGGTCTACAAAACCGAGCTTGAGCGCTTCCGGGCCGGTGAACCGCGCGCCGGTGTAGTACATTTCGCGAAAACCCTGCGGAGTCATGACGGCCTGGCAGATAGCGATCATCGCCGGCAGCAGCGGGATGTTGATGTCGACTTCAGGCAGGCAGACCCAACCGCGGTCCTCGCGCATGAATCTGAAATCCATATAGGCTGTAAGAAAGACGCCTGCGGCGAACGTGTGGCCGTTGAGCGCGGCGACAATCGGTTTCGGATAGAGGCAGAATCTCTTGAACATCGAGTTTGTGAGTTTGAGGTAGCCGACGATGGCCGCCGGATCCGCGATGTTCTGCATGATCCAGGTGAGGTCGAGTCCGTTTGAGAAGAACTTCGGATCGGCCCCGGTGAAAACCAGCGCGCCGGTCTCTTTGTCTTTTTCAACAGAATCCATGGTTTCCAGAATCTCGTTTATGAAATCCGGGCTGAACCTGTTCTCGCGATCGTTGCTCAACGTGATTACTCCGACCGGGCCGTCCTTTTCCAACGTTAGATATTTCATTATCATCTGCCTTTCTTGTGTGTTTTTGCAGTGTCTCTGAAGCTTGTCTTTTAGCGGAAACGGGGCGTTTTCAATGAGCATTCCGGCGTCCGCTTCCGTTGCGCGATAATATCAGCAGCCGTTTTTATTGTCAAGCTGAATCTTAATTATGCGCTCACGCGCAGGGAAGAAAAAATATATTTTATATCGACCGCGGCTATAATTATGTACCTTTGATCAAGGAGAATAATAAAAAAAGCTTGCGCAATTTACGGTTTTATTATATTAATTTGCACGTTCGTTTAAATGCCGGTTCCGGGCACTATTGGGCGGCCGGCGAATTTCTGAGGTAAAAGCATGAAGGGTTTGATACTATGCGCGGGGAAAGGCACGCGGATGAGGCCGATAACTTATGCCGTGCCGAAGATGCTTATCCCCGTGGCAAACAAACCGGTGATACACTACGCGATCGAGACGATGCGCGACTCAGGAATAAAAGAAATTGGTTTTGTGGTGAGCGAAAACCGGACGGAACTCGAACCGGCGCTCGGCAACGGCAGGAAGTGGGGAATGAAGTTCGACTACGTGATGCAGGAGACGCCGAAAGGGATCGCTCATGCGGTTCTTTGCGCCGAGGACTACGTAGGCAAATCAGATTTTGTTCTTTATCTCGGAGACAATCTTCTCGAGAACGGAATCGGAGGTCTGGTTGACGATTACCGCAAGGGCAAGCCGAACGCGGCGATCACGCTGACGCCGGTGCCGGAACCGCGCCATTTCGGAGTCGCGGTGGTCAAGGGCAGCCGTATAGTGAGTCTCGAAGAGAAACCGAAGAAGCCGAAGTCGAATCTTGCGATAGTAGGCGCGTATGTTTTCGATAAAAATGTGTTCGAGGCCGCGCGCCGGATAAAACCGTCCTGGCGCGGCGAGCTTGAGATAACGGATACGATCAGCGAACTTATAAGCATGGGATTTGCGGTCACGCCGCACATAGTAAAAGGCTGGTGGCGCGACACGGGCCAGAAGAGCGACATGATCGAGGCGAACCAGGCGGTTCTGGACGGTATCACAACCAACGTAAGCGGGAAGGTGGACGCGGCGAGCGCGATTGAGGGGCGGGTCATAATCGCGAAGGGAGCGACGGTGGCGCGCAGCAGGGTCCGCGGGCCGGCAGTGATCGGCGCGGGGGCGAAAATCGTGGATTCGTACATCGGCCCGTACTCGTCGATCGGAGAAGGCGCGGTGATCGAGGGCAGCGAGATCGAGAACAGCATTGTGATGAGCGAGACGAGGATAAGCAATATCGGGCGGCGGCTGGAAGCGTCGCTGATAGGCAATAAAGCGGT
>JBAYJY010000113.1:0-14088 GCA_041664945.1 bacterium | reverse complement strand
GGATGCCGATGCGCTCGCGCAGCCAGCTTGTTGTGAGCGTGAAAATCGCGTAGGACACGGCGTAGGATTCGACGACCCAGCGGATGCGGTCGGTGTTTGTGGAGAACGCGGTGACCATGTGGGGCAGGGCGACGTTGACGATATTATTGTCGAGCACCGCCATGAAAAGGCCGACCATTACGGTTCCGAGAACGAACCACTTATGGTTGTCCGGATGAATGTTTGAACTGTTGAATTTTTTAAATGCCATGTTTTGGCGAAGCGTGCGCGCGAGTGTCCCGGCGCGGCATTGCCGTCATTTCTTATTTTTGATGGAAACCACGGCGTTCATTCCCGGCTTTAGCTCCGAGAGGTCGCCGTCGAGGAAAATCTTCGCCTGAATGCGCTGAGTTGTTTTAATGAACTGGCCGGAGGCGCTGCCGGAAGGAATGAGAGCGAACTTAGAGTTCGCGGCGGTTCCGATGGACCTGACGGAGCCGGTGAAATCCCTGCCGGGAAGCGCGTCGATTGTGATTCTCGCTTTTGAGCCGATGCCGAAGTTGTGGAGTTTGGTTTCCTCGATGTTCGCCGTGATTTTCAAACCCGCGGGGTCGATGATGAAGAGAATCGGTTTGCCGGCGGGCACGATCTCCGCCTGCATGGAGATTTTCTTGGAGGCGATGCCGTCCACCGGGCTGAGGATGTCCGTTTCGCGGAGCGCGACGCGCGCCTGTTCGACAGCGTTTTCGAGACCCTTGATCTGCGATTTGAGGCTTTCGACAGTCGAAGCTGCGATCTTGCTTTCGTCCTGCTGTTGCTTTTTCGAGAGCGTGAGCGCGTAGCCGGCTTTCTCTTTATCCTGAACGGCGATGCCGGTGCGCAACGTGTCGATGTTCGCGGCGCGAAGGTTGCTTTGCGCCAGATCTACCTGTTTTTCGGCGTCGGATTTTTCCTGAGCGACTTGGTCAAGCCGCGATTTTGCGGCGTCGGCGTTCGTTTGCAGGCGGTCGATCTGATCTTTGGCGATAACGCCGCCGGCAAATAATTTCTCGCCGCGCGCGAGGTCTTTTTGCGTCTGATCCGCGGCGGTCTGAACTTCCACGTAATGTTCTTTCGCGCGTTGCCGGTTAATCTGCGCGCGTTCGAAATCTTTTGTAAGTTTCTCGAGATTAACCGTCTGCTGAGTCGATGAAATTGTCACTCCGCCGGTAACCTGATCGTAACTCGTTGAGGATTGCTGAACGCCAAACTGATTCCTGGCGAGCGTGAGATCGAGCGAAGATTGCGCCTTCTCAAGGTCGCGGCGGGCGCTTTCGAGACGCGCTTCGGCCTGCTTGAGCGCCAGATTGTAGTCCGTCGGGTCGATCCGCGCGAGCAACTGTCCCGCCCTGATTTTCTCGCCTTCTGAAACGTATATATTGACTATGCGTCCCGGAACTTTTGAGCTTATCGGGATCAGATCGGCGTCCACCTGCGCGTCGTCCGTCGAAGTGTACGCGAGTCTGAAGATGAACCATTTTGTTCCGAAAACGGCGCCAGCTATCCCAAACACAAGAAGCGCCGCGAATATTATCTTTTTCCGGGCGCCGTTTCCATTGCCAGGTTTCGCGGCCACGGCCGCATTGTCTTTGATTTCCATTTTGCCCCTGTTCCTTACTTTCCAAAATTACTGCCAAGTTAATTATACTATTCATTAATCACAAATCATCAAGGTGTATTTTTTAACAATATTACACATTTGGCGCCTCTGTATTATCCACGCTTTACATTCCGGTCCGTTTCATGCACCATTTACATGCTTATGTTATTATTGAGAAGCCTTTCATTCACCGTGCCGCAGTATGGCTTTTTCATGCTGTTTCTTCTCGCTGTCGGATTTGTAATATATTTCCAAGTGAAGAAGAGAAACGAAAAAGCCGGCCGGATCGTGTTGGTAATATTGATCACCGGGTTCTTATACGGAGCCATGTGCGAGGCGCCGCAGTTCAATTTCTTCGGAATGGTTCAGAACCGGGTCAAAACTAAAGAAAACTTGATAGCGCTGACGTTCGACGACGGGCCGAGCGCGAAATATACGCCTCGAATTCTCGACATACTGAAGGAAAACGGAATGCGAGCCACTTTCTTTGTCACCGGCGAAATGGCTGAAAAGCATCCCGGCATTATAAGAAGGATCCTCCGGGAAGGGCACGAACTCGGGAATCATACCTACAGTCATCCTTTTATGTTCAGGGACCTTAGCGCGCTGAGAAAGGAAGAGATACAAAAAACCGACGAAGCGGTTTTCAAGATAACAGGCCGGCACATGAAATATTTCCGGGCGCCATACGAATACCGGGATGTGCGTCTGGTGAAACTGCTGCGCAGAATGAATTACTCGTACATAAGCCATAATGAAAGTTCGCTCGACGCCATGGGAGCGAATTCGAAAAGAATCGAATTTCAGATAATGAGGCAGTTGCGGCCGGGTTTGATTATTCTCATGCACGACGCGCGAGGGGACAGGGAGCCGACGGTCGAGGCGCTCCGGAATGTCCTGCCGATGCTTCGCGAGAAGGGCTACCGGTCGGTCACAATTGGCGAACTGATCGCCGCGAAAACAGTTAAGGCAAAGAAAAAGAGATAGTTTCAGATTACAATAATTATGATTATTCCATCGCTTGAGAGTTTTATACGAGAGGAGAGTTCGGAATGAAAAGGACTGCATTTTATTCCCGGTTTTTGACGGCCGCAATTGTTTTGACGGCCGCGTTTTTCGCGCGCCCGGCAGGCGGGCAGACCGCCGCCGTTGAGACGCCGGCCGCTGACAAACCAGTTCTGAGGTTTATCGACGAAGACAAAAACGGCTCCGACTCGCCCGGCGATGAGTTGCTATACGGCAATAGCCTGATCTCCATGCGATTCAGGTTCGTGGATGTTTCTTCCGCCGCGAAAAAGGTTGACGCGAAGTTCAACGGCTACTATCTCGACACGGTGACTTATCGCGGCGAGATATGCTTCAAGCATCCGGATTGGCGGACAGCGGCGTCGATGTATCCGACGCTGAAGACGAACGACGTCATCGGCATGACCGCTTTCAGCGCCGCCGGCATGTACAAAGACGAGCCCTTTCTCTGGATGTGGAACGCCCGCGAGCCGGCCCGCAGCATCGCCAAGGATATGAAATGGATCTCGCCGGCTTATGCCAAGCAGGCTTACGAATGGTACACACTGTATGACAAACACGAGTTACGGGGCGGAGCGCTCGTTTTAATTTCGGGCAAAAGCAGGGAACGGCGCGAGGAACTTTCCTTTTCGATCTCCGGCGCCGAACTCGAGATCGCGTACTCCGTAAAAAACCTGCTGGAACGCCGCATCTCGCTCGTCGGCATCATAACTTTCCCGGCGAACCGGATCATCGACACTGTGTTCGCGCAGCCGGACCTGAAGGTTTCGCGCAAGATCACGCCGACCGCATTTTCGGACAATTACACATTCACCGCCGGGACGAAGGACGGCCTTGCCGGGAGCGGCATGCTTTTCTGGAGCGCGGGCGAAGCATCGCTCCTTCACATGGACGGGCTATATTCGTGGCATAAAATCAATGTCGAAAAAGGCGAAACGGAGACACGCGCGCTCAGCATTAAATTCCTCGACACGAATATAGATAAATATTACGCCGAATATCTGGCGGAGAAAAACATCAAATTCGACCCGATAGACTGGAAGGCGACTGAGGAGTATCTGATAAACAAGCTTCCTCTGATCGTCATGCCGGAGGGCTACATTCATCACGCATACGATTACAACCCGCCGGGCACGAGGCACGACTGGCACAACGAGATGACAGGCCGCGCTTTCATGGTCAAATACTTCGAAACGGGCGACAAAAAGTGGCTCGACTACACAGTTAAAGCGAACCGCTACTACATCGACAAAATGATGTTCAACGATCCGAAACACAGGTGCTACGGCTATTTCAAGGATCAGACGTACGCCGACAAGCAGCGCGACTGTTATCTGTGGTCGCAGCCGTACAACGTGGAATCGCTGATCGCGGAATACGCAGTCACGAAGGACGCGGCGGTCAAAAAGGCGCTGCTGCTGAATTTCGAGAAAGTGTACGGCGGCCCGCTGTTCGACGCGCCGCATCACCGCTGGTATTGGACGCAGACGGGCGATGGCAAGATAGGCGATTTTGGAGTTTTCGACGCGCAGGAGTTCGGCGCCGACGTGATGATCTCGGCCTATGAGTTCACCGGAAACAGGAAGTATCTCGACCGCGCTGTCGAGGTCATCGGCGGGCAGAAACACGCGCTCGAAAATTTCGGGCTGCTGCTCGAAGACCGGGCCGGGGAGCCGTCCGTCAACACATTCGCGTTCGCCTCGAAAATCTTATTCAAATTGTACGAACACACAGGGAACGAGTACTGGCTCGACCGCGCGATAAGAATTCTGAACGCGACGATTTACTCGCGCGTGTACATGGAGCCGTTCGGGCCGCAGGACGCATGGCTGAACGGCGCGCTCGCTCGCAAGGACGGCGACTGGAAGGGCCAGATGGGCGAACCGACCACCGGCACTGATTCGAGCGTCCCGTCGCAGTCGAGCTACATTCCGTGGGTCATGGAGCCGCTCGTGGCGGGCTTCAGCCACACCGGGAATAACCTCTACATTAAATACATCGCGCAGATGCTTCACCACCAACTCGAAGCCAACAGCCGGATGGCGGCCGCAAGCGGCGGCAAATTCGAGCTTTGCGGCCACTACAATATGTACCTTGAAAAATTCGACGATGACGATGACGGCCTGACTGTCGTTTCCAACCTGTTTTTGTTCCCCTACGTAGCTGCTTTCCAGAGCGGATTCCGTTCGCCGCGCTCGACAGTTGTGCTTTTGCCCGGAAAAGACAGAAAGTCGGTTCGAGCGTTTCACCTCGCCGGGATAGAAGAGCGGGTGAAAGTGATCGCCGGGACAGCGAAAATCGTTTCCGTTCGGACATCTGAAATCACAGGCGGCAAAGCCGGCGCTGCCGTCAAATTCGACAAGTCAGGGACCGGTGTCGAATTCAAAGCGGCGCCGTACAAAATGTATATTATCACGGCGAAATGAATGTTTGCTGGAGATACATCAATTCAATCATGAGCGGGAAAGCAGGATGGCGCTATTGTTTTTTTCGAAAAATGGTATAATTTCTATTTAGAGAAATCATTCATGCAGGCGGCGTCCGGCTGTTATGTTCGAAGCTTACATGAAAAGAAAAATTGAAGAATATGAGAATTTATAGCGCAGGCAGGCGTTTTTGTCGTTTTGCGCAATGAGACAATTATGAAAGAAGGAAGGTCGTTCACATGGAAGGCAGAATAGCGGTAGTAGACATAGAAGGCATCGAGGAAGGCATGCTGGCCGCCGATGACATGCGAGCGTTTGACGGCACGATTGTGGTTCACAAAGGGATTGAGCTTGAAGGCAGGCACATGGTGCTTTTGAAGCACGCCTTAGTGACGCAGTTAAAGGTATTTATTCCGAAAGAAAAGATTCTGCGAAGAGAGTCAATTCACATAAACGATTATGAAAACCATGTTGCGATGCTGAAAACGGTCCGGGTTATGATTGTGGACGATTCAAAGTTTCTAAGATTCAAGTTGGAAAAAGTATTGACGGCGGCCGGGCTGAATGTTGTGGGGCAGGCGGTCAACGGAAACGAAGCGGTTGAGATGGCGTCGAAACTGAATCCGGATGTTGTGACAATGGATATCGAGATGCCGCATTGTGACGGCATATCGGCGCTGGAACCCCTTCGGCAGACAGTTCCCGATGCGGTAGTGCTGATGATTTCATCTCTGGGAGAAGAAGAGAAGATACTTGAGTCGCTTGCGAAAGGGGCTTTCGATTTCATCAATAAGCCGATCGACCCCGTGAAGACGGTTAAAGCGGTAATCAACGCGATAATAATAGCGCGATCATATAAATAGAAGCGTCGAGGCTTTATTAAATACCGATAATATTTTGAAAAGCCGGCGCAGGTTTTCGCGGGAAGTCGCGGCGGCTTCAAAGGCTTTCGGACGGCATTTCATTTTCAGTAAAATCAAAGGGAAAAGACGGATTTGAAAAAACTGTACGAGATGCTTGGAGTGGCGCCCGGCGATTCGCTGCGTGAGATAAGAAAGGCGGCGAGGCGCCTGTTTATCGAATTTCATCCGGATATGCATTCTGAAAACAAGGCGTTTTACGAGGAAAAGACCAAAAAACTGATAGAAGCGTATAAAACGATTCTAAGCGAAAGAGAGGCCTCCGGAGAGCCGGCGGCGGAAGAACCGCCCGGTGACTTCGACGGCGGAGGCGAAGAATCAGAGACTTTTGAAGCATTGCTGATAAAGGTTGCAAACCGAATGTTCGCGTTGCCTGCGAAACACATTCTGGAAATAGTGCGAGTCGGCGACGTGCGGGTAGGCGATGCCGGATTGATGGCGGACACGTTTCCTTTTCTCGTGGGTCTTTTTCAGCGCCGCGAAGAGATTGTTATGCTCTGGAACCTGCACAGCCAGCTCGGTCTGAGGGAGATGGCGATCGGTTCGGATCTGGGCAGAAAAAAAGTGGCGGTTGTGGATTGGGACGATTCGGCGGTAGGTTTCTTGGTCGACGATGTCGGCGATTTCATAGTTCTGCAAAAGGATTCGGGGGAGACATCGGATGAAATTGGCGGAGGCGGCAACGAGTTTATCGATAGAATAATTCAGACGGACGAAGGCCCGGCCGGGTTGCTTAATTTGGGAAAAATATTGTATAATCTCCCGGTGTAAAAGAGGGAATCATTGTATTATGAATATTGGAAATGAAGAGATGCTCGAATTCGCCGAACAGCGTCAAATTGTCATGTTCGAAATGGCGGGCGAGACATACGGAATCAATCTGGATATCGTTCAGGAAGTTATATATAAAACCGGAATAACGATGGTGCCGCAGACGCCTGATTTCATGGAGGGCGTAATAAACCTCAGGGGCTACGTTATACCGGTCGTTGATTTGAAGAAGCGTTTTAATTTAGGGGCGGTGGAGAACACTAAATCCGCGAGGATAATAGTTGTTGAGGTTGAAGATCAGATAATAGGCGTGGCGGTAGATAAGGTTTCGGAAGTGATCACCATATCTGAGGATTCGATAGAGCCGCCGTCGCCGCTTCTGAGGGGGGCTATAAAAGCCGATTATCTCGCCGGGTTCGCGGAAGTCAGCGAGGAGTTGGTCAAAATCCTGAATTTCAGCAAGATATTTTCTTTGCAGGAGATAGCGGGACTGAGGGAGATCGAGAACCTGGCGGGCGACATATCGGATGCGGAGTGATGCCCGGGCGGGATAATCATTGAAAAAGTTTCGAATCATGTCTGAAATATAGAAATATAATCAACAGGAGGAATAATAGATGGCAACTGTGACAATAGACGCATTGGGGCTTAAGTGCCCGCAGCCGATTCTTAAGATCGCGGCGAAATCGCCGGATATGAAACCGGGAGACGTGCTGGAGATTACAGCCGACTGCCAGACGTTCGAGAAGGATCTTCGAGCGTGGTGCGACCGCATGAAGAAAGTTCTTCTGTGGGTCAGAAACGAAGGCGGAAAATACAGGGCTCAGATACAGTTTTAACCCGAATCCACAAAAGAATTCGGGAGCAGTAATTCGCTCCGCGCAGCAAGGCGGGTTGAGGCCGTTTCGCCGAAATATTTCCATGACGGGGATAATATCGAAGCGGTTTTTGAGACGAAAAACAAGGCGATGAAAATCCGACTGCCGAAGATGCTGTTTATCGAGGCGCCGGTTTTTTCATATTTGCGGTCTTAAATAACATGAGGTGAATGATAATGGGCAATTTCAAAAACCTGAAGGACAAGCCGCTTGTCAAAAAGCAGATTTTGTTTTTGATAATCGGGGTTATCGCGTCGGCGGCGCTGGCCTATTTGGGAGTGAGCGCCGGGAAAGACGTGTTTGTTTTGCTTGGCGTTATTTTATTCGCTGCGGCGCTGTTCGTCTTTTTCGATTGTTTAAAGGGAATTGAAAAAGCGGAAGCGGATACGAGCGTTTTGGAGAACAACATGCTCGAACTGGCCATCGGCATATCAGAGATGTTCGAGTCGCTGAACAGGCTGATGGTCGCGAACGATTTCAGCATACGGATTCCGGAAACGGCTTCCGAGGACATACTCGTGAAGCTGGCCGCCCTTATCAACAAGATTCTGGACCGGCTTCAGGAAAGCTATAACACCACGGTGGACAGCAGGGATTACGTTCACGGCAAGGTGGATCACCTGCTCGAGATAATGGATGCGATGAAATCCGGCGATTTATCGGCGCGCGCCAATATCGAAAATGGGAACGATGAGATAGGACGGCTCTGCGCGGGGATAAACAGCCTTATCCAGAATTTTCAGGAAATGAAGGAAGAGATGGACAACACGAATATGGACATGGCGTTGAGCCTTTCCGAGAATTTCGAAGTGTTGAACAAAATTTCGGCCGGCGATCTCACGGCGCGCGTTACGCCCGGAACGGATAACGAACTGCTATTCAAATTGGGCGAAGTGATAAACAGCACGATGAAGAATTTGAGAGGCCTGATTGAAAAAATGAATGTAGCTGCGAGGCACATCGGAAACTTCACGGATGAATTCATAAAGTCAACGGATCAGGTGAGACAGGGCGCGCAGCAGATCGCGGTTTCGGTGCAGGACATGGCGCGCGGCTCGGAGAATCAGAGCCAGAACGTGATGGAAACGTCGAAGATATTGGAAGGGTTTCTCGAAACGATAAATCAGATCGCAAAGGGAGCGCAGGATCAGGCGAAGGGAGTCGAACAGACTTCCCTGATCGTGAACGAGATGTCGGCGACGATCGAGATGACGGTCGCGAGCCTGCAGAAGATGATAGACGTTTTCCGCAACTCGAACGCGACGGCCCGCAACGGGAAGGAAGCGGTCGCCAAAGCGATCGACAACATAACGCAGCTCAGCGCGACGGTCGAACAGTCAGCGGAGATCGTCGAGAAACTCGGGAAAAGTTCAAAGCGCATCAGCGAGATAACGGAAGTCATAGACGACATAGCGGAACAGACGAACCTGCTTGCGCTCAACGCGGCGATCGAAGCCGGCAGGGCCGGCGAGCACGGCAAGGGATTCGCGGTTGTGGCGGCGGAAGTCAGAAAGCTGGCGGAACGTTCTGTGAAAGCCACGAAGCAGATCGCGGAGCTGATAGAAGGCGTTCAGGAAAATACCAATCAGGTAGTGCAGGGAATGAGAATCGGGACGCAACAGGTGGCTCTGGGCGCGAAGCTCGGCGAGGAAGCAAAGACAGCGTTGGGCGAAATAATGGGCGTGATAGAGACAACGGACAAGGAAATCCAGAGGGTATCCGGCGATCTTGAAAAGATGGTGAGCCAGAGCCAGAAGATCGTCGAATCGATGGATTCCGTGGCGAGCGTTGTCGAGGAGAACACGGCGGCGACTGAGGAGATGGCGGCGAGTTCGAAGCAGGTCGAGGAAGCCATGAGAAAAGTTCTTTCGATATCGCAGGACAACGCGGCCGCCGCGGAGGAGATATCCGCTTCCACGGAGGAACAGACGGCCGGCATCAACGAGATTTCCTCGTCCGTCGAATCGCTAAGCGGAATGGCGCGTGAACTTGAGGACATTTCAACATCATTCAAGCTGTAAACCGGCGGCGGAAGCCATGAAAAACAATAAGACGATACAGAAGTTCGGAAACAGGCTGAAGTCATACAAGGACCAGTCCGAGATAGAAGGGCGGAACTTTGTGTTTTTTCTTCTGACCAGCGAGAAATACGCGGTCAGGATTGATTCGGTGCAGGAGATCATAAAACCGAAGGAGATAACTGAAATCCCGCACACGCCTGCCTATCTGCGCGGGGTAGTGAATCTGCGCGGGAAGATTGTGCCTGTCATAGATCTGCGGTTGCGTTTCGGCCTGCCCGGCTGCGAACTGGCGAAGGCCGCGAGGATTGTTGTGGTGCGACGGCAGGATCAGGTTCTCGGTCTGCTCGTGGACGCCGTTTTGGCGGTCCAGCCGATTCCTGACAGCAAGATCGAGCCTGTGCCGGATATACTTTCCGGCCCGGTGTCATCGAATTTCTTCGAGGGCATAGCCAACCTCGACAATGTGATGGTGGCGATAATAGACCTTGCCAAGACTCTCCAAAAAACTCATAAAGACCATAACCGCCAGAAGCAAACAGAGGGTCTGATGAAAATCGGGAACGAATCATGAGCGCTCAGGACATAGACAAAGAGGAACTGGAAATATTCCTCAGCGAGATGGAGGAACTCCTGCAGATTCTCGAGGAAGATATTGTCAAACTCGAGAAACAACCGGAGAACCCGTCCATACTCGCGGAAATATTCCGGGCGGCGCACACGATAAAAGGCTCGTCCGCTTCGATGGGATTTCCGAGGTTGAGCGAACTCGCGCACGGCATGGAAACTGTTTTCGGCGGCGTGAGAAGCGGGTCCATTCAGGTTTCGATGGAACTCATCGACACATTTCTCCAATGTTCGGACACCCTGCAGAAGATAAAAGACGAAATTTCGAAGGACTGCGAAGTCAAATCCGAGATACAGACGCATCTGGACGATCTTCGCTTATTGCTGCAGCCTAAAAAGAAATCATCCGGGGACGATCAAAAGAAACAGGCGCAGGAAGAGAACGCTCCCGCCGCTAAAACGGGGGGGCAAATCCATATCGTTATAAAGCTCGACGCGGCGCCTCAATGCCAAATGCCGTTTGTCCGGGCTCTGCAGGCGCTTACATTTTTTTCCGAGCTCGGCGAAATAATTAACTCTTCTCCAACCATTAAGGAAATCGAGCAGGAGTTGCTCGCGTTCCCTATGACGCTTGAGGTTATTACGAGCGCCGGGAGATCGAAAATTGAAGAAGTTCTCTCTCTGATCTCTGATGTGGTTTTGATCGAATGCAATGAAAACGCGGTCATGAGCGAGGAGCCGGCGGCGGCCGGAGATGAAGAGGAATCTTCGCCGGCGCCGGAAAATGAATCCGACCCGGCCGGGCCTCAGGAAAGCGATGCTGAGCAGCAACAGCCTGAGACGCCGGAAGACGGCGGCGCCGGGCCTGAAACGGAGGAGGCCGCCCTCGTTCCCATCGCCGGCGGGATGCAGGCGCAAAACGGCGGCGAGGCGAAGAAGGAACAGCCTCAGGATGACAGAAAGAAACTGGCCGGCCGCACTGTCCGGGTGGATGTGGAAAGAATGGACGCCATCATGGACCTGGTAGGCGAGCTTGTAATAAACAGGACGAGACTCGCCCAGTTGAGCCGCATTCTCGACGCGTCCAGCGAGACTGATGACATAGTAGGCTACCTCAGCGAGACATCTGACAACATAGAGCTTATTTCGACGCAGTTGCAGGAACATATAATGAAGGCGCGCCTTCTTCCCATCGAAAATGTTTTCAACAAGTTTCCGAGAATGGTGCGCGACCTGGCGAACAAAACAGGCAAGAAAATAGATCTGGTTTTAGAAGGCGAGAAGACGGAACTCGACCGCTCAGTGCTCGAGGAAATCGGAGACCCTTTGATGCATACGATAAGGAACTCCATAGATCACGGGATCGAACCGCTCGAAGAACGCATAAAGGCAGGGAAGCCGCCGACCGGAAAGATTGTTATCTCGGCGGACCATGTGGAAGACCACATTCTGATTACGGTTGTGGACGACGGAAAGGGCATCGATCCGCAAAAGGTGATGAACCGTGCGAAGAAATTAAACATCGCTCCTTCGGAGACGCTCGCGATAATGAAGGAACAGGATGTGCTGGACCTTGTTTTTCTGCCCGGATTCAGCACGAAGGAGGAAGTGACCGAGGTGTCCGGCCGGGGAGTCGGCATGGATGTCGTGAGGACGAACATAAAGAAACTGAACGGAAGCGTAACGCTGCAGAGCGCTCCCGGCAAAGGCACGAAAGTCATCATAAAACTTCCGCTAACGCTCGCGATAATAAAATCGCTGCTTGTGACGATGGGCCGGAGGATATTCGCGATACCGCTGATTTCGGTTGTCCAGACGTTGAGGGTGGAGCAAAGCGAACTGAAGGCGCTTAAAGGAAAAGAGGCGATACTCTTCCGCGGCAACGTGCTGCCGCTTATCCGGCTTGAGGAAGCGCTGGCGCTGAAACGCGGTCCGGACGAACACGAGCCGTCGCGGGTTTTCATCGTTGTGGTGGCGTGGGCCGGCCGCCGGGTCGGAATTATCGTTGACTCTCTGATAGGGGATCAGGAAATAGTGATACGGCCGCTTGGCGAGTACATAGGAGAAGCGCCTGGCATATCGGGCGCGGCCATACTCGGCGACGGGAAAATAACTCTTATAATAGATATTGGCGGATTCATAAAAATAAAGCTGGACGAGCTCGACGCCGCCGCGCAAAGCGAGAACGCGAACTGAGGTAATAATGAGTTTCGATTCAGTTGGGACGCCGCCCGGCCAGCCGCAAAGATCATTAGCGACCAACAACAAGGAAATCGATGTTGGAATCGGCGAGATAAAAATCAGCCGCAATCCGGCGGCGGCGCTCACCGCGTACGGCGTTGGTTCCTGCATAACCGTTTGCGTGTACGACCCGCTTGCGCGGGTCGCCGGCATGGCGCATGTATTGCTCCCGAAAAGCGATGGCAATGAGCGCGAGAAGAACAGCAAAATATACGCCGATGTGGCGGTGCCGGAACTGATGCGGAAGATGAAGGAAAAGGGCGCTGTCAAGCGCAGGATGAAGGCGAAGCTGGCCGGCGGGTCTCGCGTTGTTAAATCGCTTTCGCACCCGGGCGGCGACATCGGCAAAAGAAATGCCGATGAAGTAAAAAGAATACTGAACGAAATAAATACGGAAATAGAATTCATGGACATCGGCGGCGAACACGGGCGCACGATCAGGTTTTTTGTCGGAACGGGCGAGATGGTCGTGACCAGTACGCGGCATCCTAAAAAAATATCAGGATAGAGCTATGCCGAAGCAGAAGAAAATATTGATCGTGGACGATTCGACGTATCAGCGCTCTAAAGCAAAGAATTTTCTACAGGAGAAAGGATTCAGGATATTTGAGGCTGAAGACGGAATTGAGGGAGTGTATCTTTACCGGAAAGTTCAGCCGGACCTGGTTCTGATGGACATTAACATGCCGGTGATGGAAGGTCCTGAAGCGCTGCGGTATATAAAAAAGATCGATCCGAATGCGGTTGTGATAATGTTCAGCACCCTCGACGACGAGAAGACGATAATGGGGGCCATAAAGGCCGGCGCGAAGGATTACATTGTTAAACCGCTTAAAGAGGATCTGATGATAAAGACGATAAATAAATTTATAAATAATACGGCAGGCAAATAGGCTCCGAATGAACAGCAACCCGATAAGAGTTTTCATAGTTGACGATTCGCAGTACATGCGGTACGTGCTGAAGAATATATTGAAAGAAGACCCTGGTATAGAAGTCGTCGGGGAGGCGCGCGACGGGATAGACGCGCTCGAAAAGATAGAGGCGCTCAAGCCCGATGTCGTGACGCTGGATGTTGAAATGCCGCGCATGGACGGTCTGGCGACTCTGAAGAAAATCATGTCGTTGTTCCCTGTCCCGGTGCTGATGGTGAGCCGCTACACGCAGGACGGCGGCGATGTGACAATAGAAGCGCTCGAATCAGGAGCGATAGATTTCGTGCAAAAACCGGACGGAAGAGATTCGCTGACGATGAATAAGGTCCGGGACGAACTTGTCTCTAAAATAAAAGTGGCGGCGGCGATAAAATGCGCCAAGATCACGCCGGCGTCAAAACAGGCCGGCAAACCGGCGGCGCCTCGCGAGCGGCCATGGAAAACGACGCAGGGGATCATGCGAAAAGTCATTGTGATAGGAAGCTCCACCGGCGGCCCGAAGGCGCTCGCGGAAGTTCTCACCCGAATCCCGGCTGACATTCCCGCCGGGATACTCGTTGTGCAGCACATGCCGCCTGGCTTTACCGTATCGCTGGCCAAGCGGCTGGACCAGTTGTCCATGATTGAAGTGTCGGAAGCAAAAGAGGATGATATTGTCGCTCCGGGAAAAGCGTTTATCGCGCCGGGC
>JBAYJY010000112.1:0-14197 GCA_041664945.1 bacterium | reverse complement strand
GAAGTATGAGAAGGACAATATGTTCGTCGGCCACGTGCACGGCGTTCACGAGGAGATGTTCGGCAAGTGCAAGGTCATCACCGCGCCGGCCACCGGAAGCATGCCGTTCGAAGGTCAGGTGATCGGTTTCCTGATGGTCACCGTTAAAGCCGGAAAAGTTGATTCGTTCGAGACGATCGTCACCAAACGGGTTTAGTTGGATTAATAAAGAGCAACCTCATAAAATGGGGTTGTGTCTTATTGGGAGCGCGGGCATCTTTCCCGCTTGCTTTGATCCTGGCGCCGCCCGCAAACCTGTTGCTGGCGTTCCCTGCCTCCGCGTTTCTTTGTTGGATTTGTTTTCTATATTCAGCTAATATAATGATAATGGCCGAACGGAAACGGGGGGCTTTGCGCTATGAAGAAAACGCTTGAAAAACAACTCTTGAAGAAAGCCCTGTCGCTCGACGGCATCGTCGGCGCCGCGGTGATCGACGCGTCGACAATCGTCACCGCCGAATGGGTGCGAATGAAATGCCGCTACGGGTGCGGGGGCTACGGCGCCTGCCTGACATGTCCGCCGCACTCGCCGGAACCGGCCGTAACGGAGCGGTTGATAAAAAGCTACACAAAGGCGCTGCTTCTGCGCACGCACAACAATAAAAAACGGCGCGCGGCCACGCTCGTCATGGAACGCGAAGCGTTTCTTTCAGGGCTGCCCGCCGCGTTCGGCATGAGCGGCGGCCCCTGCGACCTCTGCAAAGAGTGCGCGCTCGACGAGGGGTGCCGCCACCCCGACAAGGCGCGGCCTTCACTCGAAGCCTGCGGCGTGGACGTCTTCACAACAGTCAGAAGCAACGGATTTCCAATCCGCGTCCTGACCGCCACCGACCAAACCCCGGACTACTATTCGATCATATTGCTGGAGTGAAATGCGGGAACGCGGGATCAGGATTCGTTCCAATTCTTCGTGTGGATCGTAGGGGCGCAGCATGCTGCGCCCTCTTTCGGGTGAATCATAATTAATACAAATCAGTAAATTGACATCTAAACCTGATAGTTGCAGAATAGTAACAAGATGCCAGGTTCAGAAACGACAAAGTATGGCGAGCATCGAATCATAATAGATTTCGAAATAGTGAAAGGACAAACATGAGAATAATAGCGATTATATTTTTTACGTTATTAAACATTTTGTTTTTAGGTTCAGTAATTAAATACTTTATTAGAAAGCAAACAACATTTGCATTTATATTTTTATCCATAACGAACATCATCAATTGGAGTTTGATTTTCATGTATTTAAATTTATTACAGGATGCTAAAAACGGTAGCGATTTTCAAATGAATTATTTAATAATTTCAATATTTTCATATCTACAATTTCCAATTTTAACAAAATATTTAATATTAAACAAAATTAATGTTACAAGAAATGGGAATAAACCGACAATATCAGAGATAAGTAAGATGAATATGAAATATTATTCAAGAGTAATTGTTTTATTATCATTCGTTGTCACAACAGTATCATTATTCTACATATTATAAGAAAACAAATCGGGCCAGTATGGGAATTGGAAATTTCATAATTAATATTATTGTAAAACCGCAATCACTAAACCGCAACATGACAAAGCGGCGTCGAGACCGCCGCAATCCATAGCGCTTCGCGATGAAATGCAAAACGCGGAAGGATTAACCACGGAGATGTTGAGGCGCGAAGAGGAAATGGATTTACGATAGAGACATTCGGGAATGACGGGCTTTTTGATCTGATGGTGAAAAATGCAATCTTCCAATGTAGGGGCAGGTTTCAAACCTGACCCCGACAGGGGCGGGATTTAATCCCTCCCCTACATAAGCGAACAACAGCGGCGGTTTTGACGGCGGTGTCGTGATCACCGCAATCCCATAGTTGAAATCAAATAGAATATCGAATGTCCAACACCGAATAACGAATGATAAAACCTTTTTGACTTCCTTCGATATTCCGCGGTTCCCTGCTCGATATTCGTTTTACGTTGATCTTTTGTAGCCGCCGGGACTTTAGCCCGGCGCCGGTTTGGCAGCTATCAGAAATGTATCAGCGTGAAGATATCGCAGCCGCCGAGTTTGGCGCGGCCGTTGAGACCGTCGAGTTCGACGATGAATGCGATGCCGACGAGTTCCGCGCCGATCTTTTCGACGAGCGTTTTCGCCGCCGCCGCCGTGCCGCCGGTGGCCAGCAGGTCGTCGATCACCAGCACGCGTTCGCCGGGTTCGACGGCGTCTATATGTATCTCGATGCGGTCCGTGCCGTATTCGAGTTCGTACTCGACGCTCTCTTTTGCGGCGGGCAGTTTGCCGGGTTTGCGGATCGGAATGCAGCCGCAGCCGAGCCGCAGCGCGAGCGGCGCGCCGAAGATGAATCCGCGCGATTCGATTCCCGCGACTTTCGAGACGTTCTTGTCCTTGTAATAGTCATACAGCTGGTCGATCGTTTCAGCGAACGCCGGCCCGTCCTTGAGCAGCGTCGTGATGTCGCGGAACATTATTCCCGGTTTCGGGAAATCGGGTATCGCTCGAATTTTTGCTTTAAGGTCCATGTTTTCGCCTCACTTTGTCACGAGGATCGCGCGACCCTCAAATCTTTCAGATGTAATTTTACACGAAGTCTGCCGGAATAATTGTCTTCCTTCAGATTAAAAGCGACATCGATATGTTCGCCGTCGAGCTGTTCGGGCGACCAGCGCGGGCAGAAGTTGAAGCCGATCGCGTCCGCGACAGCGGCGCCCTGTCCGAGCCGGAGCTGAAGGTGGCGGCCGTCGGCGCCGACGGTGCGGCACTGAAGCACGGTGACGCCTGTCGAAGCGAACAGCGGCTGCGGGTTTCCGGCGCCGAACGGATTCATGCGCCGGCTCTGCCGCAGCAGTTCGAGATTGAGCGTCGAAAGGCCGAGCTCGGCGTCTATGTTCAGAACCGGTTTCTGCGGTATCTCGCCGAGGTGTCCCATGGCGAGGGTGTTCAGGCGCGCGCGCAGTTCAGGGATGTCCGCCTCGTACAGCTTCAGGCCGGCGGCGAGCGCGTGGCCTCCGAACGTCACGAGAATGTCGCCGCATTCGGATAGCGCGCGAAACAGGTCGAACCCGACCACGCTGCGCGCCGAGCCTTGGCACATGCGCCCCTTTTCGGGATGTATATTAATCAGGTCGTCAGGATTTCTGGAAAGAGTCGTCATGATGACAGGCCGGTGCCGCTGCTCGATCAGGCGAGAAGCGACGATGCCGACGATGCCGATCTGCCAGTTTTCGCTGAAGAGAACAATGGCGTGCTCGTTGGGTTGCGATTGCGGCTCGTTCAGAATCGCGGCCGCTGTCTCGAATATCAGCGCTTCTTCCGAGATCCGGCGGCGGTTCTGCTCGTCGAGTTTTCTCGCGATGAGCCGGGCGCGTTCGGGCGACGACGCGAGAAGCAGTTCGACTCCGGCGCGCGGGCGCCAAACCCTGCCGGCCGCGTTCAGCCGCGGCGCGAGGTTGAAACTTATGTGATGCGCTTCCAGTTTTTCGTTCTCGCGGATGTTCGCCACTTCCAGCAGCGAATAGATTCCGAGGTTCTTGCTCTTCGACATCCGCCTCAGTCCGTCGCTCGCAAAAAAACGGTTCTCGTCGAGCAGCGGAACCAGGTCGCTGACCGTGCCGAGCGCGACCAATTCGCCGTACTTGCTCAGAAGTTCCTCGATGTCGATCTCCAGTCGCGCGCCGATCGCCGCGACAAGCTTGAACACCACTCCGACGCCCGCGAGGTCCCGGAACGGATAGGTCGTGTCGTTTCTCTTCGGGTCCAGAATCGCAACCGCCTCCGGCAGCTCAACCGGCTGCTCGTGGTGGTCGGTGATAATCAGGTCGATCCCGAACTCGCGCGCCAGCACGGCCTCCTTGTTGCAGCTTATCCCGCAGTCGACGGTAATGATGAGACCGTATTTCGCCTTGTGCGCCTTGCGGATCATGTCTTCAGAGACGCCGTAGCCCTCAGTCTCGCGGTCCGGAATGTAATAGCGGACGTGTCCGCCCCGTGATTCGAGGAAAGAGACCATAAGCGCGGCGCCGGTGATGCCGTCGACGTCATAGTCGCCGATGACGAGGATTCGCTCATGGTCGGCGATCGCGCGCAGAACGCGGTCGACAGCCTTTTCCATATCGCGCATGAGAGTCGGTTCGTGCATGCTGGCGATGCCGGGGTTCATGAAAAGCTCGGCCTGTTCGGGCGTTGTTACGCCGCGGTTGACGAGCGCCCGCGCGAGCGGGAGCGGCAACTCGAGGCGGTTGGCCAGATGCATGGTTAAATTAGGATCGGGGTCGATAAATTTCCATTGAAAAACAGAATTCATTTCGGACTCGAGCCGCGCGGGGCGGCGCGGGGCGATACGCGCTGATGGTGTATGCTATGCAGGATTATTCGTGAAGCATGAATAATCCGGACCTATAGTTGAATTACGGCTATAATGACAAACCGCGCGGACCGCGCCGGTCGCTCTAACCCGGATTGCCTGCTCCCGGGCGACATCGTTATCCTTTCGATTTATATGAACAGTATTTCTAACCCAATGTCAGGCGCCCTAAGGGGCGCAAAGAGCCGCGCGCCGGCCGTTCGAAGCGCGTGTCGGAAAAGCGCTGACTCAGCGCCGGCGCTGCTTGCCGCCGGAGCCTTTTTTCTTTTTCTTGTCGCCGTCGTCTGCGGTTGTCGGCGCTTCGGCGCGAGTGGTTTTGCCGCTATCAGCCGGTCTGCCGGCCGATTTGGCGATCTTGTCTTCCTTCTTGCCCGCTGTCGCCGGAACCGCCGGGCCGCTTATCGCTCTGCCCGCCATTCCGCGTCCGCCCGCTTGTCCCTTGTGCCGGCCTGCCTCGGCCGACTTAAAGATGAAGGCAAAAGGAGCGGCTATGAATATTGACGAGTAACACCCGCATCCGATTCCTATCAGCAAGCCTTTCATGAATCCGTTAAGGCTCTCGCCGCCGAAAAGCAGGATCGCCAGAATCGTCAATTCCACCGTTAATACCGTGTTGATGGAGCGCGCCATGGTTTCCCAAAGGCTTATGTTCATCAGCCGGCCGAGCGGAGTCTTTTTGTCTTTGCGCAGATTCTCTCTTATACGGTCGAAGATAACGATAGTATCGTTGATGGAGTAACCGAAGACAGTGAGGATAATGGCAACGAAAGCGCCGTTGACCTCGATCTGAAGCAGTGATGAAGCGCCGAGCGTTATGACTGCGTCGTGGATAAGGCCGATGATTGCCGCGATGGCATACCAGAATTCAAACCGGATAGTGACATAAAGCAGGATGCCGATTGTTGCGATAATGAGCGCGAGCAAGGCTTTTTTCTGGAGTTCGTTTCCGAATACCGGGTCAACTTTGTTTTCGTTGATAAACTGATTCGGAACGCCGAATTTTTTATAGAGAACGGTTGTCAGTTTCTTGACGTCAGCTTCTTTGTTGATGCCGACTAATTTCAAAGTCACGTCATATTTGGCGGGATCGCCCTCTTTCTGGGGCGGCAGTTCCTTCGTGCCGGCCATGAGAACGTCCGATTCCTTGAACCCGGCCTTTTTCAGCGCGGCGTTCAGTTGTTCGCGGTCGAGCTTGCTGTATAGGCCTTTGAGCATGACCTTATCCTTGTTGATCGGATACAGCTCGACGTTGAGGTCGACGAGAAAGCTTTTCATCTTGTTGTTGAGAATCGTCACGCTCTTTTCGTCTGAGTAATCGATAGTGCGAAGCACAAATTCCTTGCCTGTTTGGCCGATAAGCTGCACGGGATTGTGCTTGATGTTGTAGGGTTTCAGGATTTTCTCGATTTCATCAGGCGATATGTTCCGATCAGCCCTGAATTGGACGATGCGGCCGCCGGTGAAATCGACGCCGTAGTTCATGCCTCTAAAAATAATCGAAGCGATGCCTATGGCGATGACGACGAGCGACAGGGCAAACCAGATGTTTCTTGCTCCTATTAAATCGAACCGGTCTTTGTTTTGCACTTGTTAAAGCCTCCTGTTGTGCCTTCGAATGTCACTTTATCTCTGATTGATTGCAAGGTCCTGATTTGCCGGGCGCGCGCCGTACAGACTAAAAGACTGAAGCGGCTTGATGCCGGCGGCGATAATCAGGAAAACGCGCGTTACGAAGATCGCCGAGAACATGCTGCACAGAACGCCGATGGTGAGCGTGACGGCGAATCCGCGGATCGGGCCTGTCCCGAGCGCGTAAAGCACTACCGTCGCGATGAGCGTCGTCACGTTCGAGTCGAGAATCGCGGTGAAGGCTCTCGTGAAGCCGGCGTCTATCGCCGCTTTTAACGTCTTGCCTATCTTTATTTCTTCGCGCACCCTCTCGAAGATAATAACGTTCGCGTCAACCGCCATGCCGATGGAGAGAACGAAACCGGCGATTCCGGGCAGCGTCAGCGTAGCGTTGAAAAGACTCATTATTCCAAAAGTCAGGAAGACATATACTATGAGCGAGAGGTCCGCAAGCAGACCCGGCAGCCGGTAATAGGCGATCATGAAGATCAAAACCGCTCCGACGCCGAGAAGGCCGGCGAGCAGGCTCTGCCGGATTGATTCAGCGCCGAGCGTCGGGCCGATCGCCAGTTTCTGCGCCACCTTAACTTTTACCGGCAACCGGCCGGCGTTCAGCATCGTAACCAATTCACGCACCTGTTCCTGCGTGAACTTGCCGGTGATGATTCCCGCGCCGCCGAAAATCGCCGTCTGGATCGTCGGGCAGGAGATTATGACATCGTCCAGCGCGATCGCAAGATATTTATTTATGTTGCGCGACGTGAATGTGCCGAAAATGTCCGCCGCGTCCTTCTTGAATTCGAAATGCACCGCGGGACGTCCGTAGGAGTCGTAGCCGGCGGTCGAGCTTTTCAGGTCGCTCCCTTTAAGGATGACCTTCGCGTCAGCCGGTATCCGAAACCCGTCTTCCCATGCCACGCCGCGCGAGTCGATGAACTTCAGGTCGGCGACTTTTACCAGCCGTTCGACCTTGTCCGGATCCGTTTCGCCCGGAATCTCTATGTTCACCCAGCGGTCGCCCTGCTTCGAGATGGCCACTTCCTTCACGCCGTCCGGGTCAATGCGGTTGCGCATGACTTCCGCGAGGCCCGACACTTTTTCAGGTGTCAGCGGCTCGTCTCCCGTTGGAATCGCCTCCAAAAGTATGTTCACGCCGCCCTGAAGGTCCAGCCCGAGGTTCAGCGGAAACTGGTGAACCGATTTGGACACTCCGTTCACAAGCCGTGTTTCCACGCGGCTCTCATAGCGGAAAAGCAGCCAGCCGCCGCTGAGCGCCACTACCGCTACGATCATTAAAATCTGTGGCAAAAGTTTCTTTTGCATAAACTATAACTCCCGCGCATTCGCCGCTTCGATTCAATGAACGCGGCAAACACCTTGAATTCGGAACCTCTCGGTCCCGGAAAACGACATCGAAACATTCTATTACAAAAATTCGAGAGCCGCAATACGATTTTAAAAGTCTTATATTCATCAGTCTCTTTGCCGTCTTTTAATCCGAATCATATATAATGGGGTCGTTGATGAAGAATTTGGAGGAAAAACATGCTGATAAAAAAACAAATAGCGTTTATTGCGTTAGCGGCGGCGATAGCTTTCAACGCCGCGGCGCTCGCCGGCCCGGCTGCCGGCAGCCCTTTAGACAACCTGTACATGATCCGCGAGGGGCGCCCCATGCGCGCGTCCAGTTCAGACCCCGCCTGGGAAACCGGCAACAACGACTGGCGGCTCCTGCCCGCGAACACAGACATCACCATAGCGAACCTCGAAGGCCCCGGCATAATCACTCACATCTGGACCACCATGGCCTGCCGCGACCGGCAATGCCCCCGCCTGCTCGCAATCCGCGCCTACTGGGACGGCGAGGAACAACCCTCTGTCGAGGCCCCGCTCGGCGACTTCTTCGCCGTCGGACACGGCATGGATGTCGCCGTTAACTCCATGCCTGTTCAGGTATCGTCCGACGGGCGCGCCCGCAACTCGTTCTGGCCCATGCCCTTCAAAAAAAGCGCGAAAATCGTCATCTCGAACGAAAACCTTTATTCTTCCGGCGTTGTTATCTACTGGTACGTCGACTGGGTGAAGCTCGACAAGCTGCCAGAAAACGCCGCCTACTTCCACGCACAGTACCGGCAGGAGTTCCCGGCGCGGCCCGGCCGCTACAAACTCATGGAGGCCACGGGCAGCGGCCAGTACGTCGGAACCGTCTATTCCGTGCTCGCGAACATGCCCGGCTGGATCGGCGAAGGCGACGACTTTTTCTATCTCGACGGCGAGAAAACCCCGTCGCTGCGCGGCACCGGCACGGAAGACTACTTCGGCGACGCGTGGGGCTTCCGATGGTTCAACCAGCCCTATCACGGCGTCAGTGTCTATGAGGGCGAGCGCACCGGGGGCAGAACCACCGCCTACCGCTGGCACATCGCCGATCCGATCCCGTTCACAAAATCAATCAAAGCCGAGATCGAGCACGTCGGCCCGGTTTTCGACGAGAACGACGTCCGGGTTGCAGGCTACGGCGAGCGCCCGGACCATTACGCGACCGTTGCGTTCTGGTATCAGAACGGCGGCGGCCCGAACTTCGAGCGGATGCCGAAAGGAACGAAACGGCTGCCCCCGCATATCTACGTCGAGGCGGAGAAACGTTTCTATAAGGAAGGCGCGCCGATGCCGAAAGGCGTTAAAATCGTGTCCGACATGGCATGGAGCGGCGGCGCCTACGTGAATTTCAGTCCGGGCGGCGGCGCGGCGCGATTCGAAATTCCGATAAAAATCAAGCATAAAAATCGTTATGAGATGTCAGCGGACCTCGCGCGCGGCCCGAACATGGGGGTTTACAGCGTTTCGCTCGACGGCAAACCGCTCGTGATGTTGTCCGACCTCAGCGACAAGAACGTCGGGCGGATGTCTGTTGATTGGGGATTGATAGATCTCGCGGAAGGCGACCACAAGCTTGTTTTCAGTTTAATCGGCGCCGGGCCGAACGGCGGCTCGGACGTCGGCGTGGACGGCATATACATGCGCCCCGTGCGCTTCTTCGCTGACGACACGACGCAGTGACAATTGTATTTATCCCGGATTCGCCAATAGGACGTTGAATCCGGGGCAATGTTCATAGCGGCGATCTGCTTCGTTATCGGCGCATTTTTTTGTTCGTGAACCAAAGTTCTATTCACTTCAAAAATACACCTGCTGCCTCGCATCTCATCCCCTCTGAACCATTGCGCCCAAATCCTAATGGCGGATTTGGGTTTATTTCAGTTGCGATAAGTGGAATGAGGAATCTTTTATGTCGGGCGCAGCATGCTGCGCCCAACTTTATCGAAATGTATTTTATGTTTGATATTGGAATTGAGTTCGGGTTTGCCGCGTCAGCCGCAAAACGGCATCCTCGCAATGACGGTTTTTCGAGTTCGGGTTTGCTTTGGCAAACAGCGCCTCGCAATGACGAATTATGGTTGCTTAATTGAAGATTCCTCGCTTCGCTCGGAATGACAAGCGGCGCGATATTGTAATTTGCTGTTTTAATCTTTTCACTGAATTCTGAGTTCTGCTTTCTGTCTTCTTTTTTTGCTTTTCCTTCCTACCATCTACCATCTGCCTTCTACTATTTCCCCGCTTCCTTCGCTATCTTTTCGAGATTCTTGACGTGTTGCCTTTGAGCCTCATCCTGATTTTTGTAGAGTTCTGTCATAATCGCCTGTTCGAGCATCGAGCCGATGATCGGGATTTTGAGATTGAGCTGTCCTTCCTCGGTTTGTATCGTCTTTCCGTTTTTCTCCTCATAAGTCCAGTCGCCTTTGCACATGAAAATATTGCGCAGGAAGAAAGGGACAATCTCGAAATGATAGACGCGCCGCTGCGGGTCCCAGCGGCTGACCTCGCGCCATGTAAGCATCTTCGGAGAGAGCAGTTTCTGCGCGAAAGGCGGAATCTGGCCGTGCGCGCAATAGGTGAACTCGATGTCCTGCCGTCCGTCCGGGTGCTCGACGAAATGCGTTATCTTTACGCTCGTAACATTCGGCATATCCTCGTAAGTCTGAGGGTTGCGCACCAGATCGTAGTGTGTAACTTTCAGAACCATTTCCATCGGAAAATCATATTCGTATCTTCTGTGAATCTTCATATAAATTGCCTCTCATTCATCCCGGATCGCAAAAGATCAAGCGGGATTCTAAGCGGAAAACGGCCTGAAATCAAGTTGCAAAGGCCTATATATAGACAACCCTTGAAAAAAAACAAATGGTTTTTATAACCATTGAGTGGTTTAGCGCGCCATGTCTAAAAGCTGTTTTCAGCGCCCGGAGCCGATTATTGGAAACCGGGCGAGGGTTGCAGGTTCGGAATCGGAACCGGAATGGGCGGTTCCTCGGGCTGCGGCTGTGGCGGGCTGATGTTCGGCGCATCAGAGGCTGGAAGCGGGCCCGGCGGCATCGAAGCCGGCGCCTGAATGTCTGATTCCGGCAGCCAACTGATGGCCGGGTCTGAGCAGCAGCGGGCGCCGGAGTATGATAACTGTGTATCCGGCATGCCCCAGGCGGTGGCGTTGCAGGAGGGCGAAAGCTCCCTGTATCCGGTGCCGCCGCGCAGAACCTTGTAATATTCTTTGTAGTCTTCGTCAGTCCACTCCCACGCGTTGCCGTAAAGGTCGGCGATGCCCTCGGGAGTCGTGCAACTTTTAGAAGAGCCGGCTGGTTTGACAGGCCGGTCGGACCGTATGTCGAGACTCGGATTGCAGTTTTCGACATTGAACGGTTTCATAACGAGCTGATTCGGGCGGCAGACCGGGCCTTGGCAGGCCCGTATCCATTCCGGGCCCGAGCAGAGCCGTTTGCCGGCTTTCTTGCAAGCGCTCTCGGCCTCGGCGTAGCTCAGTCCGATCGTCGGCGTAACGCCCTGTTTGTCAGGCGACTCGTAGATGTCGAAGCAGAACGTGCCGTCGAGAAGAACCGAGTTTTTAGGGCAGGTTTTGCCGTAGTAGTCGCCGTAGAGGGACCTGAAATACTGAAGCCTGAGCGGGTGAACGGATGAAGCGGCGTCGTCGGCCCACATGAGCCGCGCGGTAAGTTCGTTAAGAGTCGCCAGCAGTTCTTTGGCGGATTGGATGTCGCCGCGGTTATCGGCGGCGGCGTAAAGTTGAGCGGCGCGGGCCTGTTCGGCGCGCAGTTGGGGCAGGGCGACGGTGGCCGAGGCGACTTCTTCAGCTAAAGAGTGGAGGTCGGCGACAAGGCCGTTGAAGTCCGGCGGGCAAGGTTCGAGAGCCCGTTTGAGAGCGGCGCGGAGTTTGGCCCTGAAGACCGGGACGGCGGTATGCTGTTCTTCGGTCTCGTCGATGAAAGCCTGAACATCGGCCGCGAGCCTGTCCATGCGTGAAACGGCGGCTGCGGCAGGCGCTTCGGGCAGCGGAACCGCCTGCGGGACGGATTGCTGTTCGGCGCCTGAAGATTGGGCGGCGGCCGAAAGCGGTAAAAAAAACATGATAAAAGCGGATAGTAACAAAGAGAGTTTTAAACAGAAGGTTGGAGGCATGCGGCGTCCTTTCGGCGCTGTGGGCCGGAGCCCTTACGCGAGGCATGTTCAGGAAAAAACTGCCTCGCGGTATGGAAGTCCGGAACATTATACCAAATATATTTTAATTTTACTATTGTCGTTATCAAGGTGTTCGTGGTACTATAGCGAGCCTTGGGGGGAATATTTATGAGGTATTACGGGAAAGGGGGAAAGTATTATTATAGTTAAAAAAGGTATGAAGAAACGACGAAGCGAAAACAGCGGAGCGGCGGGCCGCGAGATAGACCGGCTTCTGAAGCAGTCGGAAGCCAAAGGGTCCGTCCTTTACGACGATATCGTAGACATCCTTTGCATGGATGAGGAACTCGGGGAAAAAGATATCGAAGGCATCATGGACAGGTTCACCGAGCGGGGGATCACAATCCTCGACGAGAACGGCGAGCCGATTGTTCAGGGCGTATCCGTGGACGACGATGATGAAAAGGATGACGAGGAGCTTTTTGAAGTCATACCTCCGATTCCAAGAGGCGAAGGCGAAGCGCCGATAGACGACTCCATTCAGCTTTACATGAAGGATGTCGGCCGGGTACCGCTGCTCACGCACGAGGAAGAAATCGAGCTTGCGAAACGGATCGAGATGGGCGACGACGAAGCGCAGGCGAAACTCATCGAGGCCAACCTGCGGCTCGTGGTTTCGATCGCTAAGAAGTACGTCGGCCACGTTGACATGTCGTTCCTCGACCTGATTCAGGAGGGGAACCTCGGCCTGATGCGGGCGGTTGAGAAGTTCGACTACCGCAAGGGCACCCGATTCAGCACTTACGCGACATGGTGGATACGGCAGAGCATCATCCGCGGGATCGCCGATCAGGGCGCCACGATCCGCAAACCGATCCACATGGCGGACGCGATCCGGCGGCTGATCAAGACTTCCCGCCAGTTGAGTCAGGAACTTGGCCGCGAGGCCACTGGCGCCGAACTCTCGGAAAAAGTCGAGATGTCCGAAAACAAGATCCGCGAGATGATCAAAATCTCGAAGGTTCCGATTTCGCTCGACACCGCGGTCGGCGACGACGAAGACAGCCACCTTATCGATTTCATTGAGGACAAACGCAGCCCGCGCACTGAAGAGAGCGCCGCTAACTCTGCGCTTCGCGAGGAAATCCGCGAAATGCTCAAGACAATAGGGTTCCGCGAACGCCGCGTGCTCGAACTCCGTTTCGGGCTCATCGACGGCCACCCGCGCACTCTCGAAGTAGTCGGCAACGAGTTCGGCGTCACCCGCGAGCGCATCCGCCAGATCGAAGCGAAGGCGCTCCGCAAACTCAAACAGTTCTGCCACAGCAAGAATCTGCAGCGGTTCCTCGACGAAGAGTAACCCCCGCAGCGGCCGCAAAAACAAATCGCAAACCATAAAGCCCCCGAACAGGGGGTTTTTTTGCGTCTGTCTTTCTTCTTTATGCTAACATTATTTTTCGGCCAGTTCGGTTTTCTTCATAAACTGTCCTATAATTTATGTCGTCAAAGATGACTTTTAAGAGATTTGAAGAAAAGCGCCTATAGCAAAACTTTTTTTTGATATATTCCGAATCCGCGATTGGGATTCGGGCCTATTCGGAGGCGATATGCCGGCAGGGCAAACGCCACATTACCTGAACGCCGCGATTTATATCGGTTGCCTTATCCTTTTCAACGTTATCAACATTACGATGATGCGTAGCATTCGCCGCCGGTCAGTTTATAACGCGCTCAGCCTCTTTCTATTGTTTGTCACTATATGGATAATCGGATCGGCAGGCGAAGAATACTTCGGGGTCGCCGCCAACGGTATGTTCTGGACAAAGATAAAAAGCGTCGGCGCCATATTATGCGAACCGGCGTGGTTCTTGGCGGCGATTGTTTTTTCCGGAGTCACAGCCAATAAAAGTTCGAATGTCAGGCGCTTTATCCCTCTGATTTTTGTCGTGCCCGCAATTTGCCTGGCCGGCGCGCTGACAGACGGCCGACACCATTTTTACTTCGGCTCTCTCAACAACGGTTTCGGAAACGGCCCGCTGTTCTACATAAGAATTATCTATGGCACTTCGCTTCTCGTTGCCGGCCTGATTATTATATCGGGAAAACTTTTCGAAACGCACGCTCCGAACAGGCACAAACTTATTATGCTGCTTTCCGTGTTTATATTGATGCCGATGATCGGCAGATCGCTTGTATATAGAGGCCTTCTGCCGCCGGGATCGCCCGTTAGCCCGCTGCTGACATCAGCCGGAGCCATTGCGTGCATGATCGGGGCCAAGTGGTTCTCGATGATGCGCTGGCTGCCGGTCTCCATCTCGGAAGTTGTCGAGTCAATGCCGACCGGTTTGGTTGTGATCGACAGAAACGGCGAACTGATAACGCTTAACCCGGCGGCCGCGCGGCTGATCGGCCTCGATGACTGCGATGAGTTTGCCGAACTCATTGAAAGTCTCTCAGACAAATTCTCAATGATCGAGCCGCGGTCAGGCTATTCCTTCGACCTCGAACACGGTGGCAAAACGCTGCGCTTCCAGCGCATCGAATTGCAAAGAACCGAGGAAGACGTCGACACGATGATTATTTCGATCGTCGATGTGTCCGGCGAACGCTCGGCTCAGAAAGAATTCGTCG
>JBAYJY010000111.1:0-14212 GCA_041664945.1 bacterium | reverse complement strand
CACGCTACGGCGAAATGCGCTTGCTGTTCCGCTGTGAGGATATCTTTAAGCCTGTTGTTCAATTCATTATCGAGTTTTTGCTGCCGCTCCCTGATCTCGTCGAGTTTATTTAAACCGGCCTGAATCTCGGCCGGATTTTTTGCCGCCGTCTTTCCGCTGTTTTTCTTTAGCAACCTCAGCGCTTCAACCTGTTCTTTGACCAGTTCGCTTTTTTGGCTGAAGTGGTCGCGCATCGCGGTTAGAAATTTGTCTTCCTTTTCAGTGGGCAGATTCATTTCGTCCGCGATTTCCCATGCCATCATGAGGAAGACCCGGTCCTGAAGCTTTTTTCTATAGTCCTGTCTTATCGGCGCCGCGGGCTGAGTCGCGCCGTTATCCGCGCTTGGCGGCGTTTCGCTGAGCGCGGCTGCTGAGAACAATACAAAAAACAGGGCCGCGCAAAATGTTTTGTTTTTCATGACGCTTCCTCCGGAATAGCTCTTTTGCTTTGCGGGTCTGGATTGTCGAGATATTCGAGCATGTCTTTTGCTTCGCTGTCAGACATCGCTTCGATCATATTGAGCAACTCGTCGTTGCCGGCCGGCATCGACGCTGAAACCTGTCCGGCGACCCATTCTATGTCCTGCGAAGTAGCGGTTTCGTGAACCCCGGATTCGCCCTGCGCCGCTGATTTAAGAGCCTGTTTCGCTGCGGGGGGCGTGTATGTGAAGGTCTCCATAACCATATCTTCAGGAGCGTCAAATCGGTTAAGAGCTTGTTGCGTCGGAAACTCGCTGTGTTTGTTTTGCAACAAAATCGCTGTGAAAACCAGAATGAATATCGCGGCTGCGAGGCTGGCGGCCGCAGTCAGTTTTCTGAATCGGAGAGAGTGAATCGTGACTGCTTTATCCCGCGCGGCGACCTCTTTATAAACATTTCCGGAAAGCTGTTCCATGAATTCTGCGGAGGGTTCCTGCAGCCGGCCGCTTGAGAGGATGTCGAGCAGAGACCGGGTTTCATCAAGCGCGGCGCGGCAATTCGGGCAAGCGCTCAGATGCTCGTCTACGGCCGCCCGCTCCGCATCCGCCAGTGAGTTGTCCGCATATAGCGTCAGCTTTATTTTTATTTCATCGCAGCGTTCCATTTGCTTTCAGCTTCTTTCTCAGATTTTCGATCCCGTAGTGAAAATTCACTTTCGCCGTTTGCTCTGAACAACCGGTCGACCGGCCGATCTCTTCGTAACTAAGCTCGTGAAAAACGCGCAGGATTACCGTTGCGCGCTGTTTGTCCGGAAGAGAATCGGCTGCCGCGGCAACGGCCGCCACTGTTTCGTTTTGAACAATTCTGTCGGCCGGCATCATGATTTCCGATACGATTGTTCCGGCGCCTTCGTTTAGTTCGAGAACATCGCGCCGGTTTCTCAAATGAGAGAGGCACATGTTTATCGCCACCTGGTACAGCCATGTCTTGAACCCGGATTCGCCGCGGAAGCTTTCGAGCCGCTCGAAGGTTTTCACGAATGTTTTTTGTGTAAGTTCCTCCGCGTCTTCCGGATTTTTAACCATCCTGAGCGCGAGAAAGTACAGTTCGCGCTGATATTTCCGGACCAGTTCGTCGAACGCCCCTCTGTCTCCGGCATTGATGCGCTCCAGCAGTTTCTCATCTTCGGACATCGGCATCCGGCGCCTCTATTTCTTTTGACTCTCTTAACGCTTAAATGTTAAATATAATATTTATTTAATTTCTCACGCAATTATATCTTATAATGCGGCGGTGAATAAACTGCCGGGATTTGAAAAAAAACGAATTGTGTGGATAATTTATGAGCTATGACTGAAAAAGCCGACATGCCCGGCAACGTTGCTCTTCGAGATAATCACGACCGGACAATAACATACCTGCGCGTTTCCGTGACCGACCGCTGCAACATGCGGTGCGTCTATTGCATGCCTGAGAACGCGACTTTCATTCCTCATGAAGAAATACTCAGATACAACGAAATCGAACGTTTGGTTAGCGTCGGCGTCGGCGTCGGCATCCGGAAGGTGAGGGTGACCGGCGGCGAACCGCTCGCCAGAAAAAATGTTGAATATCTTGTCGGCCGCCTCGCGGAGATGAGCGGACTCGAGGAAGTGTCGCTGACGACTAACGGCCTTGCTCTCGCGGAAAACGCCGCGTCGCTCGCGAAGTCCGGCGTGCGCCGGGTCAATGTCAGCCTCGACACGCTGAAACCCGAAAGATTCAAGGCGATCTGCCGGGCCGGCGATGTCGGCATGGTTATCGACGGGATTCGCGCCGCCAACGAAGCCGGCCTTAAGCCTGTCAAGGTTAACGTTGTCGTAATGCGCGGCAGAAACGAAGACGAGGTCGCGGATTTCCTTGATTTCAGCGAGCGCGAGGATGTCGTGGTTCGGTTCATTGAATACATGCCCTTCATGAAAGGGCAGGACTGGGATGAACTTTTTGTTCCGCGCGACGAAATTATAGAAAAACTGGGCTCGCGCATTGAACCGCTCAATGGAAAAACCCCGGATCCGCGAGCGCCGGCCCGTTATTATTCAATTCGCGGGACAAGCAGGCATATTGGATTTATCAGCCCGGTTTCGCATGGATTCTGCTCGGTGTGTAACCGGCTGCGGCTGACGCCGGACGGAAGGCTTCTCGCCTGTCTGTTGTCGCCGACCGGAATAGATTTAAAAACGATGTTGCGAAACGGCGCCACGGATGAAGAGTTGGCGGACGCGTTCCGTGGAGCGGCGGCCGCTAAAGGCCCGAAAGGGAAATTTCCGGACGCCACGAGATTGATGCACACTGTCGGAGGATAAAGGCAATGGTTGAAAACATAAAGGGACGCATTGTGTCTGTGAATGTAAGCGACAAGAAGGGCATGCGGAAGAACCCGGTGGAGTCGATTGATATACAAGTCGGCCATGGAGTGGTCGGAGATGCGCATGCGGGACCTGACCCGGTTCGGCAGATCAGCCTGCTTGCGAATGAAAGCATAGAGAAAATACGGGCGAAAGGCCTGGATGTCCACCCCGGCGATTTCGCCGAGAATATAACAACCGAGGGCATCGAGCTGCACACGCTGCCGGTAGGAACCCGGTTTCGCAGCGGCGATTTGGAGTTTGAGCTGACGCAGATCGGAAAAGAATGCATAACGCGATGCGCGATATACTATCAGGCCGGCGATTGCGTTATGCCTCGCGAGGGAATTTTCGTGCGCGCGCTGACTCCCGGCGCTTTGCGGCCCGGCGATGCGATCGAAATTGTTTCCTGAAAGTTGAAAAAGCAAACAAGGGCCAATTCACTTATTAGTCTGGGATTGCTTCGGCAAAAAACGCCTCGCAACGACGTATAATTGTGTTTCAAAAGTAACTAAAGCGCGTCATTGCGAGGAAGCCGTTTTGTGGCTGACAAAGCAAACCCGAACACAATGCTCAACACTATGTACTTGTTCTATGTTCAATTTCTTTTTTAGGCAACCTTGCATAGGAAATATCGGGTAGGGGCGCAGTATGCTGCGCCCGAAAATATTAAAAGTCCATTGAAAGTCTTACGCCGACTGTGCTTCTGAGAAGAGTGTTTTCTCGCGTCAGATTGATGTCGGGGCGGCCGAAGTAGTTGTTATACCACGTTTCGATTCTTGAAACGTCTGTCAGCCGGTATTTGAAGTTGTAGTTGAGATTATAAACGCGCCCTTGGTCCACCATATTAGCGACAGCGTCGTTCACCGCTCCGACGTTCGAGACCACATTCAGCCGCAACTCGCTGAAGTTGTAATTCATAGTGAATTCGCCTCTGTTGGACGTCCGCCAGAACATATTGAATTCCTGACTCCGCTGAAGGAATCTCAGCAATATTGAAAGATCGTCCGTGTCATACGTGGCGGAATTCGGATCGCAGTTTGCTACGCCGTTTCCGATAAACGCGTCGATCACCTGATTTTGATCGTTGGATACGTAAGTATAGTTGCCGTCAATGCATGTCGGCCCCAGTCCGCCGCTCGCGGTGGAATATTTCCATGAAAAAGAGTTCCTGTCGGTCGGATAGTATGAGATTTTATTCTCCCAATATTGAAGTTTGATTTTAGCGTCCTTGGGCCGATTGTTCAGGCGCGCAATCAGATTCAACTGGCCGATGGTTGTGTCCACTTTAGATGTATCGAAAAACATCGGTTCTGTTTCGCCGCCGATAGCGACTATGAAAGCGGTCTCGAGTTTCTTCTCCGGTTTTTTGTAGTTGCCCATCATTGCCCATAATTGAAGGCTTTGCAGCGAGATAGGAAGCATGGATATTCCGAAATTGCTCATGCTCATTCCGGGCAGACCGAGATAGCGGCTGTAAAATTTCGGGCCGATGCGAATGTATCCAAGCGGAAAAATTGTCAATGGGCCTTTGTTATAATCGAGAAGAACGAAAAATGCTTCATCCTGAAAGGTCAGTTCCGGTATTGGAAGCCAGGACTGGAAGATATCTTTTGGCTCGTATGTTGAGTCTCTCCATGAATAATTGCGTTGCGGCCTGTGATAAGTTGAGTGCGCGTATTCGCTTGTGAAATAAAGGCCTTTTGCAGGAAGCGGATATCTTATTGAAAGACTGCTCACGGAGTTTTTCTCGGCGGCAGTAACTTTGTCGGCGTCCTCCCATGTTTGAATGTGAGTGACGTAGCACAGCGATCTCGGCTCGTTGAATAAGTTGAATTGCAGAGAAGAAGCATTGATATAATTGTTCGAACTTATCCTGCCCAGGCTTGAAATGATCGTGTATTTGTTCAGAGACAGTTCAGTCCTGAAACCGGAATAGTCGACGCCGGATGTTGTAAGGGCTGTAAGCAGCGCTCCGAACGAAGTCGGGCCGCCCGAGATAGAGCGGAGTTTGAAGTTTTTTGGCGGCCCGTTGGAAGCTTTGAAATTCTGATATCGAAGAGCGCCGCCGGAAGTAAGCGTCATATCCTCGTATTTTCTCGGTTTGCTGTTCCACCACCACGATGTTCCGTACCCCAATCCGACGCCAGTGCTCGAATCTTTATAGTCAGTTGAATTGTATTCGACATATCCCGAGCCATTGACCTTAAAACGCTCGTTATCCTGTTCGAGTTGATCTATGTCGCGTTTATTCTGTTGTCCGAGCCGATCTATATTTCTCAGCTTTTTATCAAGATCGGTGATTTTAGCTGTTACGTTTTTGTTGATGTAATCCACAAGTGTTTTGAGAATCTCGATGTCTTTATCGGTAAGTTCGACTCTTTTTTCGAGCCCGGTCAGTTCCTTTGGAGGTTTGAGCGGCGTTGCTTTTTTATCTTTTGCTGGGGTTTTATCGGCTTCTTTGGCGGGCTTTGCATCTGCTTTTTTGTCCGCCGGAGTCGTCGAAGCTCCGGCTGCCGGCGCGCCAAGCAGTTTAGGTTTCGAATGACTCATAGGCGCTCGCCCGGCGGATATTCCTTCAAGCTGCATTTCGCCGGGTAGTCCGGTTTTTTGTCCGATAACGCTGATCGGAGCGCTGATCTTTTCGAGCTTTGCCGGCGTTGCCGCCGGAGCGGCAGAATCGGAATTAAGAGTGGCAGGTTCGTTCTGCGCCGCCGCCGGAGCAATGGCAGGGGCCAAAGTCCCGGAGCCGAATGAGCCGGTCCTGATGTATTGGTTATAGTTTGCGACGAGTTTTGCGATTATCAGCGAGAGTTCGTATCGGGTGACCGGTTTGTCGCCCTTGAAAAGGTTTTCATCATATCCGCCGAGCAGTCCGATATCGGAAAGGTATTTGACGGCTTTGTATGCCCAGTGGTCGGGCGGCACATCCGCGTATGCATCCGTGTCGTTGGGCGATATGGGTTTCACCGGCGAGATGGCGTCGATTTGGTTCAGAAAACTTGCGTCATCGACAATTTCGAGCGCAAACGGGTCGGCGCTTTCTTTTGCGTATGCGTAATTACCAAATAGCAAAGTTAATACAGCGACGAACAACACAATCGCCGCGGCTACGGTGAATTTGGTTTTCCAATTCCTCATTGTCAGCTAATGATACCGCCTATTGCCGATTGTGTATGATTTTACAATCTGTAAGCTCTCTTAGCAATTGTTTTATACTTAATATTTAGTAAATTATGAATACGCGTGTAAAATTGAAATCATATGAGATAGTCTGATTGTTCTGGTTAAAACATTTGATTCAGCGTTCGCGGACAATATAATGTCTTAAACTGAGAATGAGGTGTTTCATGAGAGTCCGCTTTTGCCTTGCGTTTATTCTGATGATCGTTCTAACAATCGTATTTTGCCGGCAGGATTTGCGGGCTGCGGAGCCGGCCGGGAAATACCGGGTCGCTGACCTGAGGGCTGAAACCAACGGCGCGGACTACCTTGTGATAGCTCCTGCCGCGTTTGAGGCCGCTTTGCAGCCTCTGCTCGACTATCGCGCCTCGGAAGGCTTCAGGGTCGCGTTCGTATCGTCTGAGGACGTCGTTAGCGAATATGAAATGTTTGCTTCCGGGTCGGAGCAGTTCAGGAATTTCGTTAGTTTCGCATACTATCACTGGGCGCGTCCGGCTCCAAAATATCTTGTAATCGCTGCCGATGCGCCTCCGCAGGGCGCAACTTCGACCGAGCCGCTTCAGATTCCGACCGGCTTGATGAACACAATTTACGAATATTCCGATACGCCGAAAGATAAATCCAAAAATGCCGACAAAAACGCGAAACGCCCGCAGGAACTTATCGCCACCGACGGCGTGTATGCCGACATGGACGGCGACGGTCTGCCGGACATCGCTGTCGGAAGGCTGCCCGCCGACAATGACGCGGAATTGTCGAGCATGATCAGGAAGATTCTCAGTTACGAAAAGAATCCGCCGTCCGGCCTCTGGAAACGCCGCATCACTCTGTTCGCGAGCGAAGGCAATTTCGGCTCCATCGACCAACTGCTCGAAAAAATGTTCAAGGCAATGGTCCGTAACAACATCAACCCGATGTACGACCTGAACATGACTTATGCTAACCCGTCCATGCCTTACTTTTTTGTGCCTGATAGATTCAACGAAAAAATTATCGAACGCCTGAATGAAGGTTCGCTGATCGCGAATTATGTGGGGCACGGACTCACTGATGTTCTGGACGATGTGCACTGGAACAATAAACGGTATCCGATCATGAGGTCGTCCGACGTGTCGAAGCTGGACATGGGCGGCCGCTCTCCGTTCCTGCTGATCATCGCCTGCCTGACCGGGAATTACGACGCTGTCGGCAGAGACAGCATCAGCGAGCTGATAATGAAGAACGAGAAGGGGCCGGTCGGCGTCATCTCCGCGTCGGTCGTCTCGCAGCCGACCTGCAACGGGATTATCTCGAAAGAATTCGCAGATGCCATATTCATGCATCGAACGCCCCGGATCGGCGACGCGTTCGACACATCGCGGCGCGGCATTTTTGACGGCAAAAAGGATGAGGACCGAAAGCTCATAGATAAATTCGCCAACACGCTTTATAAACGCCCGGAAGTTATTCGCCATAACCGCGAAGCGGTCTACATGTACAATCTGCTCGGCGACCCCGCGACACGCATCGCTTATGTCGCCGGTAATGTCGCTGTCAGCGCTCCTGAAATGTCCACAGCTGGCGAAACGGTTTCGATCTCAGGCAAAACCGAAGGCGTTTCAGACGGCGAAGCGATTGTCTCGCTCGATTGTTTTCCGACTAATGTCATTCATCCGATCAAACCGATCAAAAGCCTGGCCGGAGACGAGTTGTACAAAACCATCGAGCAGAATTATGCAAACGCCAACAACAAGACTGCCTGGACGGGGACGGCAAAGATATCAGGCGGAGAATTCAAAATTGACATTCCGATCCCGGCGTGGCTTCCGAAAATGATATATTATGTTAAGGTTTACGCCGTCGGAAACGGAAAAGATGCGGCGGGCTCGGCTGAAATGAAAATCAACGCCGGCGCCGAGGTTCCGGCGAAGTAGGGAACGAAATTCAAACGCTTTTCATAGGAGGATATGCAATATGGCGAAGATCAGCGGGTGTGTTGTTTTCTCCGCGGAAACAGCAAAAAACTGCGGCAAGGACGAACTCGGCCTGAAGATTACGAGTTGGATACAAGCCAATCCATTCGCGGTTCTGGAAGATAAGCACGTCGTTCAGAGCGACAATTTCATCAGCGTTCTGGTGTTTTTCTCAGGACCGGCCGGAGGAGTAAATCCGCTCGACAGATGAAGAAGATTCCGCTGCCCGACTATCATGTTCATACATCGGCCACCGAGGACGCGCGCGATTCGCTGAGTGATCTCGCTCAGGCGGCCGCCTCCCGCGGGCTGCGCGAAATCGCCGTCACAGACCATTACATTCTCGGCTACAAAAACTATAAGGTCACTAAGAAAATTCTGGAACGACACCGCCGGGACGCCGGAATAATCAGTGAGCGTTTCGGCGTTACCGTTCGCGTCGGCGCTGAAATTGATTATTTCGGAAAACGCATCCCGGAATTGGAAAAATTTATTGATTCGTTCGAGTTCGATATCATTCTCGGCTCCGCGCATTTTGTCGATGGTTGCGGAATAGCCTCAGATGAGGGCGCGCTCGAATTGTTCAGGCGTTACGATCCGCTGACGGCGTATCGCAAATCGCTGAATGCGCTCGAACTCGCCGCCGAATCAGGCTTGTTCGACGTAATGGCGCATCCTGATATTTTCCGGAAGTTTCACGATAACGAAGCCGCGCCGGTTCCGTTCGACTCCTATCGAAAGGAAGCTGAACGCGCGGCAAGGGCGATAAAACGCGCCGGCGCCGGTTTCGAGATCAACTGCCGCGGGTTCGCCCATTCGGCCGCGTCTCAGTATCCGGGCGCGGAATTCCTATCGGTGTTGAAAAAGGCGGGCATTGAAACGGTGACTATCGGTTCGGATGCGCATAAAACGGAGGATGTCGGCTCGAATCTGAACCGCGGATTCAAAGCGCTTCGCGAAGCGGGTTTTACTCATCTGACATTGTTTGAAAAGAGAAAAGCTACGCGCGTCCCGGTGTCGGAATTCTCGGCGCGGGGGATAAACAAATAATTCGTCATTGCGAGACGTTTTTTGCCGAAGCAACCCCGCGAAAGCGTCATTGCGGGAAGCGACCCAGCGGACGCGCCGAAGCAACCCCGAACTCAATTCCATTAGTTATCGATAAAACAATTATTCAGGCTTCTGCTTTGGAGGCTTTTTGTCTTTCGAGGGCGGCTCTGACGAGTTGTGCTGCTGATTGTCAATCAGCAAACCCTTCAATTCGTCCATGAACTCGTTTATGTCCTTGAATTCGCGATAGACGGAAGCGAAGCGCACGTATGCGACTTCGTCGAGGTCGGAAAGTTCCTTTATTACCGCTTCGCCGATGTCGCGCGTCGGGACTTCTTTCTTCTCACGGGTCAGCTTCTCTTCGATTCTATCTACAACCGCTTCTATCTGTTCGCTTGATATTGGGCGTTTCTCGCATGCCTTTTGAATGCCGGCGATGATCTTGCTGCGGTTGAACGCTTCGCGCCTGCCGTCTTTCTTTTCGACCCGGAGTTCGATTTCCTCTACGGTTTCATAGGAAGTGAAACGCGCGTTGCAGGCGAGGCACTGCCTGCGCCGCCGAACCGCGGCCCCGTCCTTGATCGTGCGCGAGTCAATGACTTTGTCGTCCTGATTTCCGCAGTAAGGGCATTTCATGTTTTTCGAAGCCTCTCCGGGACGCGGAAGGCGGCAGCGCCTTGCCGGATCACCAATTCTGCAGGTCGAGGTAGATCGGGAACTGTTCGCACAACTCTTCGACTTCGTTGCGGATTTTTATTCTCAGGTCCTGATTGCGCGGGCTCGTGAGGACTTGAATGATCCATTCGCCGATCTGTCTCATTTCCTCTTCCTTCATGCCGCGCGTCGTCACCGCCGGGGTTCCGAAGCGGACCGCGCTCGTTATCATCGGCGGCCGCGTGTCGTTCGGGATAGAATTCTTGTTCGCTATGATGCCGGCTTCCTCGAGCATATCCGCCGCGTCGCGACCGTTCAGACCTTTGTCCGAAAGGTCGACCAGCATCAGGTGGTTGTCCGTTCCGCCGGTGGTCAGCCTGAATCCGGCTTCCATAATAACTTCGGCGAGTATCGCCGCGTTGCGCACTATCTGTTTCTGGTATTCCTTGAAGCCGAACGTCTGCGCCTCGCGGAAACAGACGGCTTTCGCCGCAACCTGGTGCATCAGCGGGCCTGCCTGCGTTCCCGGGAAGACGGCCTTGTCTATCTTTGACGCCAGTTCGCTTTTGCACATGATTATTGCGCCACGCGGCCCCCGCAGCGTCTTGTGCGTCGTCGCGGTCACTATGTCCGCGACCGGCACCGGGTCCGGGTGCTCGCCGCCGGCGATGAGTCCGATGATGTGCGCTATGTCCGCCATCATCAACGCGCCGACTTCGTCCGCTATCTCCCTGAATTTTTCAAAATCGATTATTCTCGGGTATGCGCTCGCTCCGCAGACGATCAGCTTCGGCTTCACCCGCAACGCTATCTCGCGTATTTCGTCGTAATCCAGCCGCTCGTCTTTTTTGCTGACTCCGTATGAATGATAATCGTAAAATCTGCCCGAGAAGTTAAGGTTCTTTCCGTGCGTCAGGTGGCCGCCGTGCTCTGTTGACATTCCGAGAACGGTGTCGCCGAGTTCGAGCACCGCGTAGTATGCCGCCATGTTCGCCGACGCTCCGGTGTTCGGCTGAACGTTCACGTGCTGCGCCTTGAACAGCTTTTTCGCGCGGTCGCGGGCGAGGTTTTCTATCATGTCATAGTATGCGCAACCGTTGTAGTATCTCTCGTTTGGATAGCCTTCAGCGTATTTGTTCGTCATGATGCTGCCGATTGTCTGCAGAACCGCGCGGCTCGCATAGTTCTCGGACGGTATCATCACGAGCGTTTTTGTCTGCCTCTCGTATTCACCTTCGAGTATTTTCGCGACCTGCGGGTCGATCTGATGCAACTGCGTGTCTATGTAACTCATTATTTTGTCCCTTCCCGAAAATAGTTTTGCCGGACTGCAATAATGTTATGCTCCATGCCGGTAACCTGACCATTATAAGACGTTATAAGGCCCGTTATCAATACCCGTATTCAAATGTAGCCCCAACGAAATAATTATCTATGATATCCGGAACGTCAGGATAGAAAAACTTCTATCGATTCAGCGATCCTTCCGGCAGCGCCGGCAGGGCCGAATATCGGGGGCCTCTCTCCTGCGGGGCGGAACCCGCGCAGCCCTTCGCGAATCTCCGCCGCTCCGGCTCCTACAAGCAGGTTCCAGCCAGCCGCGACCGTTTCCGGCCATTCCGTTGTTTCTCGCAATGTCAGACACGGAACGCCCGCGAGATAGGCTTCCTTCTGCACTCCTCCCGAATCTGTCGCTATAATCTGCGCCCGCGACTCCAGCGCGAGCATGTCAACATACGAAAGCGGTTCGATCATTCGTATTGTGTCGGGAATCGCGATCCCTGATGCGACCGCTTTTTTCGTCCTCGGGTGAACCGGGAATATAACAGGCAGGCCGGCGCCGGAAAGTCCGTAGAAAATTGATCGAAGCCGTTCCGGCGAATCTGCGTTTTCAGCGCGGTGGACCGTCAGCAGGCAGTAGCCGCCGTCCGAGAGGCCAAGCGTTTCTGTTATCTTTGAATTCTGAAGCGCAAGAGGCTGGAAGCGATTGAAACTGTCAAGCATGACATCGCCTGAGAGGTGAACATTTTTTACTTTTCCTTCGCTCTCAAGGTTTCGCACAGCGGTTTCCGTCGGACAGAAGAATATTGAGGCGACGCTGTCCGCGACAACGCGGTTGATTTCCTCGGGCATTTTCAGGTCGCCGCAACGCATGCCAGCTTCGACGTGCGCGATCGGTATCCGCAGAGTCGCGGCGGCGATAGCTCCGGCGAGCGTCGAATTCGTGTCGCCGTAAATCAGCGCAAGGGCCGGTTTTTCCCGGGCCATCGCTTCCTCAAGCTTTTCGACCATGCGCTCGGTCTGTTTTCCGAGGTTCCCGCCGCCGATTCCGAGATGTATGTCCGGCTTCGGCAGGTTAAGTTCCTCGAAAAAAACGTCCGACATCATAGCGTCGTAGTGCTGGCCGGTATGGACAAGAAACTCCTGAAGCCGCCCGCGCTCGCGGATGGCGAGGCTCACAGCCCATGCCTTAATGAACTGCGGCCGCGCTCCGACTATGCTCATGATTTTCGGATTCATAGCGAATGACTCGAAGGGGCGCGTCATGCCGCGCCCGACAAAAATATTTTAAATCGAATAAAACATTTCTTAATAATTACTCATTTCCTGATAATATGTATTGCTCTTTCGTATGAACAAAATCGGGCGCCATGCACAAAACTCTTTCTTTTGTGCATGTGCCGTGCCTGTTGCTTTACCAGCTCATTATCTTTTTTCTTCTGATGCGTCTTTAGACGGCTTCAGCCCTTGAGATATCCTGCAAGGCAGTCCGCGACATGCTCGATCGCATCGGCGCCGATCTCCGGGTACTGCGGCAGCGCGAGAATGTCGCCGCAGATGCGTTCCGCGACCGGCAGGTCGCCTTCGCCGAGCTTGAGATACTCGAACACGTCCTGCAGATGGAGGGGCAGGGGATAGTAGATCATCGTGCCCACGCCTTGCTCGTTGAGCGCTTTCGACGCGTTGTCTCTGTCCGGAACCCGGATTTCATAGCTGTTGTATGTGTGGTGAAGACATCTTGGTTCCGAGGGGAGAACGACCGCGCCTTCAGGCCGCGCGCCGTCTTCCGGCAGTTCGGCCGACATAACGACCGGTATTTTCGCCGCCGTCAGCTTTTCGCGCAGAACCTTGTTGTATAGTTGCGCATTGGCTACGCGCATTTCGAGCCATTTCGGCATCAGCGGCAGTTTGAGTTTCAGCACCGCCGCCTGTATCGTGTCGAGCCGGCTGTTGTATCCGAATTCCGAATGGTAATACCGCTGCCTGCTGCCGTGAACGTGCAGCGCTTTCGCTTTTTCGAAAATATCCTCGCGGTTCGTCACTATCATGCCGCCGTCGCCGGAGCCGCCGAGGTTTTTGCTGGGATAGAACGAAAAACAGCCGACGTCGCCGACGCTGCCCGCCTGCGCGAACTCTTTCCCGTCTATGTCGACTGTCGCGCCCATCGCCTGCGCAGCGTCCTCTATGATGTCGAGTCCGTATTTCTCTTGCAGGTGCCTGAACGCCTGCATGTCGGCCATCAGCCCGTAAAGATGCACGGGCAGGATCGCCCGCACCCGGCCGCCGGTCGCCCGGTTGAAAATGCCTTTTTCGTTCTGGTCGCAATAGGCTTCTATGAACTGTTCGACGCCCTTCGGGTCGAGGTTGTAGCTCTCCGGCGAAATGTCGCAGAAAACCGGCCTCGCGCCGACTTCATAAATCGATTCCGCGGTCGCAAAAAACGTGAACGGCGTCGTGATGACTTCGTCGCCCTTGCCGATGTTGAGCGCGCGTAGCGCGATGACGAGCGCGTCTGTTCCGTTCGCTACGCCAAGAGCGTATTTCACTCCGCAGTACTCGCGCACGGCCGCCTCGAAATCCCTTACCGCTCCGCCGAGAACGAAATCGCAACGCTCGAAGACTCCGTTCATCTCTTTCATGATTTCCTCGTGCAGAGGGTTGTAACTGGCTTTCAAATCAATGAATGGGACTTTCATTTGTAGTCGAGTTTCTCCTTTTCGTTGACCGGGCGGACCGGTTTCGCGGGCGAGCCCATGACGAGCATTCCCTCGGGCGCATCCCTTGTCACGACCGACCCGGCGGCGACAAACGCCTCCCGGCCTATCGTCACGTTCGGCAGCAGAACCGCGCCGGCTCCGACCCGCGCCCCGCGCATTATCTTCGCGCCGCCTTTGTATTTAAACCGTTCCTCTGTCCGACCCATGTAATTATCGTTTGTCGTTATCACGCACGGCGCTATGAACGCGTCGGATTCGACCGTCGTCATCGCCGTGATATACGCTTTCGTCTGAATCTTCGTTCTGTCGCCTATTGTCACATTGTTCTCTATGACGACGTGGGCGCCCACTACACAGTTGTCGCCGATCGTCACTCGCTCCCGAATCAGAGCGCCGTCGCCCACGACTCCGTTGCGGCCGATCTTCGCGCCGCGGCAGATAACCGCCTGCGCTCCGATCCGCGTTCCCTCTCCTATTTCGAGAGGCGGCAGCGGACCGCCGCTTTTCGCCGTGCTGGCCGCGCCGAGTT
>JBAYJY010000110.1:0-14275 GCA_041664945.1 bacterium | reverse complement strand
TAAAAAAAGGCAGTATTCGGCCCTTGTTTTGACTTGTTCATCGAAATACCGTTGTTTTTGACCGATTTTAACTACAATATATGGTATTGCGTCCGCGTCGGGATCACTATATATAGTAGTTTGGCTGTTCGGCGCGCTTTGTCACTAAGCGCCCCTTATTTTGAATTTTCGTTTTTTTTCTTTAGAAACGTAGGTTTTTAGTGGATATGACGCAAACAATGCGTTATGCGTTTACACTTCCGTTTTCGCTTCAATAATCTGAATTTTGACGAAATTCGCCGATTTTCACCTGAACGTCTTTATTGATGTGCTGTCAAATGCTGATATGTGCGCAATTGTATTTTGTTATTTCAACAATTGGCTCTTTAAGTGAAATGATTGCTCGATTGCCAAAAACAATATCCACTTATTTCCATTTTTAGCAATTGAAAAATGGCGGCAATATTTCTATTGCTTATGTGTCACGATTTTTTTCGGCAGAGGAAAAAATGAAACTGTCCGAGACGGCTTAGCGGATAAATGCGAGCGAGAGAGTTTTCCGCACTGCGCCAGAAATCAAAAGTTCTTTTGTTTTTGAAGAAGCGCGACTCAAGTTTTTTCGCGCCGTTTAAAAAGTAAGGAATGTATGGGAAAAGATAGATTGGTTTTTCTGATTCCACGCGCAGACCGTTTTCTTCGATCAGCTTTCTCCACACACGCGGCGCTGCGCGCGTAATATGGACGTTGATTCCATGTTTAAATTCCGGCGCCAGGCCAACACCCGCCGCAGCTCGCAACGGCGCTGATACAATGCCGGCGGCGCCGTCGAGAGAATCGAGGGAAAACCAATTCGGAACAGTCAGCAGCGCCCCACCGTCACTGCTCAAAACGCGGGCAATCTCTTTGATGGCAGGCGCTGGATCGTATAAGTGCTCGAGAGTTTCGGAACAGACGACAGATTCGAATGATGAATCAGAAAAAGACAGCTTCGCGGCGTCTGCGACTGCGAACAATGCGTCCGCTGGCATCCGCTCAGGCTGCGCAATATCGCAACCGACATACTCCGCGCTCAGTTTTTTGGAGGCAAACGCCGCGAGCGGCATGCCGCCGCACCCGACATCGAGAATCCGCGACGGAGCTATCCGCTCCAGTTCTTCGGCGAGCAGCGCAAACCGGAACATATTTCCCGGATCGGAAAAATACACTTCATCCTGATCGCGCCAAGGCGGATTCACGGCGCCGCGATAAAACTTTTCGAGATATTCAGGAGTGATCGAATCGGAATCGAAGGTGACGGGCATCAGGCCGTTCCCTTGTCCGCGAGGAAGCCGCGCAGGCGTTTCATCCCCTCGGCGATGTTCTCAATCGAGTTTGCGTAGCTGAACCTTATAAAGCCTTCTCCGCCGGGTCCGAAATCAATTCCCGGAGTGACGGCCACGCCGGCTTTATCCAAAATCTCAAGCGCGAGCCGGTAAGAATCGCTGTCTATATGCTTCATGTTCACCAAAATATAGAATGCGCCTTTCGGCTCGAACGGGATGCGGAACCCCATGCCTCTCAGTTCGCCGAGCATGAACTGTCGCCTCTTGTCGTATGTCTCAACCATACGGGCGATGTCTTCCTTTGAATCCTCGAGAGCGGCGATCGCCGCCCACTGCACGAACGAATTCGCGGAGATGAAGAAATTCTGGTGCAGCTTCTGCATGGTGCGGCAGCACTGTTTCGGAGCTATCACATAACCGACGCGCCAGCCCGTCATCGCATAGAGTTTCGAGAAACCGTTTATGACAAACGCGTCTTCCATGAATTCAAGTATGGAGTGAGCCTTCTCTCCGTAGACAAGTCCGTGGTAGATTTCATCGGAAATGACCGGGATGCCGAGTTCGGCGACATCGCGTAATGTGTCCGCGCCGATAAGCGTGCCGCTCGGATTTCCCGGCGAATTGATGAGGATTGCGCTTGTTCGTTCAGAAATAGCTTCCTTCAGGCGTTCTGCTTCGTACTGGAATCCGTTTTCCTCGTTGGTCGGAATCATCTTCGGAACGCCGTCGGCGAACTTGATGAAATTGGGATAGCAGGCGTAATGCGGGTCCGGGATAATAACTTCGCGGCCCGGCTGGATGAGAACCGAAAAAATGAGGCTCATCGCGGCGGAAGTGCCGGCGGTGATGATAATTGTGTTTGGATCAACGTCGACACCATAGCGGCGGTTATAATCACGCGCCACAGCCTCGCGCAGCTCAAGCAGCCCCATGCTATGCGTGTAGTGCGTTTTGCCTTCCCTGAGCGCTTTGACAGCCGCCTCGACCACTGCCGGGGGCGTGTCGAAATCCGGTTCGCCCACTTCGAGATGTATGATATTGCGTCCGGCTCGTTCCAGTTCCTGAGCCTTCTCCATTATTTCCATCACTATAAACGCTTTGATGCCCTGAGCCTTCTCAGGTATGTCAAAAGAGCAAAGCTGCTTTTTCTTCATGTCGTTCCCCTCACTTTACTACGCGCAGACGGAAAGTCATGTTGCGGGCCGGGAAAATATAGCAGTAATACTTTTCCCACGTTCGCGGAAACTTATTCGCAAACAGACCTATCCCCAGATATTTGTAACGATTTAGAAAATCGAGTTTTTTTTCAACGACTTCGAACCGGCATTGCGTGTAAAAATCTATCATTCCATCGCCGGCGGCGAAAAAATCGAACGAATAGAACCCGAGATGCTGCTTGTGGGTCGGGTCAGTCCATGAGTTGCTGGATGAGAAATGAGGCGTGACTATATCGACGACAGCGCCGGGCTTTCCGATACGGTGCAGTTCCTCCATCAGCTTAACGATGTCGGACAGGTGTTCGACCACGTGCCGCATAATCATCCGGTCGAACGTATTGTCTTCAAACGGATATGGAAACACATCGAGATCGTGAACCACGTCGGGATTAACAGCCGCGACCCGGTCAATCCCGATCGCGCCGTGTTCTTTCAGCAACCCGCATCCTATGTCGAGCGTATTAATCGGCGTTCCTCCGCGCATTCTTTGCGTATTCGTCGCGACTTAACTTAATGCCCTCAAACCGGCGACGCGCCGGTGATAAGAATAATAGTCAAAACAGCCGCCTATTTCAATTCGGAATGTTAATCGGTGAAACGCGCTCTACCGTATAACTATTTTCAAATGCCGCTATATTTGCGCGGCGTCTGAAATCACGCGCCGAGGCAGCGCTTGACCGCCTCGATCACATCCTCAGCGTCTTCATCGCTCATTTTCGCAGTCAACGGCAGGCTGACGGTCTGTCTTCCGATTCGCGTCGCGTTAGGATAGTCTTCCGGTTTCCATCCGAAGGCCTTTTGGTAGAAAGGATGTTCCGGAATGCTCAGATAGTGGACGCCGACGCCGATATTGTTCGCCGCCATGCCGTTCAGAAAATCGTCGCGTTCAATGCCTGTTTTTTCCTTGTCTATCATTATCGTATACAAATGGCAAGCGTGGCGGGTGTCCGTTTCGGTCGGAACAGGCAGACCGACCGGCAGCCCGGCGAGAGCTTCGTCATAGCGGCTCCATATCTCCCGGCGTCGAATCCAGTTCTTCTCCACCCGCGCCAGTTGGTGTATTCCGATCGCCGCCTGAATGTCCATCATGTTATATTTGAATCCTGCTTCGACAACCTGATAGTGCTTGAACCCTTCGTCGCTGAACCGTTTCCACGCATCCTTGCTCATGCCGTGGAGCGCGAGAATTTTTATCCGCGAGGCGTCTTCTTCTCCGCGCGTGACAACCATGCCGCCCTCGCCGGTTATTACGTTTTTCGTGACGTAAAAGCTGAAGCAGCCGAAGTCGCCGAAAGAGCCGGCCTTGCGTCCGTGGTATTCCGTCTCAATCGCATGGGCGCAATCCTCGATGATTTTCAACTCGCTTTTTTTCGCGATCGAGCAAAGAGAGTCCATATTGCAGGACCGCCCGGCGAAGTGAACGGGCAGAATCGCTTTTGTCTTCTGCGTGATACGAGCTTTTACGTCCAGCGGGTTGATATTCATCGTATCCGGTTCGACATCCGCGAGAACGGGCGTTCCTCCTGCATGTATGACGGCGTTAACCGTTGCGCAGAATGTCATGGCGGTGGTTATAACCTCGTCGCCGGGCATAATGCCGGCTGCGAGTATGCTGAGGTGCAGCGCCGCAGTGCAGGAATTGACCGCCACCGCATGAGCCGCCCCGACGTACGCTTTTATATCGTTCTCGAACCGGGCCACTTTCGGGCCGGTGCCAAGCCAGCCGCTCCTCATGCAGGCGACAACTTCCTCTATCTCTGATTCCTCGATGGCCGGAGAGCCGAACACAAGAAACTTTTCTTTGGGACGCGCTGGAACTTCTTTCACTTGTCGCAGCTCCTATTCTTTAAACACAATTCTATCTCATAATATCATGATTCCATCGATAACTTTTCGCATACGCTGTTTTTTTTCGTGTAATCCAGGCGACACAGGCGCCGTCAAAACCGATTCCGGCAGAACATCATCGGCTCCTTCCATTTTGATTTTACACTTCAGCGCCGCTTATGTTAGAATAACCTCAGGGAGAAATTGATATGAAAAAGCTGACGTTCCTGTTTTTGCTCGCGACGCTCGCATTTTCAACCGCGCCTGTATATTCGCAGCAGAATGCGACAAAAACAAATGTTAAACCGGAATTGCGCAATGCGATAACCGTCACGCCTGAAATGCTCGCCCCTATGCGGCTCGCTCCCGGCGAATACTGGTTCTCCGCTTTGATAAATGATCCGAGAAGCGGCGAGTTCAAAGGCGGCTACCTAACTTATAAATTTTTCGCCGACAATAGAGGTCTTCAGGTTATATCGGCTAATAATGTCATTACGGCTAAAGTTTATAACATGACCGCCGCCAAATCGATTTCGTCGAACGAAGAAACTTTTTCGCCGGCGTATGGAAGAATAATTCGCCAGCATTACGAGGGCGATCTCGCCGTGATGATGAGCCTTTCGGCGCCGAAGTCTTCGGTGCGAGTGAATAAAATCGCCGCCTTCGACTGGGAAAACAAAACAATCACTATTAACTACGGCAACGATCCGAAAGCGCCGGTCAGGGTAAAACCTCTTGAGGAAAACACTACATCGGGAATGGCGATGCTCGCTTTCATGCTCAAAGCTAAATGGACGGACACTTCAAAAATATACAGATTTCATTATTTCAACATCGGTCAGGAGCAGTATGAGGACGTATATATTAAATGCCTCGGAATGCGCGATAAGAACACAATAAAATACCAGACTGTCTGGCACGGTTACGGAGAAGGCGGCCAGTTGATATTCTGGGTGACGCTTCCCAAAGCGGGAGCGCCGACGGGCATGTTCCAGAAATATATCGTCGACCCGATGACGTCGAGATATACAACGTATCAGTTCACAACGAAGAAAGAAGCGTTGAAGCCTGTGCGGCCGCTGATAGATTGATGCGCCGCTCCGACGGAACATCCAACAGCAATATTTGAAAACGGAGCATTAACATAAGATGGATATTATGGAATTTTTTAACAATCTGCTCAAAGCGTTTATCCCCATGTTCGTAGCGGTGGACGTTATAGGCGTTGTGCCTTTTTTTATCGGTCTTACCGAAGACATGACCGGCGAGCGGCGAAGCAAGCTGCTCAAGCAAAGCGTTTTGACAGCCACTCTTATAACTATCGCGTTCATGCTTGTTGGAAAAGCGCTTTTCGCCTATCTAAGGATAGAAATATACGACTTCATGATCGCGGGCGGCGCGGTAATTTTCATTATCTCGACGCACGATCTGATTTCCACTCAGAAAACCAACATCCCCGACGACACTTCGGCCGGCGTCGTTCCGCTCGCGACTCCGCTCCTTGCCGGACCCGCTGTTCTGGCGACCGCGCTCATCACTATGAAGCCTTTCGGCGTCGCCGCCACTCTTATCTCCGTCATTCTCAATTTCCTGATCGCCGGACTGGCTTTCCACTATTCAAAGTTCCTCATCAGGCTGCTCGGCAGAAACGGCGCGCGCGCGCTGTCAAAAATCATGGCACTCGTTCTCGGCGCCTACGGCATCATGATGATTCGATCAGGCATTATTGAAATTATCTCGAAGTATCCCAATCTGATTCAGTAGAACTGTTTATTTCGCGCCTTCAGAATAATTCCATCGTTAAGATTTTACCATCGAGAGTCCATCATCTCCGCAACGCCGTACATGTCGTTGATTTCTATTCTCTCGCCGTTATCGTCGATTATATAGCCTCTGAAAAATCCGCACGGCTGAAAATATTTCATGTCCATTATGCCAAGGCTGACGTTTTTCACCTTGTCGCCCTGCGGATAAAAAGTCAGTTCCGCGCGCCCGTTCAGTTCGCGAATCTTCCACGGCTCCATGCGCCGCTTAGGATCGAATTCAAACGCAGCCGCCCCGAGCAACTCCATTTTATTTCCAATCCACAAACAGTTCTCGTTATGTTTCTCCTGATCCTCAATCGTCTCGTGAACTCCTATGTTCACTCCAATGAGACGCCCCGCGGCGTCGTATCCGGCGAATGTTGCCCACTGCCAAACCGTTATGTACGGAAAATATGATTTGTGCTCGTCCATGATGGCGATATCCCGCGACGGATCGTATTCAAATTTCTCTCCGCCGATCTTGAACCAGCCCGACGCCGGCATCGGCGCCTTGTGCGTGAACATATTGTTGTTCCCGCGCAGCGGAAAACTCGCCACGAACGGCTGTACGCTCGAAAGGTCTTCCGTCAAAACGATCTCGGCGGAGACGCCCGGCTTCCTACACGTTCCTTCTATCTCGATTCTTATTGTGTGCTCTCCTGCGTCTATATGGCTGTAAAACTCCATAATGTATCCACGCGCTACATGCTCGCTCCTGTCGTCCAGCAAATTCGCAGCCATCCGAACTGCGCCCGGCAACCCGTTCCGCTCATAGGTAATCAGCGTATTGTTCCGCCGGTCATATGCGAATAAATTCGACGAAGCGAGACACTTGGCATCCTGCATGAATGCAATCAGATGCCAATCCGGATGCTCAATTGTAAATCCAAGCCATTCCTTCAGCTTGAGAGATCGCAAGGATTTTTCGATGAAGCCTCCCGGCCATTTAACATCGCCGAAATTCATATTTCTTATCGGCTTTCGAAATATGCCGTTCAAGATCCTGCCGTCTCTGACAATCGATTCTGGCGATTCCTGTATTTCCCGTTTCATAACACATCCTTAACGTCATTGCGAGGAACGAAGTGACGAAGCAATCCCAGACTCAGTTTCAAAATTCATGTCTAAGATTGCCACGCCCCGATAGAACGGGACTCACAATGACGATGCTTTTATAATATTGTAGCGCAACACAACATTTGTGGAAAATACTGATTATGCAGGGGCGCAGCATGCTGCGCCCTGCCAATAATTATTTGTTTCGGGGAAAATTACGCCCAGGGCAGTACATTGCCCTTGAGCAACACATTCATTATCTCGTACGCGTTCGAGACCCTTCCAACCTGCAATTTTTCGGATATCTCGAAATGCTTCAGACAAGTGCCGCAAGCCAGCAACTCCACGCCCTGCCCGGCGAGCTGGTTCAAAGCGTCGAGCGACTCAGAACCCTCGCAGCAAAGTTTGACGCCCGCGTTCATAAACACGATCTTTTCGGGGAGCGCTTCATTCTCGGCGAGCGCGTTCAGCAGAACCTTCACAAGCAGCGTTCCGAGATCGCGGTCGTCTCGGCCGAGCGAATCGCTTGAGATGAGCAGAACCTTATCTTTTATCATTTTTGACGCCGCCGCATCACAAACAACCTCGACGTCGCCAATCTGTTTATCTTCGGTTTTCTTCAACGACACTTTGAAATCGTCTCGGCGCTTTGCCGTTTCGGCGCTGAAGCCGGCCTTCTTCGCGAACCGAACGACATTGTCCGCCGAAGCCTCGTTGTCCACCAAAACGGAGATTTCAGAAGCTCCCGCCTCGACTGCCCGTTTCGTCATCAAAACCGGTTCCGGGCAAGCGTGTCCCCTCGCGTCTATCTCTTTCATTCCGATTCTCTCATTTGTTGATATATTCTTCGACTTTCGCATAGACTTCCGTCACGTCGATCGGCTCGAACTTCGGTTTCGCAAATTCGCGCTTGCAGAGTTCGTATACCGCTCTATTGTACGGAACCTTCATTCCCTGTTTGTCGGCGAGCTTTATGAAGTAGCCATTCAGCGACTCAAGCTCGGAGTCCGAGCTGCCGCGCATGATGACATCCTGCGCCATGCTGCTCATCACCATCTTCGCCACATTCTTTTCGAACATTCCCTTTGTGATGAACTGCGGCAGCTTCGCGCCCGCGGCGAGAAGCGTCCACGACGGCATCCCGCCCAACTTGCACTCCTTGTAGCCGGCGTTCTTTACAATCCGGGCGCCCTCCAAGGTGAGGTTCGACAACAGATTCTGAAACAGCGACGGATCCGATATCTCGCGAACCCGGTGGCCGACCAGCGTCGTCAGCGAATTCGTCAGATTGATGACCATCTTCGAGCGCGCGGCGTCCTGTATGTGCGGCGTGATTATCGTCTCAACGCCTTTATTGAACACCTTAGCGATTTTTTCCATCTCATCGTTCAAATCGTTTATCAGAGTTCCGATGATTAGCGGACCCCGCTTCTGGTAGCCGATCACACCCGGCTCGTCTATCCACGCGTTATAGCTGATCACGCAGTAAATTATTTTCGAGAAATATTTCGGAAGAATCGCCTGATTCTCGATTCCGTTCTGCATCGCTATGATCACCGGCGCGTCGCCGACTTTTTCCTTGATCATTTTCGATACGGCGTCGAGACTGTAGTTCTTCACGCAAATCGCGATCGCGTCCGGCGTCGGAATCTCCGAGAGGTCGCTGATGACGTTCACGCGCACATTTGTCTTTTTATCGCTCTTCTCGCCGAGATATGTCGTGATGCCCTTCTCGCGCATCGCGTCGGCTATCTTGCCCTGATCGAGAAAGTAAATGTCTTTATATTTTTCGGCGATCCACGCGCCGACCGAACCGCCGATCGCGCCGGCGCCCAATATCACTATGCTCGGATTCTCTTTCATCGCGTCACCCCATGTCCCCTATTTGTTCTCGTTTCCTATCTTAGTGTCATTAGAAACTTATCGGAGATTTGAAATTCGGATTCGGCAGATCGAAGCAACTGTTGACGTGCTTCGCGAACCGCAACTGGAACGGCATCTCCTCGATGTCGAGGTTCTTGATCATCCGCCCGCACGGCGTGTCGCCTATCCAGAGATATTTCCGGTCCGGTTCCACGCCCTTTTTGAAGAGCAGGTTCATATTTTTCGTCACTCGAAAATCAGCCTTGAAATTCGTTTCGCTCTGCAGCAACTCATCGCCGAGCCGCGAGTAGAGATTCGCCGTTTCGTCGAACCGCTCCCGTTTTCCCTTCATCGGAACCCGGATCTCTATGTACGGCTCGCCGGATTCTTCCTTCGCCACTGTAACGCAGTCGCCGCTTTCCTCGTACAGATCGATCTCCTGAACCTCTTTAGGCAGCCCCCATATTTTGTGGCCGCGAATCCTGTTTTCAAGCGAAGTGACCGGCATCGAGAAAACATAGTAGCCGAATTCCTTAAATAATTTCTGCGCCACCATCGGCAGCACGGGTATATTCATTTTCGAGTCAACCATCACGGGAATCGTCATCGCAATCTCGTTGTAAGGCGGAACGCCCATGACATTTTTGTATTCGTAGCAGGAGAAGGCAACGATGGCGCGGCCTTGCGGCATCTGCACCGGCTTGATCTTCGGATGCAGCATCATCTCTTCGGCCTTCTTGTAATCGCACATGAAAATCGCCTGCGCGCACGTCACGTCGCCGTAAAATGTCGGAAAAAGATAGTTCTTCGCGATAGTGTCGGTCAACTGCAGCGGAGCCGCAGCCGGCCGCAGCTTGAACCGCTTGAAAAAATCGTGCTGGAACTTGTCGTTGTTATCCAGCATCGTGCCATCGAATTCATATAACGGTTTCATTGTTTGCTCCTTGCTCAATTATTAACGCGGATAATTATAGGGAAAATACGGCGGCAATACAAATAATTCAATACGTCATTGCGAGGAACGAAATGTTTTTAGCCAGCCACGCATGCTTTAAGCGGGAGAAGCAATCCCGAGCTCAATTCCTATCGCCGCCTATGCGTAATTGCCAAGCGCTTGTCATTTCGAGTAAAACGAGAAATCTCGATAAAACTTTCCTTGTTGATGTTAATTGAAGATTCCTCTCTTCGCTCGGAATGACAGGATTAATAATGGAAATACAAGGAAATAGGATATTGCATCTGTACATCTCGAATGCTTGTAGGGGCAGACTTCAAACCTGCCCTTTCCCGCCCGGGCCTTTGTAACACGACTTAATTATCTTGTCCGCAAAAAACCGCGACGCGCCCGGCAGAAACCTGTTAGCGGCGACGATCATCTCCGCCTTCTTGCCGGGAATTATCGCATAGCTTCCGCGCGACATGCCTGACAGAATGTCATCGATCGCTTCGTCGACGCTGAGAACCCCCGCCGAATGCGTGTACTTAACGTTCTCAAGCGGCCGGGTTTCGCGTATCCCGTCCACCATCGGCGTGTCTATCTCCGGCGGCAATATCAGATGCATCTCGATCCCCTGCGGTTTCAACTCAAGGCGTAGACTGTCCGACAATCCAACCACGGCGAATTTCGACGCGCAGTATGATGAATAGCCAAACACGCCCATGATTCCGGAAACGGACGACATATTTATGATCCGCGCGCCCTTTCGCCCTTTCATATAGGGCAGCGCAGCTTTTATGAAATGCAGAGTCCCGAAAAAGTTCGTCTCCATCTGCGCTCTGAAATCCTCGACCGGCAGATTCTCGAAATAGTTGCTGTTCAGAATCCCGGCAAAATTGAAAAGAAAATCCGGCGTTCCGAATTCATCCGCGAGCCGCTTCATTGTCTCTATAGTCGCCTGATAATCGGTGACATCGCAGGAAAAAGCGGCGACATTCGGCTGCGCAGCCGTTTTTACTTTGCCGGCGCCGCCCGCGGCGAGCATCTCATCCTTGACACGAGTGAGCTTCTTCGCGTCCCGCGCAACAAGAGCAATATTTGCGCCTTGCTTAAACAGCCGCTTCGCGAGCCCCTCCCCTATTCCGCTCGACCCGCCGGTGATGATTACGTTTTTGTTTGTAAACATATTTATCTCCATTTATTTAAATATCCAATGATAATCGACAATAAGAAACATATTAATAAAATATTATATGAAATATGTTATAATATATTCTTAAATCGCACAATAAAGGAGGATATTTCCCATGGATAAATGCGTTGTTTGCGGATCAGAATGTGAATTCAAGTCAAATCCAGCTACCGATATTTTTGAATTTAATTGCGGTAACTGTGGCGGTAAATTTAAAATATTCGATAGGGCAGCAGATAGAATTAAAGATGTGTTTGGTGAAGATCGTTATAAAATATCATCATTTATTAATGAAATGATATTAAGAAATGACATTAATCCGTTAATATTCGAAGATAAAAGTAATATTGACAAAGCATTAAAAGATATTACTTATGATTTTTCCGATATAAAGGATAATTTTCCTAAAACTGTTACTGACATCTTGGATCGTATCTTGTTAAATATTTACAAAAAAACACCTGTTCCCGGAGATAACGTAAAAATTCCATACGATAGAAGTAATGATAGCAAACCATATCCTTTCTTTTATTCAAAATATACAAGAGAAGCTTTTTTTATTTAAAAGCTATAATGGAAAAGTCATATATATGGTTTGATACCTATGAGGATGACTTTATATGGGTATCACTAACTAATACTGGTTATAACAAAATTTATGACATTCTCTCAAAAGACCCGAGACTTTCGTCAATGGAGGTCTTTGTTGCATTGGAATTTAAAAATAAGGATATTTATGAAAATGTAATAAAAAATGTCTTGGATAAAGACTTTGAATTTACTCCAGTATGTATGCTCGATCATTCAAGAAGCGTAAATATTGACGACGCGATAAACGCAGGGATTCGAAACAGCCGTTTCATTATTGTTGATTTAACCGGAAAGAATGCCGGCGCTTATTGGGAAGCTGGATTTGGATTCGGTCTTGGGAAAGAAGTCATTCTATGTTGCAAAAAAGAAGAAGGTAAGGAAATACCAGAACTCGTGCATTTCGATCAGAATCATTTCAGCATATTATTTTATGAAACTGATGGTCAACTAAAAGAAGGTTTGAAGAATAGAATAAAAAGTATTCCGGGGTTAATACCATAAATTGTTCATTAGCGTGCGCAGGAGACTGGAACTGAGTTCGGGATTGCTTCGTCGCTCGCGCGGGAAAGCGCGCTTCGCTCCTCGCAATGACGGACATATTGACCGTATTTTTTTGAAAATAGTTTTTTGACGGCGTCTCTCCCTGATATCCTTAGTCCCAATTTGCAATTAATTATTGTGGGGCATAGCATGCTTGCCCTTACGGGTATTCACCCCGTGACTTGATAGATAACGGGGCGATAACGCGGTTCGGGAATGGGTTTTCCGGAATCGCGGGCTGAGTCGAGCCACGCTTTTTTAGCTTTTTCGAGTTCAGCAAGCGCTTCTTCGGGAGTGTGGCCAAAAGCAGAGCAGGATTCGATGTCGGGAATGTCAGCGATATAACCGCCGTCCTCTTCGCTATAGAATATATTAATATGATAGTCTGTCATAAAACATCATCCTCCATCATAAGATTATACTTTTCCACCAAACGAAGCAACTGTCGTAACTGATATGGCTTTGCTGGTTTCTTCGAATGAGATATGAACTGAGTTTGGGTTTGCTTCGTCAGCCATAAAACGGCTTCCTCGCAATGACGTCTTTTGCTTTTCTATTCGCTGTATTCTGAGTTCTGAATTCTGGCTGCTTCTTTTAAGTCTTTCCTCGTTACCTGCTACAGGCTGCTCGATGCATCTTTTCCCAACTACCAGTTCACAGCTACCTATTTTTGCATTTTGTTTAAAATAAAAACCCCGGCGACGTCCTACTCTCCCACAGGGTCGCCCCTGAAGTACCATCGGCGCTGAAGGGCTTAACTTCCGTGTTCGGGATGGGAACGGGTGTGGCCCCTTCGCTATCGTCACCGGGATTAAAAATCGGTGTAGGGTATTAAGTTGTTGAAACAAGCCCTATGTGCGGGGCCTTGGAAAGTGCATAGCGTGTCATACTAGAGGTAAAGGTAACATGATGTTAATCCATTTTATAGGATTAGAATTATTGCAAAAGGTCAAGCCATCGGCCGATTAGTACCAGTCAGCTGAAGACATTGCTGTCCTTACACTCCTGGCCTATCAACCTAGTAGTCTACTAGGGGCCTCACGCGCTTGCGCGCTTGGAGATCTCTTCTTGAGGTGGGTTTCGTGCTTAGATGCTTTCAGCGCTTATCCCATCCAGACATAGCTACCCAGCTGTGCCACTGGCGTGACAACTGGTGCACCATAGGTCTGTCCATCCCGGTCCTCTCGTACTAAGGACAGAGCCTCTCAAATCTCCTGCGCCCACGAAAGATAGGGACCGAACTGTCTCACGACGTTCTGAACCCAGCTCACGTACCGCTTTAATGGGCGAACAGCCCAACCCTTGGGACCTTATACAGCCCCAGGATGCGACGAGCCGACATCGAGGTGCCAAACCTCCCCGTCGATGTGAACTCTTGGGGGAGATAAGCCTGTTATCCCCGGGGTAACTTTTATCCGTTGAGCGACGGTCAATCCACACTGAACCGCCGGATCACTAGGTCCGTCTTTCGACTCTGCTCGACATGTCTGTCTCACAGTCAGGCACTCTTATGCCCTTACACTCGATGCACGATTTCCGACCGTGCTGAGAGTACCTTTGAGCGCCTCCGTTACCTTTTTGGAGGCGACCGCCCCAGTCAAACTGCCCACCTGACAATGTCCTGCGCCCGGATTACGGGTCGGAGTTAGGATTTCAATCTGATAAGGGTGGTATTCCAAGGATGGCTCCGGGAAACCTAACGATCTCCCATCAACGCCTCCCACCTATCCTATACATAACAGACCAAAACCCAATGCCAGGCTACAGTGAAGCTCCACGGGGTCTTTCCGTCTTTTCGCGGGTAACCCGCATCTTCACGGGTATTGCAATTTCACCGAGTACCATGCCGAGACAGCGCCCAAATCGTTACGCCATTCGTGCAGGTCGGAACTTACCCGACAAGGAATTTCGCTACCTTAGGACCGTTATAGTTACGGCCGCCGTTC
>JBAYJY010000109.1:0-14421 GCA_041664945.1 bacterium | reverse complement strand
CCGAAAGTCATGTCCTGCTTCACCATTTTGGCGTTGATTTCGACCCGTTGTTTTATGTGTACATCATCCCATGCCGACATAAATTTCCCCTTTGTATTGAACTATTTGATTTTTATTAGTATAAAAATACCATTGCCCTAACAAAAAGTCAATGGGAAAGGGCGCAAAGAGGAGGCATTTGGATGAGCATGGTTCGGAATGCAGGTATCATATCGCCGAAAGGGACTGGCAAAACATCGCTGGCCGAAGCGATCCTTTTCGACGCGAAGGTGATAAATCGTCTCGGCAGGGTGGAAGACGGCAATACTGCGATGGATTTCGACTCTGAAGAGACTGAGCGGAAGATGACGCTCTACCCGTCCATTTACACATTCGATTACAGCGGCAGCAGAATTCACCTTGTGGACACGGCAGGCTATCCGGATTTCTTTAGCGAGACCCGTTTCGTGGCCCGAACGTTGGACAACGCAATATTCACAATCAACGCGGGTGACGGCATCAAGTCGCAGGCGCTGAAGTTCTGGCGCCTTATCAACGAGCTGAAAATGCCGCGCATGTTGTTTATAACCGGCATGGACAAAGAGCTTGCTGATTTCCCGGCGCTGTGGGAGACGATGCAGAGCATGCTCCAGTTCGCATTTGTCCCGATCACAATTCCCATTGTGAAATCAAAAAAACTCATAGGCGTTATAGATCTGATAAAGATGAAATACTTCGCGGACAAGGGCGACAAGAGCGGCGAGGCCGCCGAGTCCGACATTCCGGCGGAATACGCTGATTTCGCGGCTGAATACCGCGAGAAGATGCTCGAGACGGTCGCCGAGTCGAACGACTCGCTGATGGAGCGCTATCTCGAAGGCGGCGAATTGAAACCGGAAGAAATTTCGAAGGCGCTGAAGGCCGGCTCAGCCGGAGGCACGTTGTGCCCGGTTTTCGCGGGTTCGGCCACGGCCAACATCGGCGTAAAACAGTTTCTCGACCAATTTGTCGGTTTGTCCGCGGCGCCCGACCAGAAGGGCGATATTATCGGCCATGACGGCAATGAAAAAGACGCCGTCCGCAAGCCTACCGCCGTTGAATCTTTCTCCGCCACCGTTCTCAAAACGATGGTTGACCAGTATGCCGGAAAGCTCAGCATTTTCCGCGTTCTCTCCGGAACGATCAAGCCGGACACAAACCTTACAATCTCGGAAAAGAACCGCAAAGCCAGAGCGGCTAACATTTTCATGATCACCGGCAAAGCGCAGAAACAAGTCGAATCGGCGGAACCGGGCGACATTGCCTGTATCGTCAAGGTCGACGAAATCTCGACCGGAGACACGATCTGCGACCCGATGAACGTGTTCATACTGCCGTCGGCTAATATTCCGGAACCTGTTATCGCGCTCGCGGTAGCTCCCAAGGAAAGAGGCGACGAAGACAAGTTAAGCCGCGGCCTCAACAGTCTTCTCGAAGAAGACCCGCTGCTCAAAACGAAGCGGGACGAGCAGACAAAACAGCTTACTATTTGCGGAACAGGGCAGGTGCATCTTGATACTGTCGTATCCCGCCTTCGCAAAAGATTCCAGATCAACCTCGACGTAGCGCCGCCGGAAATCCCATACCGGGAAACGATCACCAAAGCGGCGAAATATGTTGAATATACGCACAAGAAGCAGACAGGCGGCGCAGGGCAGTTCGCCCGCGTCTTCATTGACCTCGAACCGCTCGAAAGCGGCGCCGGCTATGAATTCGCCGACAAAATATTCGGCGGCGTCATCGATCAGAACTTCAGGCCGTCGGTCGACAAGGGAATTCGCGCGCGAATGGCTGAAGGCGTTCTCGCCGGCTATCCGTTCGTCGACGTCCGGGCTTCGCTCGTCGACGGCAAGACGCACCCGGTCGACAGCAAGGACATCGCGTTCCAGATCGCCGGGCGCGAAGTATTTAAAAAAGCGGTCATGATGTGCAATCCGATCCTGCTTGAGCCTATAATGAATCTGGAGATCGAAGTTCCGGACGAATGCATGGGCGACGTCATCGGCGACCTGAACAGCCGACGCGGGCGGGTTGTGACGACCGATCAGGCGAGCGGTTCGACAATCATCAAGGCCACATGTCCGCTGGCCGAACTTCTGCGCTATGCGCCGGACCTCGATTCGATGACTTCCGGGCGCGGCACCTACAGCATGGAGCTGAGCCATTACGAAGAAGTTCCAAAAAGGGTCGCGGACGAGATCATTGCGAAGTATAATAAGCGAAAGACCGAAGAACAGTAGACCCACTGAACCCCGTGGGGGCGGCGTGGATTGATAAAAACTAATTGGTTCCGAAAGAGTGTTTTAATTGCGCTGTTGTGCGGCGCGGTTTTAGGCTGTCTGCTTTCCGCGCTTCCCGCGGCTGTGCGCGCAGCTTCTATCGCCAATGCGGAAGGCGCCTCGGTCGCGATTAAGAAAGACGAAGATATTCTGCGCGTCACCCTGACCGAGCCGCGCATGCCCACCATTAGCCGTTACGGGGCCGGCAATCGCCTTGTAATCACTTTTGACAACACAGAGGCCATGGCGTCGCTCAAGAACCTCGTCGCGGGCTTGCGCGGCAGTTGCGTTGAGAAATTCGAAATACAGATGATGCGCCGCGGCGCTGTCACAGGTCCCTCCGGCGGAATCCGTTTTCTCGATTCTCAGCTCGACATGCTTCTCATCGCATACGTAGAGTCAGACGTTGAAGCCGAGATGAAAGTCGACGGAATGGACGTCACTCTGCATTTCTTCCGCATCGGGCAGGAACCCACGCAGCTTCGCCCGATACCTTTCAATTCCGTTGAGAATATCAATATGGACCGCGACGGCATTCACGAGGTCCTGACTATTAAGACCGCTCAACCGATCACGCCGTCGATCTACGAGGAAATCAATCCGCACCGCATTCTCCTTTCGTTTTCAAATACGAATCTTCCAGAGAAAGCGCTCAATCAGATACATCGCGTCATGGAAACCGAGCGCCTGATCCGCTTCGAGGCGCTCAATCTCGGCATGTTGCCGCGGCCTTATACAAATGAAGAGGATTCGCGAGAGTACCATTTCGTCGGGTTCCCGTCGCCGCTCGAAATAAATGAGTTCGCGGAGGCCGGCCTTGGGCTGCAAAGCCGCGACGGAATCATCGCAATTTATCCCGAAAAAGATGTGGACTACGAAGTCACGCTGAAGGGCGGCTCCGTTTTCGAAATGGTGTTCACGAAACGCATCCGGCTTCGCGAGCAGGCCTGCGGCTACTTCGAGCTTCCGCCGCCGCCGCCGAACAGCGACATCTATCCGCTCGAAGACGAAGCCGGCGGGCATCTCGACGCAGAGAAATAAATCCACTGCTTTTTAACCCGGATTCGTCAATAGAACGCCGAATCCGGGACAATGTTCATAGCGGCGATCCGCTTCGTTATCGGCGCATTATTTTGTTCATGAACGTGGTCGCTCATTTGATGGGCACAGCATGCTGTGCCCCTACGAAAAAATACGTCTGCTGCCTCGCATCTCATCCGCTCTGAACCATTGCGCCCAAATCCTAATGGCGGATTTGAGCTTAACAATCAGAAAACGAGAACCGAAGACGCTTTGAATGTGAGGTAAAGCGTTGTTCCTATCGTGGGCTGAAGACTGTCGAAAGAGGCTCTGGTGATTGTCGCCACGACCGGCGCTCCGGCGTCGACGACGACGCGGACGCGTCCGTTATCGAGGGTTATGCCGGTCACCGGTCCGGACCAGCAGTTGCGCGCCGAGGAAACGAGAGGCGCCGAGGAAACTATGATTTCATCGGGCGGTATCGTGCATGAGACCGGCCCGGGCATTTTCGGAGTTGAAACTACCGCGCGAAGGTTGTCGCCGATTGTCACTAATTTTTCAAGCCCTGTTTGCGACAGAATTGCGCTGAAATGGTTGTCCGGATGGAACGGCACGAGGTTGCCGGCGTGGATGAGCAGAACGCGGTCGGCGAGCCGGACCGCCTGTTCGCGGTCGTGGGTGGCGATAATGACCGTCGCGCCGCGCTCGCGGCAGAGAGAGCGAACTGTTTCCTCTATGATCGCCGTGTTTTCGCCGTCCACGTTTGCCGTCGGCTCATCGAGCAGGAGCGCGCGCGGCGATATCGCAAGCGCTCGCGCGATCGCCACGCGTTTCGCCTCGCCGCCGGAAAGATTTTTAGCGCGCCGTTTTGAAAAATCCGACATCCTCACCGTTTCGAGCGCTGTTCTGACTGCCGCCGCATCAGTTCCCTGACGCGCGCGAAGCCCGTACGCTACGTTTTGCTCCACGGTCGAATTGAACATATAAGGCGACTGAAAAACAAGAGACATCTGTTTTCTCGAAGCGCTCTTGAGCGGTTCGCCGAAAAACAGAATCTCGCCTCCGTCGGGTTTAGCGAGTCCGTTAAGGCATTCGAGCAGTGTTGTTTTGCCGCAACCGTTCGGGCCGACGAGCGCGATTATCTCCCCGGCCGGAAGTTCGGCATGAGCGACGTTGAGAATCGCGCGCGGCCCGTATGTTTTCCGCAGATTTTTAATTTCGAACGCAGCCGCCATCAGGCCCGCCTCTGTATTAGATGAAATGCGCCTGTCACGGCGAACGCGAGCAGCAGCAGCAGAATGCCCAGCGCGAATGAAAATCCGAATTCGCCCTTGCCTGTCTCGAACGCGATCGCCGTCGTCAGCGTGCGCGTGACGCCGCGTATATTGCCGCCGAGCATCATCGCAGAGCCGACCTCCGCTATCACGCGGCCGAATCCGGCCACAACAGCCGCGAGGATGGCATATCGCGCCTCGCTGATGACCGTGAGCGCCGCCCGCAACGGCCCAGCTCCGAGCGTCATCGCCGTCTTGCGGGCGGACTCGTCCATCCCGTTCACCGCCGCGCACACAAGCGCCGTGATTATCGGCAGCGCGAGTATGACTTCGCCGATGATAATCGCTGCCGGCGTGAAAAGAAGGCCCATCGATCCCAATGGCCCGCGCCGCGAGATTATTCCGAAGACTATCAAGCCCACAGTCACCGTCGGAAGGCTCATCGCCGTGTTCAGAACCGCCAGCGCGATTCCTTTTCCACGAAACTTCGAGACGCCGATAATGAAACCGAGCGGCGCGCCGAGCAGCGTGGCGATCGCCGTGGCGATAATGGAGACGCGCAACGTAAGAAACAGGATGCCGAACGCTTCCCGGTCGCCGGAAGCGATGATGTGGAGCGATTTGACGAAACCTTCGCTTATAAAGTCCATAATTTACCAAACATAACTATACAAAAATTCCGGCGGTTTGAAAACCAATATCCTTTTGTGGGTCGCAGCGCGCTACGTTCTTATGTTTTCGAAAAATGACGGCTATTATGGAAACTGTCAGTTCTATTTTTTCGCGTCGGGCGTGAAAAGCCGGACGCCCTGGACTTTGTATTCGCCGATCAGCTTCTGGCCTTCCTGAGATGTGAGCCAGCCTATGAATTTCATCGCGAGATCGTATTTTACGTACTTGTTTTTTTTCGGGTTGACGGCGATGACGCCGTAGGGGTTAAAGAGAGCCGCGTCGCCTTCGACAAGCTCCGTGAGTTTGACCTTCGATTTGTACGAGATGAAAGTCGCGCGGTCCACGAGTGTGCATGCGCCGAGTTCGTCGGCCATAGTCAGCGTGGCGCCCATTCCCTGCCCGGATTCCATGAACCACTTGCCGGCCGGCGCGATTCCGGCGGCTTTCCAGATTTCTTTTTCCTTCATGTCGGTGCCGGATTTGTCGCCGCGCGAGATGAAAATAGATTGCTTATCAGCGATCTTTTTGAACGCTTCCGGCCCTTTGTCGTCTTTTTTCAGGCCGGCGGGATTGGCGGGCGGGCCGGCGATCAGAAAATCGTTGTGCATCACGTCGCGCCTGTTGACGCCGAATCCGTCCGCGACGAATTTATCCTCTGCCGCCCGCGCGTGCACCAGAATGACGTCTACGTCGCCGGACTCTCCGAGTTTGATCGCGTTGCCGGTGCCGACGGAGATGACTTCCACCTTCACCTTGAATTTTTTCTCGAAGTTCGGCAGCAGAAAGTCGAGCAGGCCTGAATCAACCGTGCTGGTCGTTGTCGCCATTCGAAGAACAGGGATTTTGGATTTCTTCGCGTGTGACGCGGTTGGAAGTAGAATCACGGCGGCCGCGGCGAGCGCGAAAGCGACCGTTAATAATCTTTTATATGTGAATTTCATTCTCTGCCCTCTCATTCGTCCGCCATTTATTTTGTAAGATTTCCAAACACAATAATACTCTTTTTCGCGATATAGTCCCAGCCGTTTTTCTCCCAGTCGAAATCGCGTGTTCCTTTCGGGAGCGGGTTGATTCTGATAGCGACAGTAGCGCGCGTGGCGTTGCCTGCGTTATGGTCGTAGTCTGTGTGGAAGCGGTTGGCTTCGGGGACTTTGGACGCGCACGAAGGATCTGCATGTTCCGGCAGGTCGGGCGGATCGTTTTTCGTCTGCGGAGTGATAACGCGATAGGGGCCGTCGCCTATGATTCTTCCGTCGGCTTTGTTGAAAACCGAGGGGTCCATCAGTTTTCCATTTTCCTCAAAGGCGATGATGATGTTTGCCGGAGGCAGCGGCTGGCCGGCTGCCAACTTCGAGGAATTGTAATGAACCCACCCGCAGTCGCCGAGTTCTTTCACGCCCAGGCCGAAGACTGGGGCGCCTTGCTTATACAGCTTTTCCAGTTCATCAATCTTGAAAGTTTTCGTATAGCCGTCGACGGAGATAACGTCGACGGAGTCCGCGTTTTTCGACATGCCGGCTTTTTTAAGAACGTCTATGAGGCGAACCCCGCCGTAGTCGTTGTAGGTGTCTCCGGACTTTGATTTCGTGGAACTCATGAAAATAGTCTGTTCAACATTCGCTATTTTTTTGAGTTGCTCAAGCGTGAAGGAGACGCTGGGCGCCGCTTTGAGATTCGGGTTGCTGTTCGCGTCGCCGGGCATGGCGCCTTTTGCGATTTCGGCGGCGTTTGTGAATTTGTCGCCGTCGGAATCCTTCGTCGCGATTTTTTTGAAAGCGGCCGCGTTGCGCCCGGCGGCGAGATAGGCGAGCCCGAACTTGTTAAGAGATTCCTTGTACGGTTTCTTGCCTTGCCATGATACGACGTGGCAGTAGTCGCAGGCGTTGATGTATTTTGTTTTTCCGGGCTTGTCCGGGTCGGGCACGTTGCCGTCGCGGTGGCATAGGGCGCAACTGTCGAGCGAGGTTCCCTTCGCCGCCGGGTAAGCTTTTAGAAACGCGGCGATGTCGCGGTCGTCCTCGTGGCCGACGTAGGCCGCATAGCAAACAGCGAAGGAAATCAGGACTGCCGCCGCCGCGATTCCCGCGGCGATCTTATTTCGGAATGTTTTCATAATATGCTCCTTATATTGATTGTTCTTTTCTGAACATCATTCTCATGATTATACCGATAAAAAATATTATTCCGCCCACCGCGTCGAGATAGAGGCCATAATTTTTTGTCAGCCTCACGGCGGGCGTCGCGTCGGCGGGAGCGAATTTGATTATTGCGCCGCCGGGCGAAGCTTTTCTTTTTGTTTTTGCTTCCATGTCTATCATGACGCCGTTATACCAGATGGATTTTCCCGGTTTCAGAACGATCTTTTCTTCATTATCGCGTCCGGGATTCATTGTCATGACGCCTGTTGCCATCAAGCGGCCCCGCATGCCCACGATGATTTCGGCTTTATCGCAGCGCATTGTGAAGGGGACCGGCGCGCCGCCGATTGTTTTGCCCGGCGCGATGTCGAGAGTTAGCCGGTAGCCTGAAACGGCTGTTGTCAGATGTCCGGAAAGTATGATGATATAAGAAAGGTGCACGACGAGTATGCTGAGTTTAGACAGCGCAAACCGCGAAGAGCCGTTTTTTCTTTTCAGCAAGCGGAGAAGCATGGCGAAGTCGTCGAGCATGCAGGCGGCGAGGTTGAGGCCCAGAAGGGCAATGAGCGCGATCAGCCCGAGGAGCCATATTCTTACCGGGTCGCCGAACAGGCTTTTCGAGAACAGCCAGTCGATCAGCACGTTGCGATCAATTTCCTTGAAGAGCGCGAAATATTTAAGATAGAGTAGAAGGGCGGCGGAGAACCAGAAAGCGATGAGAAAAGCGAGGATGCAGAAAAGACGCATTGACGCCAGCGCCCGCCAGGCCTTTGCAATAAATCCGTTGTTGCCAGACACGTTTGTTATGCCCATCATTCAGCCGCGTTTCACCTGATTTCGAAATATGCGGAATAATAATACAGATAAAAAATCTGCATGAAAAATCCGAAAACGGCTAATGCCGGAAACAGTTTTTCGGGCCATTTCGGGATGTAGCGTGCGTGGAGCATGCCGCCGTAGTAAATCCAGACAACCGCCGAGAAAAGGAAAGACTGTTTCCAGAGCCAGACGTCTCCGTAGCTGCTTGACAAAGCCCAGAGCGATCCGAAAAGCTGGCAAAAGCAAAATGCGATGAATCCCCATAGAACAGGGCTGTACATGGCGTCGGACATTCTGCCGGTCGGCGTGAAAGTCTTCCCGGGCCGGAAGAGTTCGACTGCGGAAACGGCAGCGCTGAACGCGAAGAACATGAGGGAAACGTCCCGGAATATTACGAACAGCAGAGCTGCGGGAATCATGTTCGTCAGCCGCATGACCGCCTCGACCTTGGCGCCGTATATTCCGGCGGCGGAAAAGACGAGAAGGATTGAGGCGGCGATTGCGAGAGGCGCCCGCGATTTCAGGCTTTTCATGTAAAGAAGGACAATAAGAGACAGAGTGAATGTGCCGAAGAAGAAGCCGTCATATTTGTGGTTGAGAGGAAAATTCGGTCCGTAAGCGAAATAGAGAGCGAGAATAATCGCGTTTACGGCGACAAAAAACAAGAGCAGCGCGCGAATCGCCGAACGGGCGGCCGATTCGCCGCGAATGAATACCGCTGAAAAAAAAGCGGCGGCGCTCAACGCTATCCGCGACCAGAGCGCCGCCGTGACAATAAATTCCATGAGGCTCCAAATTCCGCTTGCGCGGAAATGATGTTAGAAGTTGTACTCGAGCATTCCGCGCACTGTGCGGCCTGCCTGAGGATAACCGTCTTCTTGCATGTAGTTTCTGTCGTTAACGTTGTTGACGTACAGATGCCACTTTGTGTTGAGACTCTTGAGCTCGCCGCTCAAACCGGCGTTGATGACGGTGTAGGACGGGAGCATGTTGGTTGCCGATGTGTATCTCGGCGAGGCATATATGCTCGAAAGATCGAACACCATCGATTTGTAGAAGTTGTAAGCGAGGTCGAAATCGGTTTTTCGCAGGGGAATATTCGTCAGGAAGATTTTATTGTCCCTGTCTCGTGCGCTCACATAAGTTCTCATCAGGCTGCCGGTCAGTTTTCCGGTTGTTTTCTTGAGACCGATTTCATATCCCTTGAATGACGCGCGGCTCATGTTGGTGAGCTGGATGGTCGAGGAAGGCGAATAAATCAGTCCGGAAACCCTGTTGGAGAAAGCCGTGAGGTTTAACGCATAGCCGCAATCATATTTGTATTCATATCCGGTTTCAAACGAGTTGCTTTTCTGGGGTTTGAGGTCCGGATTGCCGTTGTTGCTGCCGTAAAGTTCGCTTTGAGTGGGGAATCGCGTTTTTCTTCCGAAAGTGACATGGAGCGAATTCTTCTCGTCGGGAGTGATGTTGATTCCGAACATCGGGTTAATGGCCGAATTCGTATCGCCGCCCGCCTTGGTCAGCGGTCCGGTCGCGACAACCGCGCCCGCCGTGTTGTAGGAGTAATACGAACTTGACTTCGGAGTCAGTCTGTCATAGCTTGCGCCGGTGACAAAGGCCAGTCTTTCGCTCAGCTTCACATTTGATTCCGCGCCGAGTGAAATTGTCCGGGTGACATACTCGTCCCAGGGAAGGCTCGGGCTGGGCTGTTTCTTGTGCTGATCTTCGACGACGTTGAGCGAGAAATTGAGCTGGTGATTCTTCGTGATCGCCCAGTCGGAAAGAAGGCGCATGCCGGCGTCGTAATCGTCGTATGCGCTGATGAACGGCGTGCCGCTCTGGTTTGCTATCGTTGAAAAAGTATTGTTTGTGTACTGGGTGACCGTGTTGCCGAATTTGTGATAGTAAACTTTTGCGCGGATTTTGAAGGTGTCGGAGAAATTCTGTTCCCTGCTGACGTCAGTAGTCCAGCTTTTCCAATCCGTGAATCTTGAGAACGACGAAAGTTTTCTCGTAAGAGTTCCTGTAATGGGATTCGAGGTGGTGTTGACCATCATGCCCATGTTGTTCTTCGTGTAGTTGAAATTAATGTAAAAAGGATTTGTGCCCTCATGTCCGTATTTGAGCCCGATGTTGTTCTTCTCGAACTCGCTGTTGAGGCGCCGCCCGCCGTCTTCAGTGGCCAGGTTTGTGGGAATGAAGTTGCCGGACATTTTAAATCCGTCCGATTTGCTTCCGGACGCGGAAATAGTCAGCGATCTGCCGCCGATCGGCAAATAGTAAGATATGGCCTCGTTGTAAGAGCCGACTTCATCGAGTCCGACTTTCAGCTTGCCTGCGGCTTTTCCGGACTGTTTCTTTGTGATAATGTTGATCACGCCGCCCATTGCGTCCGATCCGTACAGGGGGGACGCTATGCCCTTTACGACGGTGATCTTGGAGACGTTGTCGACCGGAATCTGGTTCAGATCGAGATAGCCGTCGTACGGCGAAGTCATCGGAACGCCGTCCAAAAGCACAAGAACTTTCCCCTGCAACATTCCGCGAATCTCGACATTCATCACGTTTTTGCCGCCGGTAGTCGTCCACACGCCGCTGAGGCCGGAGAGAGCCGCCCCAACTGATGTCGCGCCGGATTTTTCGATGTCAGCGGCGGTTACTTCTGTTGTCGTGTTGATAACAGGCGCCTTTTCCTGAGCGCCTGTCACAATAATTTCGCCCAGCTCGAAAACATCGCTTTCTTGCGCAGCGGCTGTCAGGCTGAATGAAATGAATGCAAACGCCATTGCCGATGCGCCGATTAGGAATCGGATTCCTTTTTTCATTATACTGCCTCCTTGGCTTTCCCCGGATAAATTATCCGTGTAGTAAGAATATTTATTGAAAGGCCCTCGCGTATCCGTGAAGAGATAGATGCGTTACGGCCGATAAATGAGAACGTCCGCGATATGTGTTATTAAGCGCAACGCCTGTCAAAAAAAACCGGCTTGCGCCGTATGAAAAATGCGTTGCGCTGAAATCCGTTAACCAACATTTCAAATTACTTCTCGAATTACATCTCGAACGCGCGTTATGCCACCTGCGACATAGCCGCAATCATTGGCTATTTTATTTACAACAGATGAGACTGTCAATTGTATTTGCGATTATGTGCATTCTGTCGAAAAAGGGACAAGCCGGAAAAGGTGTCGCTATTTGATTTGCCGCCGCCGGCGAAGCGGCTGATATTGTTTTTTCCAAGTATTAAGCCATAATAATTAGTATCATTATTTTTAAAGGATTTTTCGTATGATCGCGCCGGAGAAGGGGCTCGGGGATATCCCGGGCGTCAAGGTTGTCGGGTCCGAGATTATCTGCGGACAGCCGCGTTGCGTGCGCGTGAATCTTACAATTGAACGCGAGGGCCGCGAAGACAAGCAGGTCGCGATTTTCCTGAGCATGCCCGGGGGCGAAGGTTATGGGCTTATACCGGTGGCGGCGGGCGCCGCGACGGAAAACCCGGCGGCGCGGCTTAGCGACATACTGTCCGGCTGGACGGAGCAGCGCCGAAAAGATGGCGACGGAGGCGGCGTCATCGGCGCCGTGAACGGCGGCTTTTTCATCTTCATCGAGCGGCTGTGGTGCCGCGCATCCAGATTTTATCCGGATCACACGCGGGTGGGCGACGCAATCGGGTTGCTTATGACGGACGGAGTCATCCGGTTTCCGCCGTTGTATGGCCGCGCGGCGTTTCTGGCGTCTTCGGACGGCCGCTATAGGATCGCGCGCGCTGACATGACGCATGTCACCATTGAGTTCCGCGATTCCAAGCGCGCGCGGACGGCGCTAAATCCTGAATTGATAAACAAACCGGACGCGGAGCGGGTTGTGTGCTACACGCCGGCATGGAAGGACAAAGCGACCCCGCGCTGCAAAGGCGCAATCGAGGCGGCGCTGATCGGCGGCGCTGTCGCCGCGACAGGCAGGAACGGCGGTCTGCATGTGCCGGTGAACGGCTGTGTCGTCTCCGCGCCGGAACAGGCTTGGAGCGGCCTCAGCGAACGCGACGTAAGATATGTGGAGAAAGTTACGTATGTTTTGAACGAAAAGGGGCGCGCGGAACTTGGCGACGCGCGGCAGGCTCTCGAAGCCGGACCGGCGCTTGTCGAGAACGGCGTTCCGAACTCAATTGATACGGCGTTTCTTGTCGGACAGGGATTCGTTCAGGGAGCGCCGCCGTTTCCTGCGCTCAATTCCGTGCTGACGCACTATCGGCAGCTCGCGCCGCGCGTCTGCATCGGAATCACAGGCGGCGCTGATGTCACGGTGGCGTTGTTCGAGGGCCGCCGGCCGGGCGAGTCGGAAGGGCTGATTTTGTCCGAAGCAGCCCGGTTCATGGCCGCCGTCGGATGCGATGAAGCGGTCAACCTCGACGGCGGCGCATCCGCAGAACTCATCCTACACGGCGAAACTCTGAATACTCTTTTGCTCGGAGCGATGGAAAAAAAGTGGCTCGATCGCGGACTCGATTTTTTAAACAAATACGTTAGATCCGGAACGTTGCCTAACGCGGAGGACCTTGGGGGCGCGGAAGAGCGCACGATCGGCACGGCGCTGATGATCGTCAGTCGCGAATGAATATAAATGTTGTTGTATATTTAGTTAATTGATTTATGGCCGGGTAAATCCCCAGCGTTTCAAAGAAAAATCAGTAAGCGAGTCTAAGGATGCCGAGCGCTTCCTCGAAAGTGACGTCCTCCGGATTATAAACGATTGAGCCGTCATTTATGGCGACGCGGGCGATCGCTTCGAGTTTATCCTCCGGGACTCCGGCGTCGCGCAGACGGTTGGGCAGTCCGCTCAGTTCATTCAATTTTTTATTTAGATCTCGCACAGCCTGAATGGCGGCCCTGGCGCGTTCCATGTCGCAGCCCGCTGTTTCGCGGGCGCAGAGCTCCGAAGCGAGTTCGGCGATGACAGCGGCGCGTTTTCCGAGGTTGTGCTCCATGCCGAACGGCAACAGGACCGCATTGGCGACGCCGTGAGGCACGTGGCAGACGCCGCCCGCGGCATGAGCGAGCGCATGCACGACGCCGACCATGGCGTTGGAAAACGCCATGCCGGCGAGCAGCGAGGCGTTTGCCATAGATAGACGCGCCCGTTCATCGCTTCCGTTTTCCACGCATTTCACGAGCGAGGCTGCGATGAGTTTTATCGCGCTGAGCGCGAGAGAGTCGGATATGGGATTTTTCTGCAAGGAGCAATAGGCCTCGATGGCATGAGTGAGGGCGTCCATGCCGGTGGCGGCGGTGATTTTTGGCGGCAGGGTCAACGTCATTTTCGGGTCGAGGATTGCAACGTTCGGGTACAGGCGGTCGGAGGTGAAAGCCATTTTGACTCCGGCCTGAACGTTGCTGATGACCGCCACGAGCGTGACTTCCGAGCCGGTTCCGGCGGTGGTCGGGACGACGAGAAGCGGCTTCATGGGTTTCTTTAAGCGCTCGGCGCCCCGGAATTTCATCAGGTCGTCTGTTTCCTCGGTGACGACGATGTTTGCGCCTTTCGCGGTGTCTATGCAACTGCCGCCGCCGACCGCAACGAAGCAGTCGCATTTTTTCTCGTGGAACAGGTCGGCAACCTGATTGACAACGACGTTGCTCGAGTCGACCGGCGTTTCTTCGAATATGTGGCCGATTGAGCAATTTGAGCCTTCGAAAGCGGCTTCGACGTGTTTGATAAGGCCCGCGCCGGCGACGCCTTTGTCGGTGATGACGAGCGCCCGGTGAACGCTTAGTTGATCCATTTCATGCGGCAGATTGGAAAGCGCCTGTAAGCCGCTGATTACTTTGACCGGGCAGAAAAATTCGTAGAAATCGGAGTTCATTTTGCCAGCTCCCTTGTCAATTGATATCGGATTGCCTGCCTGCGGCGGCGAGGAGGCCCGGCCCGAGGCGCATCATGAACCATGCCTTGAACAGCAGTTCGCCGGGGCTGAGTTTCGGCGGCCGCCTGAATGTATTCTTGAGGACAAAACCGGGAAACAAATAGATTTGAACGACGCTCATTGCTCTCAGGATTTCCATAGCGGCGCCGATGTCGCCGTGGACAATTGTGCGATGCTGCACGGTAGCTGTATGCGCGCCGATCATCCCGACAAAGACCATCAGCGCGGAATCGATGTTTTTGAAATAAAATGTAAGACTCGAATCTTTCAAACCGCTG
>JBAYJY010000108.1:0-14671 GCA_041664945.1 bacterium | reverse complement strand
TCACCTCGTCCTGCCGTTTCTTGCTGTGTTCATTTACTATATTTTAGAGTGACACTGAGGCGCCGATGTTCATAGCAATAACAATGAAACAGCGCCGCCGGCGAGAACAACCCAGAAGACGCCTACGTTAAAGTAGAGAGGAATGAAAGTCGCGACCGCAAGCAAAACGCGAGGCGCGTCCCAGTGAACGCGAAGGCCGAAATTGACCGTTACCGACAGTAGCAACCCCACGAAAGAGCATAATACTCCCTCAATTGCCTTATTAAACCGCAGCGAGCAGCGGAGCCTGTCCATATAGGGCGTCGCTGCGATTACCAAAAGAAAAGATGGAAGGAATACCGCGATTGTCGCGACCGCTCCGCCGATCGCTCCATATAGGCGATATCCAATGAATGTCGCCGTGATGACAATCGGCCCAGGCGTGACCTGGCCCAACGCAAGCCCGTTCATGAATGCATCGGCGCTCAACCAATGACGCGCCTGCACAACTTCATTAAACATCATCGGCAGAGACGAAAATCCGCCTCCGAACGCCGTCAAGTCTATCCGCGACATCAGCGCGGCAAGTCTGAAAAGTCTCCGATCGAAGAAATACAAAAAAACGAATGCCGCGCCGGCTGCCGCGATCATCAAAATAACGGCGCGAAGATTTGGCGCAGTACGTACTTGCGCGCATGACGCATCCGCTTTTTTGCCGGGCATGATCAACAGCCCGGCCAACACAGAAAACGCTATCACGATTACCGGGTTCAATCCGAACCCGAACAGTAATGCGGAACAAACCGCCATAGCCGCGCCACGCAAATTTTTTATGTACGATTTACCAAATGAAAGCGCCGCGACCGCCACTATCGACACTACCATCGCCTGTAATCCGCCGAAAGCGGCGACAGCGAAAGGGAGCTTTTCCGCTTTTGAATACAATGCTGATAGAACCATCATGAATATAAATGCCGGCGCTCCGAATCCTAAGAAGGACGCCGCGGCGCCGGGCGCTCCCCGCAAACACAAACCGCTGTATGCGGCTGTTTGCATCGCTGTCGCGCCGGGAATTATCTGGCACAGAGCGACTCCCTCGCTGAACACGCTTTCTGTCAGCCATTCCCTTCTTTCCACTATTGTTGTTCGTATGTATGCGATCATCGCCGGGCCGCCGAACGCGGTCACGCCAAGTTTAAGAAAAATCGCGAATATCAGCCACAACGCAGGCGCGGCGGCTTTGCGCTCTTCAGCTTGTTCCGACATGATCTTGTCTATTTCTTCGCCGGACCGTCGATATCGGCGAACTTGATCTCGTGGTTCTCCCAGCCGGCTACCCTGCCGCCTCGCACATGCGCTATCCGGAAAACCCAGCCGCTGTCCTTGTGTCCCACAGCCGTGCCGCTCGCCCTCGTCAACACTTCCGTCAGCTTCCCGAATTTATTTACTGATTCAAAATGCAGATGGCCCGCGAATATATGAGTGCAGCCGCTCTTGCTGAGTAGAGACGTGAACTGTTTCGTGTTCGGAGTTTCGATGCCGTCGCCGTCCGCCGCCTTGCCGCCGGGCATTGACTCGATAGGTATGTGAGTGAATGCCACGCAGCTTTCCCCGCGCGCCGAAGACTCCGCGAGATCTTTCTTCAGCCATTCCCATTGCTCGCGTCCGATGTATGCGTTATCGGTGTTCGTCGATTTCGCCTCATCAATGTTCCGCGGCGGCCAGTCGTATGTGTTTATTCCTAAAAAGTGAATCGAGCCGTAATCGAATGAGAAATATGTCGGCCCGTACGTCGCCTTCCAGTAATCGCTTCCGTTAGTCTCGACGCCGTTCACCATATCAGAATATAGCTCGTGATTCCCCGGAACCATAAAGATCGGCGCGCGAAGCCAGCGCAGAAATTCCTCATAACTATAAACAAAGTCCCAGTCGTATGTTTCCGGATTCTCGCTCAGGTCGCCGCCGAACAGGACAAATTCAACGTTGTATTTCGCAATGTCCTGAATGATTCGCCGCCTTATCCGATTCAAATCCTTCCCCGGCAAGTCAGTCAGGTTGAAATGAATGTCTGTCAGATGAATGAAATCAAAATCCTTTTTGAATTCTTTAATGACTTTTACAGAATGCGGCTGCGAGTCCTGCGTATCGTTTGAAAACAAAACGCCGAGATCGTATAGAGATTCCGGCGTATCTTTTGGAACCTTCGCCGAGAAAACCGAAAGGCCGTTCTCGGAAGCCGCAGGTTGCAGCGCTAGCGCTATATGAACCGCAGAGTCTTCAATCCCGTCCAGATACGCCTCCTTTAAAGCGGCGCCTGCCGGGACTTTCAGCTTGATCGAAAACGATTCTCCCGCCTGAGCGATCGCCGGCACGCTGAACAACGGCCTTTGTATCGCATGAATTCTCTGAACCGGAGCAGCTTGCGCCGCCGCCGCAAATATCATAAAAAATGCCGCGCACAATAGTTGCCTTTTCATCCGTCTGTCGCCCTCTTCAAGTATTATTTGTTAGACCCATTGTCCTTTATTTCATCAAACAGCCAACTCTGGAAATGCTTCAGTGAAGGGAGTTGCGCGCGTATCGCGTCCTGAGCCTCGAAATCAATCTCCGCTATTGCGATACCCTCGCGATCTGGAACCGTCGCTATGACATTTCCCCACGGGTCAGCGATAAGACTTTTGCCGAATGTCTGCCGCTTCTTCGTGTTTTGCCCGTACTGAGCTGGCGCGACGATGTAAACGAGATTCTCGATCGCGCGCGCGCGCAGCAGCGCAATCCAGTGATCCTTACCTGTGTGGAGCGTGAAAGCGGCAGGCGTGAATATCACCCGCGCTCCACGCAGCGCCAGAAGCCTGAAGAGTTCCGGAAACCGCAGATCGTAGCAAATCGTCAGCCCGACCGGCCCGCTGTCGGTCTTCGCCACAATCGCCTCGCGACCCGGCATTATATGTTCCGATTCCTTATGCGCTTCTCCCCCAGAGATCGACACGTCGAATAAATGTATCTTTCTATATGACGCGACGATTCCGCCGTCAGGTCCGATCACGTGGCAAGTGTTAAATAGCTTCCCCGACGGAGCGGCTTCGGGAATCGTGCCAGCGACAAGCGTGACTTCCTTCTCTTTGCAAAGAGCCCGCAGTTCCGCGAACGGGCCGCTGTCAACGTTCACCGGCGCCGGCCGCGGATCGCCGCTCTCACGGAAAATCAGCCAGTTCTCAGGCAATCCGATCAATGTCGCGCCTCTATCAGCAGCCTCCGCTACAAGTTCCAGCGCACGCTCTGCGTTCCGAACCAGGTCGTTCGTTGAAGTCATCTGAACCGTCGCCGCCAAATATTTCATCGCTTCACCTTCCGTGCGGGCTCACGCCTCTTCTTTTACACGCTTATTAATCTTATAATATGTAAGTATAATAAAAAAGCGGTTTTTCTTTATCGCTCTTTTTTATCTGTTCGACAACAAATGCCTTGAGGTCATGAATGCCCGTTTACGAATATGAATGCAAAAAATGCGGAACGCGAAATGAATTCATAGAATCCCTCGGTTCAGGCCGCATCGTCGTCAGGAAATGTTCTAACTGCGGAAGCGGACGCCTTAAAAAAATTATTTCGCGAGCGGTCTTTCACCCGGAAGTGACTCTCGAAGACCTCGGAGTGAAAGTGCAGTATCAGAAACAGGCGCCAATGCCCGCCGCGCCGCAAGGGCCGCCCGGCGGCAAATGCCCATACTGCGACACGGACACGCCAACCACATAACAGAGTTCAATTCAATTATTCTGGAATATCAGAAAAGGCGCGGCAAACGCAGTTATTCCGCCGATGCGATTTCGAACGCATGAATGGCGGCGCCGAGCGCGCCGATGAGTTGCGGGTTTGCGGGAACTTTTATCGATTTGCCGGCGGCGGCTTCGAGGGCCCGCCGCACGCCGTCGTTCAACGCCACGCCGCCCGTAAGAGCTATATCATCCTCGATCCGCAACCGCTTCGCCAGCGCGATAACCCGCGACGCTATGGCTTTGTGCAGTCCGGCGATGATGTTCTCTTTCGGCTCCTGCCGAGCCATCAGCGAAATGACTTCGGACTCCGCGAACACCGTGCAAGTGTTCGAGATGTCGACAACCGTTCCCGCCTTTTTCGAAACTTCGCCGAATTCCGCGAGAGGAACCTGCAGCGCCTGCGCCATCACTTCGAGGAAACGGCCGGTGCCCGCGGCGCATTTGTCGTTCATCACGAAATCGATAACCTTGCCTTTGTCGGAAAGGCTTATGACCTTGCTGTCCTGCCCGCCGATGTCGATAATCGTCCGGGCGGAATTCATTGAAAAATAGCAGCCCTTGCCGTGGCACGTGATCTCGCTGATTTCCTTTTGCGCTATTTTGCAACTTACACGACCGTAGCCAGTCGCTACTATTTTTCCGATTTTATCGAATGATACGCCGGCTTTGGCGAGCGTTTCCTCGACGCATTCGTCCATTACTTTTTGGGATTCATGGCTTGTCTTGCGGACAGTGGACGCGAGAACATCCCGCCCGTCGTTCAGAAGCAATGTTTTTACGGTATTTGAACCGAGATCAACTCCGAGTGTAATCAATTTAAACTTCCCTTTCCTTTAGCGTTTCAATGAACGCCTGAATGCGCGTCTCAATCTGTTCGTCCGAGTATGACCGCTGGTCGGTCATGTCCGCCTCGATCATGAGGCCCGGCAAGCCGGTCCGCCGCGTCACTTCGTCTTTAATATCGAGCTGTCCGAACGAGTAAGGCTTACAGCTCCGGTTCGAATGCATAACGAATCCGTGAGCCTTGTATTTCTTGAGCATCTTAATCATGTTCTCGATTCTGGATTCCACGTTTCGGTTTAAATATATGGTCGCGTATGCGCGGGCCATTGTCTCATAAGGTTTCTCGGGATTTATGTCATTATCCGCCCAAGCGTTGGTATAGGTGTCGCCGACGAGGCAGGCGCCATAGTTCGATAACGTCTTCGATAGCCGCCGCATCTTGAACCATATCGGTAGATTGTCCCACACGAGTCTGAAGCGTTCCTCCGGGAACGGAGCAATGTTGTTGTCGGCAAGGTAGGTGAGTTCCTTCTTCAGGTCTTTGTAATAATCCACAACGATTTTTGTGCCTCGCAGAGTGACGATCGGCGCGAGGTAGAAGAAAGCGTCGAAGCAGGTCATCGGCGCGGGAACATGCTCGCAGATTGAAAGTATTTCATTCCAGAGCGTGATTGCCTCGTTTGCGTACTCGGCGACTTCCAGAAACTTCTTTTCGGTGAACTTGCGGCCGGAAACCTTTTCGAGTTCTGGAATTATCTCCTTGAACTGGTCGCTGACGTAAGAGATCAGTTCGGGCGTTTCGCCGTCGTAGTTGTATGGAGTGTCGAGAATGATGAGCGGCACGTTGTAATAGCGGGCCTGAACCTCATACCATTTCAAGACTGTGCCGCAGATGTTGTTGCAGCAAAGCATGAAATCGGGTCGCGGGAGGCCTTTGATAGGGCTGCGTTTGGTGACTGCCTGCCCCACATCGGCGCGGAAATACGAGCAAAGATCGCGAGAGTAGCCCATCTGTTCGGCCACGTCGCAAAGTTCCGAGCCCATCTTCATCGCGCCTATCATCGCTCCGTGGTTCTCTGGATAAATCGGCGTTACGCCCAGCGCGATCAGCAGTTCGACCGGCCCGCCGCTCGTTATCCAGCATATTTTCTTGCGGAACAGCCATGAGAGCTTGGCCTTGAGATAGTATTTCTGCATTATTTTCCTGAGCCGCATGTTGCTTTTCAGGTCTTTTAACGCTTTCGGATTCTGGTCTGCCATTTTAATATTCCTCCGGGTTTTCAGACGGACAGCATTTCCACGAACGCCTGCATTTTCGTTCGCAACTGGCCGGACGGGGCGAGTGACTGCTCCACTTCAATCATCTGCGAAGGGATGCCTTTCCCATCAAGCGCTTTTTTCAGATCCGGATAGTCAAAACAGTGCGGATCGCAGAACTTCAGATAGAAGAATATCACGCCGTTGATGCGCCTTTTCTCGGCAAGTTCGAGCAAATAGCGCTGCCGCGAGTAATTGTCGCGATGCTTGGCGGCGCAGTGCGGCCGGTTCATGTAACGGCGAACAACGCCTTCTATCGTCGGCTCTGCTACCTGCGTCGAAAAATACCGGCGCCCCGTGCACATGTCGTCGTCCGCTATCATTGCTCCGAACTCATCAGCGAGATCATATATCTCTTCGTTTATGTTCACGTTTCCAACAAGCATTATCCGTTTGCGCTTCGTGTCTTCTGGCGCGTCAACCTTGAACGAATCGACGAACGGCTCGAGATGCCTGTTCGCCTCGCGCTTGTCCCGGTACTGCGACACCAGAACGGACTGAAGCAGCAGTCGGCTCGGAATCTGTTCAGGATATTTCAAATGCAGCGCATACAGCCGTTCGAGCAGCGTGCGATTCCGGTTATAGACGATGACGGTTTCCGCGAGTTTCGCCAGATCGAGCGGTTTGCCGGTAAACTCTTCTATAGTGCGAAGGAACCGCTTCGTTTCAGCCACCGCGTACTTGAAAGGAACTTCGCCGTCCAGCCGCGATGGCAGATTGAGATTCTTTACGAACACTTTCGGGAAAGTGCGTTTGAAAATATCGTGAAAAGGCTGCATGGAATCGCATGTGTGCGCGAAGATGACGCCGTCGAGGCTTTTATAGGCGTCGTTGAGAAAATCCTCCATCAGACTGCGAACCTGCGAACAGCAGTAGGCCTGAAAATGACGGTCGGCCGCCTGAATGTTCGTCGCCCTGCCTATCAGACGAACGGGGATGACTCCCATCGCGTCTAAAAACTCCTCGATCACGTATGAACACGTGTAACCGAAAACCGGGCGCTCCTGCCTCTTGTAGCTTTCGATTTGCGCGATCGGGTCGTGGCTTACCTCTTGTGCGAATTCCGGATAGTTTTCTTCCTTCATAACACGCCTCAATTTAATTATTTGCTTCTTTTTCACAATCCGCGCGCGTAATTTCCGCGCCCTGAATTTGGGATAAGATATCATAAATATATTTTTTTATCAATTTTTTGTTGGTTATGGAGTGCATATAGTTTACTTTATAAAATGATACCTTTGCCGACGCATCGATAATTTACATGTTTGCGTAAATGATGTAATAATATTTCGTCACAATTGATCGAATGTTGAGCGACCAGTCTAACCTGGGTAGAAAGAAGACAATCTATTATGTTAAAAAGACACATGTTGCCGTTTTTGCTTCTGCTGGCCATTTCATTTTCGAGCGCCGCTTTCGGAGCGGGTTTAAAAAAAGCGATGATCGTCTATGGGGAAAAGGCTGCGCCTGCCGAGATATCGGCGGCTAACGACTTGGCGCGCGACATTTCGAGAGTTTACGGATTCACTCCGAAAGTCGTCTCGAATAAAGAGTGGAAGAAGAACGGCGAAAATGCGAAATCGAAGGATACCGCTGTTTTTTACGTAGGAACGCCGGACTCGCATTCCGAAATTAAACAGTTTGCCAACCGAAAAATCCTGAGCGTTTCAGCAAAGAACCCAGGTGCTGAGGCGTTTGTCATTCAGTCCGACCCGAAGAATCGAGTAGTAATTATCGCCGGATGCGACGCGAGAGGCGTTCTTTACGGCTCATACGAATACTCCGCGCGATACATGGGAATCGACCCCTACGAATACTGGACGGGCAAAGCGCCGGCGAAACGCGCTTCGCTTGTAATTCCCGAAATTGCTTTTCGCGAAAATCCGCCTGTTTTCCCGCTTCGCGGCTATTTTGACAACGACAACGATATGCTGGCGAACTGGAAAGGCAAAAAGCTTACTGTCGAATTCGATACATGGAAGGAAATGATAGACTCGCTTGCGCGCCTCAGATACAACTACATTGATTTGCACGACACGCTCGGCCGCGCCGAGTTCTGGAACTGGAAATATTACACTGAAAAATTCCCCGGTTATCACACGGACCTCGAACTTATAAATAAAATCATCGACTACGCGCACAGCAAGGGAATGCTCGTGCAGGTTCCGATGTATCTCGGCTGGGAGTTTTATCATCTCCCCTACGAAAAAATATGCCTAAGCCGCTACAACGAAGATTGGATGCAGGTTTACCGCTACTATCTTGAAAAAACGCCGCTGGGCAAGGCGGACATGTTCCTCCAGAGGCCGCGCGACCCGTGGTGGGACAAAGGTTATAAATGCAAAGAAGAAGAGGAAAACGGGACTCCGGCGGGCCCGCTTCTGCAAAACATGTTCAACGGCCTTGTCGGAATAGTGAATAAAGACAGGCCCGGCGGCAAAGTGATCTGCGATCTGTGGGCGGAAGGCCGCCAGATGTGGGCGCAGAATTCATTCAATCCGGACCCCTCTATCGATATGCTCTGGGCTGACAATGGTTACGCCGTTTATGACGTTTGGCCGTCAGATTTCAAAGGACATAAATTCGGCATCTATGTTCATGCCGGTTATTTTCTCAACCATGTCATGCAGGACCCCTACCCCGACCGCATAAAAAACGTTTCCATGGAAGCGGCCCGGCGCGGCATGACGCACAACTATTTCGTAAACGGTCAGGACTTCAAACATTTCATTCTGAATATCGAAGCGTGCGCCATGGCCGCTTGGTCGCCGGAGAAATTTGACCCCGATGCGTTTTACCTGGAATGGACCGGCCGCTATTTCGGAAAGAAAGCGGCTCCGAAAATAGTCGAGAGCCTGAAGGCGCTGCATGCAGCTCACGAAAAAGCCGGAGGATACGCTTTCATTACCGGCAATACCGTAAAAACGCTTGAAATGCTCAAATTTGCATCGACAGAAGACATTGACTTGAACAGCATTAACGCCGCCTACATTGAAGCGGAACTTTCCGTGTCACTCGCGCAGGATGCGGCCGCTCTCGTTCCTCCGGAGTCGCGACTTGTATATGACGATCAGATCCTTTTCCCAGCGACTATTTATCTTGAAAATTTGAAACTTTACAGAGCGGTGGCCTCAACTTCGAAATATTCATTCGACAGCAAGGACAAATCTCTATCAAAAGAAGCCCGCAAAGAAGCGAAATTGCAGTCAGCCCAATTTGCAAAAGAAACAGTCCCGACACTTGATAAGTTGCGCGCCCTGCTCGATCGTGGAAGCGAATGGGAAAAATGGGACGGCTGGACGAAAGTGGAGAATTTCAGAAAAATCACTCCGCCGCCGGACATCGAAGACACAAAACGAATTATGAAGATGTTTAATTAGCGCAACTGTTTCCCGTTCAATTCGTGCGGCTACATTCTTTTTTTTTCATTGAAACATTTTATGCCACTCGCTTGTTTATAAAACTGACAGCAAAGGCGACTGAAAAGAAAGTTTTGGATTCAAGTGAATATACAGCCATTGCGTAATAAGATAGAAATGAATAAAATATAGAGTCTTATTTAACCACATTGGTTAGGAAAGGAGCCGATTATGGCTGAGAAACTTGGGATTTACAAATGTGAGGTTTGTGGAAACATTGTTGAAGTAGTCCATGCAGGCGCTGGAGAACTGGTGTGTTGCGGACAGCCGATGAAACAGTTCAAGGAAAATACAGTTGACGCGGCGAAAGAAAAGCACGTGCCGGTCGTCGAGAAAACCGAAAAAGGAATCAGTGCGAAAGTCGGCAGCGTCGCGCATCCGATGGAAGAAAAGCATTATATCGAATGGATTGAAGTGATATCCGGGGAGAAAGCATACAGAAAGTTCCTGAATCCGGGCGAAGCGCCGGAAGCCGGCTTCTGCTGTGTCGACGAAACCGCCACCGTGCGCGAGTATTGCAACCTGCACGGACTCTGGAAAGCGTAAGAACGCCGCAACCTCGGCGAACATAATAAGGAATTAAAAATTTTATATACGGAGGGTAGTTAACATGGAATTCAAAGGAAGCAAAACTGAAACAAATCTGTTGAAATCATTCGCAGGCGAATCACAGGCGAGAAATCGCTACACATATTTCGCCAGCAAGGCGAAAAAGGAAGGTCTCGAACAGATAGCGGCTATTTTCCTTGAAACAGCGGATCAGGAAAAGGAACACGCGAAAAGGTTCTTCAACATGCTTAAGGGCGGGGAACTTGAGATAACAGCCGGATTCCCGGCAGGCGTAGTCGGCACAACTGCTGAAAATCTTCAAGAAGCTGCCGCCGGCGAGAATTTCGAGCATACATCAATGTACCCGGGCTTTGCGGAGATAGCGCGCGAAGAAGGCTTCGCCGACGCCGCCGCGCTCTGGGACGCCGTAAGAGTTGCCGAGAAGCATCACGAGGAGAGATATCTCGCGCTTCTGAAGAACGTCAAATCCGAAAGCGTCTTCAAAAAGGCGCAGCCCACGAAATGGGTCTGCCGCAACTGCGGATATGTGCACGAGGGCCAGGATGCGCTCAAGCTATGCCCGGCATGCCTTCACCCGCAGAGCTATCAGCAGATTCTTTGTGAATGTTTCTAATTTCGCTTTAATTGTCGGTCGTCAATTCTGATTTTTCCTGTTGGTCCCGCTCTTGTATGCGGGACCAACATTTTATTAAACGGCGTATTTTACGCCGAGGTTCCAGGAGGGCAGCTAAGCATGGCGCAAAAACGTCAAATTATTGACAATATCTATTATGTAGGCATAAAGGATTGGAACGTACGCGATTTCCACGGTTATACAACAGACCACGGCTCTTCGTACAATTCATATCTGATTCTCGACGAAAAAAACGTTCTTATCGACACGGTTAAAGCCGCTTTCTCGGATAAGTTCCTCGAAAACGTAGCCGCCGTGATCGATCCGGCTAAAATTGATTATGTTATATCTAACCACACCGAACCAGACCATTCCGGATCCATGCCGGCTGTTATGGCCGCTATGCCGAACGCAACGGTCATCGCCACCCCGAAGGGTAAGGACGGTCTCAGTAAGTATTACGGCGGCGAAAACTGGAAGTGGCAAGTAGTAAAATCTGGCGACAAACTTGAGATCGGCAAGCGAACGATCGATTTCATTGCGACTCCGATGCTACACTGGCCCGATTCCATGTTTTCTTATCTGCGCGATGATAAGCTTCTTTTCTCGATGGATGGTTTCGGACAGCATTTTTCGACCTCTTATCTATACGACGACGAAGCCCCCTACGACGAACTGATGCATGAAGCGAAAAAATATTACGCCAATATTTTGATGCACCTCGGCGGAATTGCGAAGAAAACTCTCGCCGCCGCGGAAGGGCTGCCGATTGAGATCATCTGCCCGAGCCACGGCGTGATCTGGCGCAAACATATTCCTGAAATCGTAAACGCATACCTCTCTTGGGCAGACTGCAAACCTGCCAAAAAGGTTCTCGTCATATACGACACTATGTGGAATAGCACTGAAGCCATGGCAAAGGCGATTCTCGAAGGCGCGTCTCAGACAGGCGTATCCGCCAAGCTTCTCAAATTGAGCGCGAACGACCTGACTGACGTAACAACAGAGGTTCTCGACGCCGCGGCGATAGCCATCGGTTCGGCGACTCTCAACAATGGAATGATGCCGACAGTGTCAAGCTTCCTGACTTACATGCAGGGTTTGAAACCGGCGGGAAAATCCGGCGCGGCATTCGGTTCGCATGGATGGGGCGGCGGCGGCGCTGTCGCTGTCGACGCAGTGCTCGACAAGATCGGAATCAAACGGCTCCGTGAGCCGATCACCTGCGTTTACAAACCAGAAGCATCGGTTCTCGATGAATGCAAAAACTTCGGCGCCCAACTCGCCGAAATAGCTTTGAAAGCCTGAGAGCGCGCATGACTCTTCATGCCGCCAACATAAAAACGGAGGATGACAACAATGGATAAGTACGAATGCTCAGTGTGTGGCTACATCTACGACCCCGCCGTGGGCGATACGGATAACGGCGTCGCTGCCGGGACTCCTTTCGAGAATCTCCCCGATGACTGGGTCTGTCCGGCCTGCGGCGTTCCGAAAAGCGAATTCGTAAAAGTCTGATCCGCCAATCGCGGAAATTTAATTAAAGGAATATTTTTCATGGCCGACTATTTGATTATTGGCAATGGCGCGGCGGGCCGGAAGGCCGCTGAAAATATCAGAAACAAGAATAGCGCAGCTTCGGTTGTCATGATCACCGACGAACCGTTCCCTTTCTATCCGCGTCCGCGACTTTCGCTCGGCTACATATCGGGCGACACGGCGCGAGACGCAATGTTCGCTGTTCCTGATTTCTATTCGAAAAACGCGGTATCCCTGCTATTCGGCGCGGTAACCGCCGTAAAGCCTGCTGAAAACCTCATCCTTCTCGCGGACGGCTCATCGCTTTCCTACAATGCGTTGCTGATCGCATCCGGAGCGTCGGCTGTCATTCCCCCATGGGAAGGCGGCAATCTGGACGGCGTGGTCACTCTCCGCACCATGGCTGACGCTGACAACATCCTTAAACGGCTCGAAAGCGTTGAAATGGCTGTTGTCGCCGGCGGCGGAATTCTCGGCTGTGAAGTCGCTGAAGCTATTAACAAGCGCGGAAGGAAAACCTGCATTCTCGTGCGCGGCGGCAAGGACAAAGTCGGCGCGCCGGCTCTCGTTCCTGAAAAAGCTGTCGCGCGATGCGAATCCATGATCAGCAGCGGAATCGATGTTTTGATAGACGAAGAAGTCGGCCGCCTGAACGGAAGCGGGAAACTCGAAGAAGTTGTGACCGCAAGCGGGAAAACGATCAAAACAAGCCTTGTGATTTGCACGATCGGCGCCCGCGCGAACATAGGATTTCTCGCAGACAGCGGGATAAAGACAAACAGAGGCGTAATAGTCAATGCCGAACTGGCGTCGCCCGATTTTCCGAATATTTTCGCCGCCGGCGACGCTGCCGAGCCTACCGGTGACGGCAGCGAGAAACAACGCTACGGATCGCCTTATATCAACGCCATGAAACAGGGCGAATACGCGGCTGGAAGAATGCTCGCGATATAACATTTAAGTGGATTGGAGAGAAAATGGCTGAACACAATGTTGTTTTATATTCGACCGCTACATGCCCGTTTTGCATTCAGACAAAAAAATACCTTGAAGACAAGGGAATCTCATACACGAATCACGATGTCGCGGCCGATCAGGAAGCGCGAAAGGAAATGGTTGAGAAATCCAGCCAGATGGGCGTACCAGTGCTAATAATCGACGAGAAGATAATCATCGGATTCGACAGGCAGGAGATTGAAGCGGCGCTTGGTCTGTGATCGCGAAAACAGGCGACCGGCGGTGACGTATGGATGACATCATAATTATCGGAGCCGGGCCGGCGGGCATGACGGCCGCCGTATACGCGACGCGAAAAAAACTTGCGGTAAGAATAATCAGCGATAACATCGGCGGACAGGCGCTTTATTCCTCGGGCGTCGAGAACTACCTCGGATATAAATACATCACCGGCGAAGAACTCGTTCAGAAGTTCGAAGAACATATGAAAAGCTTTGATATCAAGCAGGAATATGTGAAAGCGACCGGTGTCCGGCAAAAAGACGGCGGATTCGTCGTCACGACTGACCGGAGCGGCGAGTTCGAAGCAAAAACTCTCATCGTTGCGTCAGGAAAAATTCCGCGCAGGCTTGGCGTTCCCGGCGAAAAAGAGTTTGCGAATCGGGGAGTCGCTTATTGCTCCACCTGCGACGGTCCGATGTTCGCCGGAATGGATGTCGCAGTCGTCGGCGGCGGGAATTCCGGATTCGACGCAGCGGTTCAACTTGTGAAAATCGCGTCGAAAGTATACGTGATAGAATTCGGCGAACGCATTATAGCCGACGAAGTCTATCAGGACCATATTAAGCAAGCCTCAAACGCCGAAGTGCGGACAAACACGGCTGTAAAGGAAATTCTCGGCGACAAATTCGTAAAAGCCATAAAAGTCGAGGATAGAAAAAGCGGCGCAATTTCTGAGATTCCCGTCGGCGGTATTTTCGTGGAGATAGGGTGGCGTCCGACGGTTGACTTCCTTAACGGCCTCGTAGCTCTGAATAAAATTGAAGAAATCGAGATCGACTGCGCATGCCGAACGAGCGAGCCGGGCATATTCGCGGCGGGAGACGTGACTAACGTCCCTGAAAAGCAAATCATAATTTCCGCCGGCGAGGGCGCGAAAGCCGCCCTTTCCGCTTATGATTATATCGTGCGCGGCGGAATATGATTCAACGATGAAAAAACCGTATAATATTACTTTAAGGATATAAAATGATTTCATTAATTAAACGCCACTCAATAAATGCAATCTGCGCATTCGCCTTATGTATCGCGTTTGTTTCCGCAGTCGCCGCTCAGGAGACTCCGAAACTCGCCGCCGTCGGCGATGCCCTGCCCTCTTTCAAAATCCTCGCCGGCCTCGATTCCTCAGAACTTGCATACCTTGGCCTCAAAGAAAACGGCGACATTTCCCCCGCCGACATCAAAGCGGACTTGATTATGATCGAGATACTCAGCATCTATTGCGTGAGTTGTCAGGCCGAAGCCCCGTACATGAATAAACTATACGCGAAAATAGAGAGCGATCCGGAGACGAAAGATAAAGTCAAAATCATAGGCATAGGCGCCGGCAACAGCCCTTTGGAATTGACATCGTTCAAAGATTCGTTCGTGGTTAAATATCCGCTTTTCCCGGACGGCAACTTCGACATCCATACTCTGATGGGCGAACCGCGAACGCCGTT
>JBAYJY010000107.1:0-14930 GCA_041664945.1 bacterium | reverse complement strand
GAAGTGCGTGTGGGACACGTTCAAGAAACCGATCGTCATCACCGAGAACGGATGCGGCGACCCCAACCACGACGACAGAATCCGGCGCGGATATCTGCTCGAACATCTCGCGCAGGTGAGCCGCGCGATGGACACCGGCATCGACATCCGCGGCTACTTCCAGTGGTCGTTCACCGACAACTTCGAGTGGCGCGAAGGCTTCTGCAAGAAGCTCGGCCTCATCGCCTGCGACTACGCCGACCCTGAACTGAAACGCATTCCACGCATAAGCGCTTACATGTACTCGGATATCGCGAAACAGAACGGCATCAACCGCGAAATCGTCGAGAAGTACTCCCCCGAATACATGGAAGGAACCTTCGGCGACAAGTGGATGATATAAAGCGCAGCGTAGACGCATGTGTCATGCCCTATGGAACGGGCAGGCTAAGCCAATTCCGAACAGGCCTTCATTGCGAGAGAGCCGCGCCGAAACAATCCGGCAGGTTTCCGTCATTGCGAGAAACGCAGTGACGAAGCAATCCCGGACATGGAGATTGAATTAAACTCGGGATTGCTTCTGTAAAAAACGCCTTGCGCTGACGCGACGCCATGTTTATAAATTCTTTTCAACAAAATCGTCGCATTCCTTTGCCTGTTTATGATATATATAATACAGTCGGTTCATCATTTTCGAGGAGTGTGTAAATGGCCAACAACGAAAGCGCCGAAGGGAAAAAACTCGGGGTAGGCGGAAGTTTGGTATACAGCAGCGCGCAATTCGGCGGCAATCTGCTGAGCATGGTTTTCACCTCATGGATTCTGTTCTTCTATACGTCGCCCGGAAAAGGCGGAAAAGTATTAGTTTCGATGGCGATAATGGGCGCGGCGCTGACAGTCGGCCGCGTTGTCGACGCATTCTACGATCCGACGATTGGATACTGGAGCGACAACACCAAAACGCGTTGGGGCCGGCGGCGGCCTTTCATCATATTTGGCACTCCGATCTACGTGCTTTCGTTTATTCTGCTTTTCAATCCGCTTCTTCCCGCAGGCAGCGCCGGATTGGCCATCTTCACCGTTTTCCTCATATCTGTTTTCTGGCTCGCTTTCACAACTGTCATGGGCCCATACAACGCGCTCATGCCTGAGATAGCGCTGACTTCAGATGAAAGAGTCAAAATTTCGACTCTTCTCGCAGTAATGATGCTTTTGGCGACTGGATATCAAGGCATAGCCGTTCCAAAGCTTATTGAATTTTACAAGGCAAAATATTTAGCGGGTCTTGCTCTTCCGAATTTAGACCATGTTAGCAAATCAGTTATCGACGAAGCGACGAGATACGGCTATGCTCCCGCGTGTATTATTACTGGAATCCTCGCTTTTGTGACAATTTTCATTACAGCAATTTTCATAAAGGAAAAAGCGCATCATGCTCATGAGAAGTATTCAGTCAGAGAAGCATTCTCGTGGACTTTCAAAAATAAACCATTCGTTATTTACATCATCGCTTCGGTCTTTCAGTATCTCGGGTTTTCCTCTCTTACAGCCGGCATTCCGTTCATCGTAACCGCATTGATGAAAAAACCAATAGGTTTCGTCGGCACGGTTTACATGTACAACATCCCGAGCTTCGTCATCTCGTTTGTCCTGATAAACATATTGGCAAAAAAAGTCGGCAAGGTTCGGCTCTATAAATTCTGCCTTCTGATCCTGGCGCTTCTTTTGCCGCTTCTGTTCTTCGTAGGCAACCCGCATTTACCGATAGATCCCGCAACCGCAGGGATAGGCCTCATGGTGCTTCTCGGATTCCCGATTTCGGGAAATATGATTCTTCCAACCGCCATACTCGCCGACATCATTGACTACGATGAGAAACTTACCGGCATGCGACGCGAAGCTATTTATTTCGGCATGCAGGGCCTTCTTCAGAAAATGGCAAACGCAATGTCGCAGGGAATGCAGGCTGTTCTCTTCGGCGTTTTCGGATACACCGCCGCGAGACATCTCGGCATAAACCTGCTCGGCCCCGTCGCCGGCTTCTTCGGCTTCATCGGCTACATCGTTTTCCTTTACTTCCCGCTCGATGAGAAAACGAAAGATCTGAAAGTGAAAGCCTGAAAAGCAGTAGACGGAATACAGTAGACGGCATATAGGGAAAGACAAATGATAAAAATGTAAGCATCAGATAGGGAATCGTTCCTGTCTATTGTCTTTATCTTTTCCCGACCACCTGTCGCCAATCTCCAATCCTTGTTTTTTGCTTTTCGCTGTATTCTGCCTTATTAAGTTGTTTGCGAGGGCTTTTCTTCTTCTGGCCTTTATGCTGTTGTCTTGCGTTTTTGCTTTCCGCTGTCTACTGTCTACTATCTGCCGTCTACTGTTTTTAGAATTCCGCATTCAACGACATATTGAACAGCGTACCGTCGTAGTTCTGGCTTGAGCCGCCTGACTGTTTTTCCTTCTTGAGGCTGGCGCCGAGCGAGAAGTACTGGTCGAGGCGCGTCGAGGAATCTATCTGATACATAATCCTGCCGGGCGTGCCGGCGGGCGCAGTTTCCCGATTGATCGTGAACGCGAGCGTCGTGGAAGGCGAGTAGATATAGCTGACACTCGAAGTTATGCTGTTGCGCTGTTCGAGCCGTCCCGTGTAGCGGTCCTTGGTGATGATGTAATTATTCTTCCACTCCATCCGGCCGCTCGGAATATAGCGGGTGGAGAGCGCGATCTTATTCTGATTGTACTTAGTGGAATACCAGGGCGATCCGTCCAAGGAAGCCGGCTGCGCGTTCGAGCGCTTGTTCTGGTTGAACTGGAGCGATGCGATCCAGCCTTTAAGCGCCTGCGCCCGGTACTGCGCGCGCAGGCCCGCGTTCCGGCTTAGGCTCCGGTTGCGCTCCGCGACGCTCGAATCGGAATAAGCGAAACTCGGCGTTATCAGCCAGTCGCGAGCGAGCTGGTAATCGAGCCGCGCGGTGAGCGCCTCAGCCAGCGAATTTCCATAGTACGGATTCGGCGTGTTCTGCTTTATGAAGTCTGTCGAGAACATCTTGATGCGGCCGCCGGGCCTCGCGATCACTGACGCCGTCATGTTGTCCAGCCGCGAGCCGCCGACCGATTCCCGGGAGTCGCCAATCGCCTGCGAGTCCAGCTTCGCGCTCAGCGTCCACACCTTGTCGGGCCTGTAAGCCACGTCCAGCACATTCGAGAGCGTTTTCGTTGTGAAATCGCCCATCGCGCCGACCCAGTCCGGCGCTTTCGACTTGATGCGGTTGTTGTCCGCCGACAGTTTCAGGCTCAGATTCTCCGCAGGATTATAGCTGACGCCGAAGCCGCCCTTCATGACGTCGTAGTTGCTTGTACGCAACGTAGCGTCCGTGAAGCCCCGCGTTTCCGCGTGGAAGTCGAACGCAAGCTTGTCGCCGGCGCCGACAGGGTAGCGGCCCTCGAGCCGGCTCTCGTTCTGAGTCTGGTCGTTTGTATGCGGCGCGAGATTGTCCGAGCGCGTTCGCCGCGTGAACGAGTAGCCCGCCCGCCGCCCGCCGCCGAAGTTGTACTCCATCTGTCCCTTCAATTCGTTCGTGCCGTATGTTATTCCGCTGATAAAATCGGCGCCGTGTTTCTGGTCGAGATAACTCGCCCCGACCATAAGCCCCTTCACAGGCGCGAAACTGACCTGCAGGTTTGTCCGGTCTGTTTCCAAATCGTTGTACTGCGTCGGCGGCGAATAGAAATAACTCTTTCGCATGAACTCCGCCTTCAAGTTTCCGAGCGGAATCTTCACATCAGCGGTAAGCCGCCCCGCCTTTCCGGTCCTGTTCGAGCCGCCGGTCATGCTCGAAGGGTTCGACGTATATTTGTAATTCGCGAGAATGGTAGTGCCTTGCGGGATCGGTTTTTTAAATCGTACCGAAGTGCGGTCCATCGCGGCATCGTATTCGAGCAGATAGTCCGTGCTCTGAATCTGGCGCGAGTTCGGCGAAACTGTGTCGTTGAAATAAATTTCCTCCGTGTTGCGAATCGCATTGAACTGGAGCGGGAAGATGCCGTCCGTAACCGCGCCGACTGTCGCCACGCGCTCTTCAAGAACCTGAATCGTTTTGAGCGACATGTCCGAACTCGTTTCGGACAGTTCAGCGCGCAGGACCGCCGGCCCGATCGTCACGCGGCCCGTCAGGTCCGTGAGAGTCCGTTTCGTCGAACCGCCGCTGTCAACGTTCGGCGGAACGATCTCGTAACTCACCTCGCAGTGGCGTCCCTCCAGCTTTTCCGGCCTCACATTCTGATTCAGAAAATCTATCGAATTGTTAGCCTCGTTCACCTCGTAATCCAAGTCGCGAACCAGCTTGCGGCTGTAAACCTCGTTTACGTACAGGAAAACATATTCCGTGCCGCCGTATATCCGGTCCTTCTGTAGAACGTAGGAATCCTTGCCGCTCCCGCGCAGCTCCTCATTCTCTATGAACTGGAGATATTTCTGGTTGTAGTAGCTGAATGACACTCTGACGGTGTCTGACGCGTTGAAAGAATGAAGGAACGAAACGGCGCCTTCGGGATAATCCATGCTGTAATCGAAGTCGCGCGACAGCGTGACCGTGCCGGACGCGTTCGCGACGGAGACGATCTCGCTCTGTTTCTTCAGCTTTATCCTGTCGAGCGGGTATGGCGTGTTCGGAGCGATTTCAGCGCCCGAATATAACTTCATTGATTCGTTGACCGTCTCGCGCGACGCGCGGCTGGCGCCTTCTTCCATATATGCGGCTCCGACGTCGTATCGCTTGTTGTTGGCGTCGCTTTTAAGCGAAAACCCGTTCATCGCGCCCGTCTTCATCGACACGAGCAGCTCGGATTCATACGTGATCTCGACGAGGTCCGTCGGGTCTATGTTGCGGCTGAAAGAGATCTGTCCGAGAAAGTAATCGACCGCATATTCCGAATTCGACAGCGGCCGCCCGTTGATGTAAACGGTTTCGCTTTCCTCAAGAATCGAGTTAGATTGCAGAATGTACGGCCCCCGGATGTTCTGCCCCCGGAACGTCTCCCGCTCGGTCTTGCTCTTCTGGCGCGAGACGACCGCCGCGACGGAATACTTCCCAAAATCGTAAACCACATCGAGCCCGCGAATGCTCTTCGAAAACTGCGCCATCGGTCCCGCGCGAAAATCCGTCGTCGTGTCGCCGAGCTTCGCAACGCCGTGATCGCCGCGCACATTTATATTGAACACGCGGTCCTGATAGGGCATTTCGAGGAAAGAGCCGTCGACGCGCAGCCCGTTTTTCAACACCCCGTCGACATTGAGCCGCGTCCGCTGCTGGAACGCATTGTTGAAATACAGCAACCCGTTCTGCGACAGGAATCCGATCTTGTCGCCCGACGCGCTCGCGTTCTGAACCTTGAGTTCAACGTCGCCCGAGATTTTAATTTTGCCGGGCCCTTCGACTCCGCGTTCGGCTCTGTTCTCCTTAGATGTCGGCGGGAACGGCGGCGGAAGCGGTTCAGGCGGAAACTGCTCCGCGGGAATAGCGGCGGTTGAAGTCGCCACGTCCGGAACCGTTGACGACGCGGCTCCGCTTTTCTGAGCGGACGCCGTTTCTTTTCCGGCATTTTTGCCGGACCCGGCCGTTCCGGTTTTCGCCTGCTCTTTGTTCTCCGTGTCTCCGCCCATCGCTTTTTCGAACGCGTCGAACGCCGCATCGCCCGGGGAATCGCCGGCAATCGGCGCGACGACAGTCGCCGTGGCGGCCTTCGGCGCTACAGTCGTCGCCGGTTTCGGTTTCGGTTTTTCCGGCGGCGCCTCGACTGTTAATAATTTGCGTTTCGATTTTAGCGGCGTGATGTCTTCCGGCTGGCTGTTGTCATTGCGCCAGTCATACTTTTTATATGTCTTTATATCCTCAGGCGTCCCGCCCATGTCGGCCGCCGCTCCAGACACCGGCTTCAACTCCTCAAACTCTTCATATTGGGAAAAACATGGGAGGCAGACAAAAATGAGCGAGACTAAGCAGAGAATAAGCGCGACAAAACAAATGCGATTGTTTGATTTTGCAAGCGCGCGCGCGTGTCGGAACCTCGTTCGAAGCATAACCTATAAATTCTAACACCTTTTGGGAAAGGAATAAAACAGTAGCGAACAGCCAGTAACGAGAACTCAGGAAAAAATTAAAAGCAGAATATAGAACTCAGAATACTGAAAAGCGGAAATTGCCAACTGCCAATCCACGTATTTAATCTTTTATCTTTTCCCTATGTTCTCGCTACTCGCTGATGTAATGCCTCATGGCATTGACAAACATTTGTTATGACCCCAATTATGTCATTTCAACCAAATTTGTCATTTCGAGCGAAGCGAGAAATCCAGATAAAGCTTTCCATGTTGAAGTTTTATTGAAGATTCCTAGCTTCGCTCGGAATGACAATGCGGTGAGGCATTACAGCTTCACGCTGCTATTCATTCAGTGATTTGAAGCACGCGCGGTTTGAGGTTCTCTTTCTTTACGAACTCGCGGAAATCCTTTTCAGTCGGCGGGTCCTGGCGCGTCTTTCCGAGAAGAGTTGCGTAAACGCCTTCCATGACATTAGTGCCGAACGACCGGCCGCCGAAATCGGGAGTCGTCGTGATCAGCGTGGCCGCCTTACGTTTCCTCATATCCTCGACATCCTTCGACGTCACCGTGTTGGTAATGATAACCTTCCCGCGCAAATCTTCGGGCATGTATTTGTTTATGTAGTTGAAATCGCCGGCGATGACGTCCGCCCACTCGAAAAATTCCTTGTGCCGCGGCTTGCGGGTGAGTTGCTCCTTGCCCGTCGGATAGATCATCTCGAACGGCAACTGCGAGAAAATGGGCAAAAGGGTCTTTGCCACCATACGCAGAACGGAGAGATTCTTGATCGGTATCTTTAAATTGAGGCTGAAAATGAAATCGCCGTAAATCATGTCGCAGCCGGCGTTCGCGAACGCCTCCGCCATTCCGAAGCGGTCAGCCGAGCTGACGAGCAACACCTTCGTCCCGTTTTTCAGATAGCGGCCCTCGCGCCCGAGCTGCGCGATGAATTCCTTTTCTATCGAGTTCTTCAGGATGCTGCCGTCGTACACAGGCGTGATCTTCGCCGCGTCGTACAGCGTTTTCGCATCCTTGATCATGTACTTTTTCTGCCCGACATGCACATATAGATCGATGCCGCCCAGCCCGATGGCGTCTATCTTGCCGTCGAAGTCGCGGATCATCTGAATCGCCTTCTTCTTGTCGCCGTCCGTGCCTATCCGTTCGATAAGGAACGGAACGCCCATGACGTCCGCCTCTATGCTGTGGTTCCTCGTGGACGACCCGATGCTGACGCTCACTACGTGCCTTCTCTTTAGTTCGGTTTCCATGTTTTTCGGCCCGCCTTTTCCTGTGAGTTTTTCTCGCAGATAAATTTTACTTCGCTTCGCCTCGCCGTTTTCCGTCCGGCGACAATCGTTTTCTCTTTCCCGCGCCAATTATATCACACCGGCAACGTCAAGCAAACAACTGCAATATTCCCTGCGCTATTCATGGCGCGAGGATTTCGACTGTAAAAAATCTCATGTTAATCCGGCGGCCGGGAACTGGTCTTGTTTCGGCGTTGTTATAACTAATGTAAGGTAATAGAAAGGCGGTGTCACAATGAAAAACACTAAGACAGGAAGAGTTTTAAAGCTTGTGACAGGCGCTTTGTTTTTCGGCTCAGTGGCGATGGGAATACTGGTACACCCACTATGGATGTTGGCTTCGCTGGTTTTCTTGCCGCTTACATGGAATTTCAGATATGGGCCGGAGTTGGCGCTTGAAGGGTGGAGACTTGAAGACGCGGGCTTGGCGGTTGGCGGGAAATCCGGAGCGACCGGAAGGGAATGTTATCAGCATGCAGGCCTTGAATCTTGCAAAGCGGCTTAACATGATAGGGAAAAGTTGCAGAGAAACGGTATTTGTGAATTAACCTGACGGAGGCGCAAAGAAAATATTAAGTGAAATAAATTTTTCAACAATAACACTTCGAGCCCCCTTTGATGATAATTAAAGAGGGCTTTTTTATTTCCTCAGTCCCACGCTTCACAGCGCTGAAACGCAATCCGGACGTTTTGTGCGCATATAAACAATACACATTTCGCCGCGAATCGCTTTGAATGCGTGCGAGAAAAAAATATCTAAACTCGACCGGCGCCCCTTTTAGCTGTTAGTATTTAACCAGAAATTAGATAAGGAGTAAGTTATGCCGACACGAAAAACGAGCATTCTATTTACGATCCTGTTCGCGCTGTTTGTTTTTTCAGCTCCTGTTTTAGCGCAGGACATTTTCATCACGCCGGAAAGGAACAAGGAAATCTATCACGGCTCATGGATCGACCTGAACAAAAACGGCGTGAAAGACGTTTACGAGGACCCGAAAGCGAGCCTGAACGACAGAATAAACGATCTCCTTAAACAGATGACGGTCGAGGAAAAAACAGTTCAGATGGTTACGCTGTACGGTTACGGCAGAGTGGCGAAGGACGAGCTTCCCACCGCTGATTGGAAAAACGCGGTGTGGAAAGACGGCTTGGGCAACATAGACGAGCATCTGAACTCAGTCGCTTTCAATCCAAGGGCTGTAACCCAATATTCGTGGCCGCCATCGAAGCACGCGCGGGCGATAAACGAGGCGCAGCGCTTTTTCGTCGAGGATACGCGATTGGGAATCCCTGTCGATTTCACAAATGAGGGAATCCGCGGCCTGTGCCATCAGGGAGCGACATCGTTTCCCGCGCAGATCGGACAGGCAAGCGCGTGGGACCGGCGCCTCGTCAACCGGATCGGGCGAATCACAGGCAGGGAAGCCCGGATTTTAGGCTACACTAATGTTTACTCGCCCGTGCTCGATCTCGCCCGCGACCCGCGCTGGGGGCGCGTCGTCGAATGCTACAGCGAAGACCCGTATCTGACTTCCGTCCTCGGCAAAGAGATGATTACCGGCATTCAATCCGAGCGTGTCGCTTCAACAGCGAAACATTTTGCCGTTCACGGCGTTCCGAAAGGCGGCCGCGACGGCGTCGTCAGAACCGACCCGGAGGTCACGCCGCGCGAGGTCAACGAACTGCATTTGAAACCTTTTAAGACGGCAGTCACTGAAGCCGGCATTATGGGATTAATGAGTTCCTATAACGATTACGACGGCGTGCCCATCACAGCGAGTCACTACTTCCTAACTGAACTGCTCAGAGACCAGTGGGGCTTCAAAGGCTACGTCGTATCTGACAGTTGGGCCGTCGGCGGTCTTGAGGGACGCCACCACATCGCCGACAACTATAAGGAAACCGTTTACCTCTCCGTTATGGCTGGCCTTAACGTAAGGACAAACTTCAACCCGCCCGATGTTTTTGTGACGCCGCTCCGGGAGCTCGTAAAAGAGGGCCGCATTCCGATGAGCGTGATCGACTCGCGCGTGAGCGACGTTCTTCGCGTGAAGTTCATGCTCGGCCTGTTCGATTCTCCATACGTGGCCGACCCGGCAGCCGCCGACAAAATTGTCGGCTCCAAGGATAGCGCGGAGGTTTCGCTCCAGAGTTCGAGGGAGTCGCTTGTGTTGCTGAAAAACAACGGCCTGCTGCCGCTGAACGTAGATTCTTATAAAAAAATACTCGTCGCCGGGCCGAACGCGAAGGCCGTCAATCCGATGATCAGCAGGTACGGGCCGTCCAAAATCAACGTCATCACCGTTTACGACGGGATCAAAAAACTCGTCGGCGACAAAGCGGAAATCATTTACTCGCCCGGCTGTGACCACTACGACGATAACTGGCCGGAAAACGAGCTGTACCGCATGCAGCCGGCGCCGAATCAGATGAAAATGATCGAGAATGCGGTGGCCGCCGCAAAGGGCGCGGACCTTATCATTGTCGCTGTCGGCGACGACGAGAACAGCGTGGGCGAGGAAAAGTCGCGAACCTCGCTCGACCTGCCCGGCAATCAGAATGACCTCGTTCAGCAACTATACAAAACCGGCAAGCCGATGGCGGTCGTGCTGATCAACGGCCGCCCGCTTACCATCAACTGGCTTCAGAAGTACGCGCCGGCGATCCTCGAAGCTTGGTTCCCCAGCGAGTTCGGCGGTCAGGCAATCGCAGAGGCCCTCTTCGGACTTTACAATCCGGGCGGCAAACTGCCCGTGACGTTTCCGAAAACCGTCGGCCAGATACCGTTCAATTTCCCAGCAAAACGCAGTTCCCAGTTGGACCAGCCGACGAAGTGGCTGGTTGGCATCGATACGCTCGTCAACGGCGCGCTTTACCCGTTCGGGTTCGGCCTGAGCTACACAAAATTCGAGTACGGCGATTTGGCGGTCACCCCATCTGTTGCTGATCCGGCATCGAACATCAAAGTGACATTCACGTTGAAGAACATCGGCAAATATAAAGGCGACGAGGTGGCGCAACTCTATATTTCAGATGTCACGAGCAGCGTAGTGACCTATGAGGAACGGCTCGTCGGCTTCGAACGCGTAACGCTCGAACCGGGCGAAACGAAAAAAATCGAAATGACTATTTTGCCGGAAAATCTCACGCTCTTTAACATGGACATGAAGGAAGTCGTTGAGCCCGGCGTGTTCAAAGTCTACGTCGGAAGCTCCTCGACGGACGTCCGCCTCCACGGGGAATTTCTGATAAAGAGCGATTGAATACTGGTTGAAGAAAAATCTTCAGCGAACAACAAGTTACGTTTCGCGCGGAATTCAAATAGCGGCAACAACAGGGTTGCTGTCGGTTCCGCATTCGTTGCAGGCCTAACGCCGTATTATTGCGCCGCTTATTTCATTAGGAACATAACTGCGGAGAGAATCAGCCCGAAGAGGGCAAGTATCCATGTGTAGACAATTGTTTTCTTGGTGAATGTCTGGACGTCTTCGTTGAGGAAGCCGGCTATCCAGACGTTGTGGGTGTTCGTCGGGTCGCTGACGCCCTGAATCATGCCGACGGAAAAAAGAGCGCACATGACGGCGACGGGAGGCAGCACGTGCGTGCCGATGATGATGCCGCCAAGCGCGATGCCCATGCCCCAGACGTTGAGCGGCCCGCGATAGAGCGCGAGAGGCGCGCAAACGGTGAACACGACAACATAGAGGATCGGGGAACTGGGAATAATGTTTTTAAGCACAGGTTCCATATAAGAGCCGACGACCGGGTCCCACACGACGCGGATTATCATTCCTATGCCTATAATCAGACCGATCACGGGCGCCGAACTGGAGACGCCGTCGAAGAGCGATTTCGTGAGCCGCTGGATTCTGCCGCTCTTTCCGCGGCCGGAAGCGGCGATTCCATACAATATGCCGATGAGCAACGCGGTATTGATGGGAAACATATATCCGCTGCTGTAAAAAAGGCTTTTTATAAAAGATGTGTCCGGCGCCCGCCCGGGTCCGGAACTGATCAGTATTCTGCTGCCGAGGTTGAATCCGAGGATGAGAACGATCGGCACGAGCGGCGTCAGTATCGCGAGAAAGCCGGCGTTTGTGTCCGCGCCCTTTTTCTTCACAGGCTCTTTTTTCCCGACGGCCCAGAATGAGGAAAATCCGCGCCGGGCGTTCAAAAGAATAAAACCGATAATGACAAACAGGAAAATGAAAGCGAACGGGAAGACGAAGCGGATCAGTTGGTTCTGAGCGACGACCGGGGCGACATTGCCCGTCTTTGACATGATGTCGATATAGAACTGCCAGTTAACCGGATTGAAGGCGCCGCCAAGGCTCATGGCGAGAAGGAACAGGCTGCCCGCGACTGCCGGCGTTACGCCTATGCTGATAAGGATGGGAAGCACGATGGAGGCGACCATGATGACGGAGCCGAGCCCGACCAGCGAGGTGAAGAGCAGAGCGGTGGCGAGCGTGAGGAGAATGCACATCACGATCTTGTTGTCGCCGCCGAGTTCTGAAGCCCAGCGGATAATTGTTTTTGAAACGCCGCTTTCCTTAAGAATTTCGGCGAGAGTCGCGCCGAGAATGACGGTAATGATGTAGCTCCAGAGGCGCGGCATGCCTTCCTCGATCACGACGCGCATGAATTCCTTGGCGAGAAGCAGAAAATGCGAATTGGGATAGACGAACGCGACTTTATAGTAGAAGAGTCCGCCGGTGAGAAAAAGCGCCGCCGCCATGAGCGGCAACGCGATGAGGGCCGAGAGTTTGCCGGTGTACATCAGCGCCGCGAAAACAAAAAATATTCCAAAAAGGATTAAACCAACGATCATAGGGTTCATTCTTTCTCCTCTTTGCTTTTCTCGGCATCCGGCGGCGCAGGTTTCCTGATGAGGACGCTGGCGATACGGCGGCCGACCATCTTCTCGACCGTCATGTCGTGTTTTGCGATGGTGACCTTGTCGCCCGTCTTGGGAACCTTGCCGAGTTCGCACAGAATCAGACCTGCGAGCGTGTCGTAGCCTCCGGTATCCGGGAATTCATATTCGAGCGTTTCGTTGAGTTCGGCTATGTCGATTCGCGCGTCCGCGCGGAGAGTCTCGCCGTCCAGCCAGCGGTACAGCGGTTCCTCGGTGTCGTATTCGTCGCGGATTTCGCCGACGATTTCCTCGAGCACGTCTTCGAGCGTAACAAGCCCGGCGGTGGAGCCGTACTCGTCTACCACGATTGCGACATGCCGGTGATGCTTCTGGAACGCGTGCAGCATGGAGTCGACCATCTTCGTTTCCGGCACGAAGTCGGCGGAATGTATGAAGTTGCGGATCGGCTCGTTGTCGCGGCCTTCCTTGAGCGCCTTGAGAAGCGCCTTGGAGTTGATGATGCCGACGATGTTGTCCTCCGTGCCCTCGTAAACCGGAATGCGGGAGTGTTTGACTTCCTCGATGAGCTGCGCCATTCGCGAGACTGAGATGTCGGCGGGCGCGCAGTGCATGTCGGGCCGCGGGGTCATGATCTCGCGCACCTGAGTTTCGCCGAACTCGATGATGCTGCGGATCATCTCGCCCTCTTCCTTGTCGATGACGCCCTGTTCCTCGCCGGAGTCGACCACGCCGAGGATTTCCGCCTCTGTGACATAGGCGCCCTGCGGGGAGCCGGGCTTGCCGCCGAACAACTTGATAATAAAATTGCCCAGACCCACCATGGCCCTGCCGACCGGCGAGAACAGCCAGTCAACGAAATTGAGCGGCTTGATCAGCATCAGCGTGTACCGCTCGGAATGGTGGTAGGCAAGAATTTTCGGTATGATTTCGCAGAACTCGATCACAACGAGCGAGACGAATCCGAAAGTGATGAACGGACCGACGAACTTCGGCCAGCCATAGTGGTGAATCACGACGTCAACAATGTTTTCAGTGATGATGGCGGAGAGAATGCCTACGACATTGATGCCGATCAGCATGGTAGTGAGTACGCGGTTGGGGTTCTTAAGCCAAGTCTCGATCGAGGCCGCCTTGTCCGGATGCTCGTCCTGCAGCGCCTTAAGCTTATGCCTGCTGATCGCGACCAGCGCGGTCTCGACACCGGAAAAAAACGCGCCGCTGATGAACAACAGCAGCAGACAGAATAAAGCGAGATAAATATGAGAGCTCAAAACGTTACACTTTCCTATTCAAATATTAAATCACATTAAGAAATATCTTACAGAATCAATAGATAGCAGTCAAATGAGAGGGTTAAAATGAGTTGTTGCGAGCCTGCCATATTCGCCGCTGCGAGGAGGCCCGTCAGCGCCAACAAAGCTTTTAAAAAATCTGAACAACCAGCCCTTTAAGATATTCAGCCTGCGGAAAATTTAGAGTTACCGGGTGGTCCGGAGCTTGAGTGAGGATTTTGATGATGCGCGTTTCGGCCGGCGCGTCGAGCGCGGCCCACGCGACCGCTTTGCGGAAATCCTCGGGCCCGACAGCTCCGGAACATGAAAACGTGAACAGCAGCCCGCCGGGATTAAGCGACTTCATGGCGAGCATGTTGATGTCTTTGTAGGCGCGGCCTGCCTTTATAAGGTGTTCGCGGGAAGCGGCGAATTTCGGAGGGTCGAGAACAATCAGATCGAATTTGGCGCCGCGCGAGACGCAGCCTCGCAAATACTGAAAAACGTCCTCGCGCGCCCATTCGCAATTGCCGGACTCGTATCCGTTCAGCGCGACATTTTCGGCGGCGAACTCGAGCGCCGGCTCGGATGAATCCACAGATACGACTCGGTTCGCGCCGCCCGCGAGCGCGTTCACGCTGAACCCGCCGGTGTAACAGAAACAGTTCAGGACGTCGCGGCCCGCGGCGAACTCGCGCAGGATGCGACGGTTCTCGCGCTGGTCGAGATAGAACCCGGTCTTGTGCCCGCCAGCTATGTCCACAAGGAATTTCAGCCCGTTTTCGACGATTTCGACCTTTTCCGTCGCCGGGCCGCCGCGCAGTATGCCGGTTACAGGTTCCATGCCTTCCTGCCCACGCGTTTCGGCGTCCGAGCGCTCGTAAATTGTCCGGCAGCCTGTCGCCTCAGCGAGAATGTCCGCGAACAAATCCTTGTGAAGTTCGCTGCCCGCGGTGAGCGATTGCAGAACGAGCGTGTCGCCGTACTTGTCCACGATAAGACCCGGCAGATTGTCGGATTCGGAATTGATCATCCGGTATGCGTTTGTGACGCTCTCGTCCGGCGCAACGAGCTTTCTGCGCTCGATGCTTTGAGCGATTTCGCGCTTGAAAAAGTCTGGGCCGATAACGTCGCCAGGGTCGTACGACCAGACGCGCGCTCGAATCTGCGATTCGGGGCTGTACGCCGCCCACGCGAGGAATTTGCCGTCGGCGCTGAACGCAGCGACGGTTTCGCCCGGCCCGGGCCGGCCCGTTGTTTTTATGATCGCGCCGGAGAAAATCCACGGATGTCTCCGCGTGACGGATTTCTCGCGTCCGGCCTTCAATACAATTGTCGCCTGCATGCTGTCCGATGCCATGATGAATAATTTAGCACAAAGAACCGG
>JBAYJY010000106.1:0-14983 GCA_041664945.1 bacterium | reverse complement strand
TGCGCAATTTTCAATTTCATCAGCTCCGGCCTGTTCTTGTCCGCAACGCCCAAATAATATTCCATCGCTTGAATCGTGATTTTTTCGTAAGCGCCTTCGTCCGAAACCTTTATATTTCTGCTCACCGGCAAACCTATCGTGTTGTTCAGCGCCATCTTTGAAAGATCGAGCCCCTTGATCGCAGTCGTAAGATTTTCCTTCGCGGTCGCAACTTCCACTTCCGCCCGGATCACATCAAACTTCGGCGCCGCGCCAACTTCAAAACGGCTCTTCGCCGCGCTCAGGTGCGCTTCCGCCTGCCTGACCGCTTCTTCCTGCACCTGCACGAACTCCTGCGTCAACAGAACATTGAAAAATGATTTCTTCACGTTCTCGATCAGGTCCAATTTTCCGATGCCGACATCTATCTTAGCCATGTCGCGCTGGCCGCCCGTCGCCTTGATCGCATCCCTCTTTTTTCCGAATGTGTAGAGCATTTTCGTAACATCCAATTCGGAAGAGTGCGACCATTCCTTTACGAGACTGAATGTATTGTATCTTATTACCGGATACGGATTCGTGATGACAAAAACCGGCGACGTTGGCGTTTGAAGGCTCGATGGGTCCAACACCACCGACGAAGTCGCGGCGCTGACATCGTATGTCGTATACGGCATGCTTATTGTTGAATTCATATGTGACTGCACCGCGTTGCCTTTGAGTTTTACATCGAATCCGAACTGCGCTTTCGTTTCCGACACTTTCCGCCGCGCCGACTCGAAATCCAGCTCGTTTGCTTTGAGCGTCCGGCTGTTCGCAATAGCGATATCAACCGCCCGATTCAAGCTGATCGGCCCTTCGCCTATAGATATTTCAGCCGGGAATTTCGGCGCTTTGCCCTTATCCGCCGCAACTGCCGGCAAGGCAATAAATGCGCACAATACTGCGATTATCAGCGTTTTCCATCCTGTGTTTTTCATTTGTCCCTCCGATTACTGCTCGCCGACCGACCGGTCGGTCACTTTGGAAAAGTATAATTAATTGATTCCGCCTGTCAATAAAGTATTAAACTTTGTTTTTTAGGTTTGTTAACATCATCACAATCGCGCACAAGGACACTTTTTAACAAATACTCTATTTATTCGCTGTGTTGTGCGATTTCGAGCGGTTCGAGCGGATTGATTATTTTAATATTGATAGTAATAATAAAATATGGCTTCCATTAAAGAAGTATTTTATATCAACACGTCGCATATTGATATAACCTGGTGGAATACTCCAAAACGATGCGCCTCTTTTCGCAGCGCTGTCGCGCGGCCCTCTGCGATTTCATGGAGCGCGAAATATCTGATTTGCCGGTTTGCGAAGGAGCGGCGACTCTTGCCGTCGAGCCATATAAAATTGTTACGGTGAAGATTTTCTTTTAGGATTCTGTTAACATCAATTAGGCGCCAATGAAAATTGCTCTATTCGACAACCTGCCGCCGGGCGGCGCGAAACGCGCGATGCGCGACTTCGCCTCAGGTTTAAATCGACTCGGACACAACATTGATCTGTTCACCTTATCGACCGCCGCGCTCGATTGCCTGCCTATCGATGAATTTATCAAAAATAAGAAAGTTTATGATTTCACTCCCGGCAAACATAGTTTCTTTTATATCGAAAACGCTTTTATCAAAATGCGTGATCTCGACCGGCTCGACGCTCTCTGCCGCAAAATCGCAGCAGACATCAGCGCCGGCGGATACGACCTTGCATTCGTCCATCACTGCCGGATCGCAAGAACGCCTCTCGTTCTGCGCTATCTGAATATTCCAAGCGTTTATTACTGTCAGGAACCGTCGCGCCGTCATTACGAACCGCTGCTTCAAGAAGAGCGCTGGCCTGATGACGGGCTGAAATCCACCGTCAGAAATGCCGTTTGGAATCTATATTTTGATAAACAGAAAAAGCTTGAAGAATTGGCTGCGCAAAAAGCTGATTTGCTCCTTGTAAACTCATTGTATTCACAAAAAGCGATAAAAAAAGCTTATGGAATCGAGGGGCGCGTCTGCTATCTCTCAGTGGACTCCGGAAAATTCAAACCCCTCGGAATAAAGCGTGAAAATATCATATTGACAGTCGGGCGTCTTGATCCGAAAAAAGGACATTCATTTCTGATCGAGTCGCTCTCAAAAGTGAAAAATATCAAGGATTACAGCTTCGTCATAGTCGCCGATTCCGAAGACTCCGACGCAGCCGCACGACTGAAAAAACTCGCCATTGAAAAGAGAGTGCAGCTCGAGATCAAGGTCGGTGTTGACGAACAGAAACTCTTGGAGCTTTACAACAGCGCCACTCTTGTCGTTTATGCGCCGGTAATGGAGCCTTTCGGACTCGTTCCTCTGGAAGCGGCGGCGTGTGGAACCACGACAGTCGGGATCGCCGAAGGCGGCGTAGTGGAAACAATCGTTGACGGAGAGACCGGACTTCTCGCACGTCGCGATCCCGCGGAATTCGCCGCCTCAGTCATGCGTTTGCTGGAGTCGCCCGAACTCCGTGACCGGCTCGGCGCGCGAGCGCGTGAAAATGCCGCGAAAAAATGGAACCCGGCGCATTCCGTAGAAGCGCTGCTTTCATATTTTGAAAAAGCGATCGTGTTTTATAGGGATAAAACCCTCTGAATACACAAAAACATCAGACCTTTTTTATTGCATAAAAAACAATTCCCGCTGAAGGCTCGTCCTTTTTCGCTTCCCTTAAAATGAATCTGCTTAGGAAAGCATAAATCAAATTTTCATACAATGAACGCGGCAAGTGTTTTAAAAAACCTTTTAAAAGAAATGACACGCCGTCTTGTTTCCAGCGCCCGGGAAGAGGAACCCGCGCGGACATTAAATGAAATAAGAAACTCCACACTATGCCTGAAGAACCCGGCAGATATGGAACGGATTCAACAACTTCAAATCCGTTCTCATTAAGCAACTGAATCCATTCTTCTTTTCCCATCAAGTTGGCAATTGTCATTCGTTTGCGCATTCGTTTGAAATAGATTTCAGCGGCGGCGTCAAAGCGCGCTATTTTAAGCGCTCTGTATGGAAATAAAATATCCTTGAATGAATCAGGAGGAATCGTAAAAATGAAAGTCCCGCCAAGCGCAAGCGAGCGAGCGATTTCAGACACTGCTTGCGCGGCATTATCCATGTGTTCGAGCGCACAATTGCTCAAGACAGTCTGAAAAACTCCGTTTCCAAATGGAAGAGCGCCTGCGTTCGCGGCTATTAACAAAGAATAGTCGCCATTGATGTCCGCTTTTGCCAACTCAACGGAATTAAGGTCAACGCCAACTGCGCCCGGCAAAAGCAATATGCTACCGAACGTTCCATCGCCGCAAGCCAGATCAAGCGCCAACGGATAAATAGAATATTTCATAAGACGAATCGCTTCCTCAGCCCTGAAAAGAGCATGGTCGGGCCTATGCGGGTGCATTCTTATAAATTTTCTTAGCAATTCGCCTTTTCGCGTATCCAACTATCTCCCTCTAAATCCGCTATTTTTATTTAAATTATTTTTTAGCAATATTTTCGGCGCCCAACAATCAGAAATCCATCTGGATTTATTATAAGCATCTTCACTTCATCAGACTCCGTATTTACTTATTACCATAATTGATATTTTGTTATTCTGTCAGTATATAAAATTAATAGATTCTTCAACTGATTAAAAAGAAGTCAATTGCCTTTTTTTATCAATCTCATTTTGAATGAAGCAGCAAACAGGCTTGGATAGCGGTCAGCGAGTATCCTTCGAATTCGGTATTTCTGCATCGGGTAATTCCATTTATGAAAATCCCATGGCTTCAACATCGTGCAATGCAACTTTTGAATTTCGAACCCGGTTTCTTCAACGAGTTTCATTGTTTCATTCATCATAGGGAACCTAATGTGGCAGAAATGCCAAGCGTCGGTTTTTACGCCAACCTGATTGAGAATATGATGAACGATTCCACGCCCCATGAGCATGTTTATGCGCTGTGGAAGATCGAAATGGTTAGGCACTTCTAAAATGAAATATGCGTCCTTGCGCATGACGCGGCGAACCTCAGCCATGAAGTGGAACGGGTCGAAAAGATGCTCGATGACATCCAACGCTATTACCGCATCGAAGCTTTCATCAAGATATGGTATTCCCTGTGAAACATCCTGCATTACAGTGAGCAAACCCTTGCTTTCAGCCCTGCGAGCCGCCTCGTGCATTATGTCAATACCGAATACCTGATGGCCTCTTTTCACAAGTTCGTTTGTAACGCTGCCAGCGCCGCACCCAATGTCGAGCGCAGTCATGTTCGGTTTCGTTTCAGTCCATACCTGTTCGATTTTCTCGAAACTGTTTGACCGCTCGTCAAGATCCAGATGGACCTTCGAGTATTCAAGATTGTAATACTTTTCATATTCTGACATATTTCAATCTCAATGCTTTCTTATCGTAAATACTACATCTTCTATTCTACCACAGATTTATTATAGAACACCATAAAAATAACTTGATAATTACAATTTTGATATATTCGCAAATTCACCGTTTTATCCGGCTTCTTAAGAATGCAAGAAGACGATCCCTGTCCTCACGATCAATCACTCCAGCCAGCAGGCAAAGCGTGAAATATATTATGGTGTAAACCGCGCAGATTCCGAGAAGCGCGAAAACGCCCATCGATTTAGGAGCAAAAAGCTCGAGCGCCCAACCAGTTGCCACGCCGATCAAAATCGGCCTGGCGAGAACGCTGATTATATACTCCCTGAACCGCGTCCCGATGTAACGATATTGAACCCAGAAAACAAACAGAGGCGCCGTCGCCAATGACGAAATCAGGACAGCGTATGCGGCCCCAATTATTCCCAGACGAGGTATCAGGATCAGGCATAAAACAAGATTGATGCCCCCAGTGAACATCGAGATGTATGCGTTCACTTCCGGCTTTCCGACGCCGTTTAGAATGACGCTCGGCACGAAAGCCAATGAGGCGACGAGGTAAGCCGCGGATAGAACGGCCATGACGCCCGCGCCGCGCGATGCCATCATCGGGTTCATCCAGTGAAGAAGTATCGATTTCGCCAAAACAATGGAAATCACGGTTAGTGGCAAATTGTACATAATGAAGTACTTGCTTGCCCGCAAGTGAATATTCTTCAACGCCTCGCCCGCTTGGCCATGCACCGCGTTAATCTCTGACACAAGAGGGAACATCACTTGGATCACAATCTGCGGGAGCCGCATTATATAACCGCTGAATATCGCGGGCACAACATAAAAAGTGAGAGCGCCGATCGGCAAAAACAGGCCTATCAGGAATCTGTCGAACTGAACGAGCAGAATTCCATTTAATTTGTGGATCAGAGTAAAAACGCCAAACCGCAAAAGCGCGGAAAATGCCGCGCGGTCGAACTCAGGAAGCAGCTTGTATCCCGGAACGAGGCGTCTATTAATCAGGATATTGATAGCCATGACCGCAAAAGTCAAAACCGCTCCTGTCGCCGCGACCTCCATTATCGAATACCCTGCATAAAGCACGACTACGGTGACAATAACGCTTACCGCTCCATAAACAGTGCGAATCAAATTCGAAAGGAAAAACATCTGCAGCGCCGCCGGCAGCGATCCGGCGGCGCTCGACACCATGTTCAATACGAATGTGAATGCGGTGATTCTGAAAACTGTTATCGCGGAGGGCGTGAGCGCCGCCGGCACATGCAGAACTCGCGTTGCCAGCAAGGGAGCGAGTAAATATAGCGCCATGCCTCCGATCAGACCCATAACGCTGTTTGATATGATAGACGTATTGAGGAGCTTTCTTATTCTTTCCGTTTCGCCCCGCGCATGGCTCTCAGAGACAAACTTTATAAGGGAGCTGCTCATTCCTATGTCCAGAAACGCGAGATAGCCGAGAACGGAGCCGGTCAGCGCAAGAACCCCGTATGCGCTGTCGCCGAGCCTGCCGACTATGTAGGGCAATGAGAAAAAATTAAGAAGAAAAGTAATAAAATATCCGGCAAAATTGAATCCGGCGTTCTTCACCAGTTTATCGTAATATCTGCCGGACTTGGTCATTATTCTCCGATTAACAATATATTGCGCGCCCGTTTTATTCGACGGGAAAACACATCCCCGACCCGCCTTACGATTTTGGCAATACCGGCCCGCTCGCCGTTTCCTATCACAACTTGCAGTAACCTATGTCCCGATAGGGTTTCAGAAGCTCGTGGAATTCGGCATTAGTATTTATATACCCGCATCTGTCGCATAAACAACCCGGCACATTTCCTGTCAGTTTCGGCAGCGAAAGAGCGCTGTTTCGAAACTTTCCATATTTTTCGCCATTCCAAATCTTTCGAAAACTTTGCTCATTAACATTTCCGAGTTTTATAAATGAACTGCAGCATGGACTTACCGTTCCATCGGCGTATATCACGCAAAATGTCCATCCGGCGTAACAGGGGTATTTTCTTATGTAATTTTCGCTCGGATGCAGCGCGTCCGGCGCATATTGAGATTGCCGAATATAGCTCGAAACATTGTGAGCGATGCCTCTCGCGTCCAACAGGCTCCTTACTTCGCCGAGTCTGCTGTTGAACACTTCATTCTGTTCCTCCGTCATCAGCAAATCTGAAAATGAGTCGAACGCGTACAAGCGGGCGATGTTAACCTTGTCAACGCCGCATTCCACGGATAAACGGACCATATCGAGTATTTCATGTGAATTCAAGCTTGAGATTACAAATGAAAATGATATCACCGGTTTTATTTTGCCGAGTCGTCTTTTCTTTTCCGTTCCAGCAGTAACAGATTCACAAATCTTTCGCAGCCCGTCCTGCTTGTGTTGATTGTGAAACTTTTCGTATATGTCCTGAGATGCTGCGTTTAGCGATATGTTTAGTTCATCCAACTCGATGTCTATAAGCTGATCCATAATTTCCGGACTTAGCAGAACTCCGTTAGTGCTCACGAAACATATCATTCCAGCATCTTTGACTATCGACGCTATTTCAACGAAATGAGGATTCAGCAGAGGCTCTCCTTTGCCTATGAGATATATTCTTTTCGTGCCTATCCTCTTAAGATCTGCAGCGACAGCCTCGAAAACATCAAGCGGCATATCCGCGCTGTTAAATACTTCCCCGGAATTGCCTTCGAAGAAAATGTTCGCCGACTTATCTGTTAAGATCGCTTCTTGGTTTTTCTTGTGCGGCCAGCAAGTTACACAACGGTTATTGCAACGATTGCTTATTCCGATCTGAACCTCGACCGGCCCTTTTTTTGCATTATCGCGTGACCGAACGCCTTGCGCTAAACTCAACGCCTGCATCCGCCGGCCTATCCCGGATTTTATTCTATCGGGATCTCGAATCGCCGCCATGATACTTTTCATCAATCTCATCGTTAATATCACCGATATTATTTGTAGCGTTTCAAACTATTCTTTCTTTTATGATGGCGGCCGTTTCAACAACGCGCGGCGAGAAGCGCTTCGGCAAGTTCGGCGAATCCGAAGCCGCCGGGACTGTCGGCGATCCATGCCGGTTCGGCGGCGAGTTTGCCTCTGAACTCAGCGACGTTCGCCACGCCAACAGCGTTCGGGAAAAAGCCGAACATCGGCGCGTCGTTCGGCGAATCGCCCGCGAATACTGCAGCGTCGCGCTCAGCTTCTATGTCCACGCCAAATATTTCCCTGAACATTATTTTCGTCATCGTCAGCTTGTCGTAATCTCCGAACCAGCCGTTAACATGAATTGAGCTGATTTTTGCACGGGCGCCCGCATCCTCAAACATGGAGACAATGCGCAAAATTTCTGTTTCTGGCAGGCGCGGCACGTCTTCGCAGAAATCTATCGCCAAGTCAGCGTCGCGATATGCCTGATCGGCCGCTACTTTCGCGCCCGGAACGGCGGCGATAATCGAGTCTCGCAACTCGTCGAGCTTCCGCCTGTCCGCCGCCCTTTCGGCGGCTGTTTTCCAATAACGGCATATCATTTTTTTGTTCAGTTCGTCGTAATGAAAATAGAACGCGCCGTTTTCGCCGACAACTCCGTCCACGGGCCACATCCGCGCTATATGGTCGCACCAGCCCGCCGGGCGTCCTGTTATCGGGACCACTTTCAGCCCGGCTTTCCAGAGCTTTTCAAGCGCTCCGTATGCTGCCGCGGGCAGTCTTCCGTTCAGCGTAAGCGTATCGTCTATATCCATTAAAACATATTTAACGCGCGACCGCGCTTCGGCGCTGAATCCTTTCAACGGTTGCATTTTCATCATCATTTCCTTTTCATTATCTCGCTTCCGCCCGAAGATATAAATTTGTTCTGAGCGGCGGGAACGCCGCCGTAGCGGCGTTGTAGAAAGGCCGCGCTGCGCGCTTCAGCGCGCCTCCGTCAGCGCCTCCGAAGTTCAGCCATCGTTTTTCGGCGGCCGAAAACCCGGCGCGTGTTATCAGATCCTCCAACTCATACATCGCATACTCCCGATTATGCAGTTTATAAGGCGCCACGTTGACCAGAATCTCGATGCGCGTGTATATATTACGCCCCGCGAGCAGCCGCAGCCGATTGGATAGCGCGGCCACGTTTGGAGTCGACAGCAAGCAACTGCCGCCGGCTTTGAGCGTCCGCCTGATTTCGAGCAGGCAAGGGAGCGGCGAGCCGATATAATGCTCGATCGTTTCGTTCATCATCGTCGCGTCGAAAGAAGCGTCTGAAAATGGAAACGGCGCGTCGGCCGCATCAGCGCTTACCACAGGGATATTCATGTCGAGAAACAGATTAGCCGATTTCTTTCCCGCTGCGGACGGGAACCGTTTGTGCGGAAAGAGGTCCAGCCCGATCGCGTCATAGCCGGCGCGGCGCAACAATTCGGTAAACAAACCCGGCGACGCGCCAACATCCAACACCCGGCCGGCCGCAAGCGTTCCGCTGAGTTTTTCCAGCAGGAAAGCGTACCGGTTCCGCATTTCCTTGAGATAGACTTCGTGTTCGGTCCCGGCGACGTCGCGTTGAAGCCGGTCTATCATTTCGATGATATTTTCGCGACTCAGCGCCATATTCGACCGTCAATTCAATATATTATTTGCCGTAACCGGTATGCAGAGAAACGCAGTGTTCGCCGAAACAGCGCGCGTCTGAAAGAACAGCCGAATGCGCCGCCGACCGGTCGAGAACTTCCGCCAGTTCGTCGCGCAAAATATTGCCGCACTCAAGTTCGCGCCTGTGGAAACACGGATAGACAGCGCCATCCGCGTCAATCACAACCGCGCCCGAACCCATCGCGCAGAATTTCGGACGCAGTTTCCCTTCGTGATAGACATCGTGGATCATTTCCAGATATCTTTCATAGCCGAGATCGGACGCCCACGGGCGCAGCTCAGTGTACAATTTCGACCAATCGAACGGCCCGAGTCCGGCGAGGCTGAGTTGTTGCCGCAGTTTGTGCTTTTCCGGGATGTATGCCGGCTGAAAGACAAGTCCGGCGCCGAGCGCCCGGGCGAGATCGGTGATGTCCTGAATCCAGCCTATGTTGTTTTTTGTCAAAACATAGATGAAAGAGAGGCGCGTTCTTTTGAATCGCGAAACGACGGCGATTGTCTTGCGGTCGACTATCTCCAGATCGTTTAGCGACATGACGAAGACATCGAGGCCGGCGGCTTCGAGGCGTTCGACCCTTTTTGAGTCGAGCGCGCGTCCATTTGAGAGGAGAAAGGTGTTAAGGCGCAGATCGCTTGCGCCTGCGATTATCTCTTCGAGATCTTCCCGCAGAAGCGGTTCGCCTCCTGTTAAATAGACGTTCGGTATGTCCCATAGCTTGAGTTGCTTGAAAAGATTCAGAATCGCTTTAGTGTCCATCCGCGAGGGAGCTGCCCATTCGGGCTGCAAATTATAGAAGCAATACCCGCATTCTGCGCGCTTATCGCAGTCGGTTGTAAGCATGAGAAAAATGCTGTGCGGTTTTGCCATCAATCACTCCACATTTCTTCAAAAACGTTTACTAATTATATCATTACCGCCGGCGACAGGGCGCCTTTTCTATTTATAGAAATATGGCAATACCTTCCGCATCGCCTTGGAGACGGCGCGGGCGACGGATTCAGGATAACACGGGGCTGTCGGCAAAACGATGGTTCGCGCCGCGATGTCCTCCGCGTTCGGGCATTCGTTTTTCTTATATACATATTTATTTCCGCGCAGCGGGCATGAAAACGGGCATTCATTTTTGTACGCCTGCCGCTTCCCGAAAAACGGAACGTTGTAGATCGGTTCCGGATATACCCACCACGCGGGCGCATTTTCAGCGAGAAGCGCGTCGATTATCCCGGCCATATGTGATTTGAATTTTACATCGAGAACGACAGGGAACAGGTGATTGGCGGAACTGTAACCGGCCGGCTCGACGATGAAACTAACCGGCAAACCGTCGAGTTCCTTCCTGTAAATGCCGGCCATGCGCGCGCGGTGTCTGTTGAAAGCGTCGAGTTTCCTGAGTTGCGCCAGCCCGACGGCTGCGCTGAGCGCCGGCAGCCGGTAGTTATATCCAAGCGTGACATATTCGTATTTATTTCTCATTCCGATGTGGCGGACGATACGCGCCTGCGCGTCGAGCTTTTTGCTGTTCGTCAAAACAATGCCGCCCTCGCCTGTCGCCATATTCTTGGATTCCTGAAAACTGAAACACGACATCCGGCCTAATGTTCCGACTTTCTTTCCCTTATAAATAGCGCCGTGCGCCTGACAGGCGTCTTCAATGACGGGGATTTTATGTTTGCGCGCGATGCGGTTAATCGAGTCCATGTCCGCCGGCATGCCGAAGAGATGGACGGGAATGATCGCGCGCGTGCGCGAAGTGATCTTTTTTTCAAGCTGCGCCGGATCCATGTTAAGACTCCGCGGATCGATATCCGCGAAAACCGGAACGGCGTTCTGCTGAAGAACGGCGGAAGCGGTCGCGATAAAAGTGTATGGAGGGACAATCACTTCGTCGCCGGGGCCGACATCGAGAGCGGCGAGCGCAACGTGAAGCGCCGCGGTTCCGGAGTTGACGGCGATTCCATATTTCGCTCCGTTCCATTCAGCGAATTTGCGCTCGAAGCGCCCGACTACGTCGTTTGTGAGCGCGTTCAGATGCCCGGATTTAAGAACCCGAAGAACCTCGCCGTATTCGTTTTCATCGATAATGATTTTTTGAACCGGCATTTTTTTAAGTTCCGGTTTGCCGCCGAATGCCGCGAGCTGTTTCTTTTCCGCTTTTGCGGCGCTCTTCATATTGATGTCTCCATTCGCTCGCGCTTACATCGCGCTTAATTCCAAAACAGTATTATTCTTGCCGCTTATAATGAAAGTTTCAATAGTGAGTGAGCGTTCCATCGCGTTTAGCGCGCCGCACCGCATAAGAGAAAAAAATAAAGCTGACCGGCAATAGAACGGCGCAGAGCGCCGCGAGAATCAGAATATCCGGCGCGAGTTGGGAAATCGAAGAGCCGCGGATGCAAGCATCGCGCATCAGCCGCAAGGCATAAGTGACCGGAATGAAGGCGGCTACTTTCTGCAGCGCCACCGGCATGACATCAACCGGAAAATAAACGCCGCCGAGCAGGGAGGCTGCGAACCCGAAGAGCACATTGAGCGGATCGCCCCTTTTGTAAATGAGAATGAAACCGGCGGAGATCATGCCGAGGCTGTTGAACGCCGCGATGGAAAGGACAAGAATTATGGGGATCGCGGCGATATTGACATGCGCATAATTCGCTTTGAGAAAAATAACGCCGAAAGCGAAATACAGGCCTGCATGCAAGCTGCTGTAAAGGAAATTCCAAAGTAGCCGCGCTGAAAATATGAGGGAAAGCGGAGTCGGAGTGGAGAGAATGACTTCGAGAGTTCCGAGAAGCTGTTCATTGCGGATTGTCGTAGTGAATGCGCTTAGTCCGGTGTTTACATAGCCGGTGAAGGCGAGTCCAATGAGAACGAAAGAGAAATAGTCGCCGCTGTAGCGCGAGAGATAAGGCGAGGCGCTGCCGGCGAATATCTTTGCCACGAAATAGAAAATGCTTGAGTAGACGCCGATAGTGAGAAGTCCGAGAAAAAAATTCAAGCGGTAGCTGAACTCCTCGAGAAAGTCACGGCGTATCAGAATGAATATTTTCCAGAATGTCATAGCCATGGTTCGCCGCCGTGAGCCGGATTCTTATCGAGCGGCTCCATCATATCCCTCAATTCGCGCGCATCTCCGACTTTGCCGAAAAAGAGGATCCGGCCCCTGTCGAGCAATGCGACCTTGCCGCCGAGCGCGACCGCTTCTTCAAGATTGTGCGTGGCGAGAAGCGCTGCGCGCCCGCCGCGGCCGACGATCTCGTCGCGTATATACTCTATCGATCGCGCCTGCATCAGAGGATCAATGCCTTTGTTAGGCTCGTCCATCAGAAGCGCTTCCGGCTCGTGAATCAGGCAGCGAGCGAGCGATAACCTTTGTTTCATGCCGGATGAATAAGAACGAAACGATATGTCGGCGGCGGCGGTAAGGTCGAGAGAAGCGAGAATTGAATCGATACGTTTTTTCAATTCGCGGCGGGGAATGTTGTGAAGAGCGCCGAATAAGATGAGATTTTCGCGTCCGGATAGCCGCCAATAGAAGCTTCGTTCATCGCCGGAAACGATGCCGATTTTCCGCCTTACGGCGGCGGAGCTCGCGACAACGTCGTTGCCGCAGATTTCGGCGCGGCCGCCGTCCGGCAGCACGAGAGTCGCGAGAATTTTAAGCAAAGTGGTTTTTCCGGCGCCGTTGCGCCCTACAACCGCAACGGCTTCGCCCCGACCCACTTGAAAAGAGACAGACTCAAGCGCCTTGGTTGTCGCCGGTTTCCTGAACGGGTTTATCGGCGTCGTACGGTAGGTTTTTGACAAATTTTCAGCTTCGATCATGCGTAAATAGATGATACGGCAAGGGTCGTCGCAAGTCAAATCTGCTGAGTCAAACATATGCATTGCATTGTCGCTAAATTGAATGGGAGCGCGATAGTTTGTATAATGATTGTTAAGGCTTGTGAAAATCGCGCCTAACGAATATATTAATCTGTGCAGCTCTCCTAATGGGGAGAGTTATCATAGAGGTATCGAATGGAAGAAAACAATATTTATAAATCCAAATCAGGCGAGAACAGGCCTTCGGACAGCGACGGCGCCGCTAAAGCCGACATTTCACCGGTTATTGAATTCGACGAATCGGTCACGACGATAGAGGATCCCGAACTTTTCAGAACCATATTTGATTCGATCAACATAGGCGTCGCCGTTTCCGATATTAAAGGGAATCTGATTGCATTCAACGAACGTTTCCACAAGATGTTCGGTTTCGAACGTGATGAGTTTTACTGGCAAAGATTAAGGGATTTCATGCATCCGGACGACATTGAAATAGAAAGAAATATTCTAAGAGAATCAATTGCGACAAAGCGCGACAAATATGCTTTCGAGACAAGAATTCTGCAAAAAGAAGGCGGTTTCATTTGGTGCCGCGCAAACGTAATGATAATACGAGACCCAGACGAAGCGCCCCGATTCATGGTCGGGGCCGTTGAGGAAATAACCGATAGAAAAGCCGCCGAGAACGAGATCATATCTCTTAAAAAACAGATGGAGTTCATATTAGGCGCAACGCAGACGGGACTCGACATAATTGACACGGAATTCAACATAAAATACATCGACCCGGAATGGGGAAAGAAATACGGAGACCCAGCAGGCAGAAAATGTTACGAATATTTCATGAACAGAACCGAAGCCTGTCCCGGCTGCGGCATTGTAAAGGCATTTGAAACGAAGCAATCTGTGGTGACCGAAGAAACGCTTGCAAGAGAAAACAACAGAATCATCCAAGTAACCTCAATACCCTATCAGTCCGAAGACGGGGAATGGCTCGCCGCGGAAGTCAATGTTGACATTACGCAGCTTAAGCAGGCCGAAGAAGCGCTCAGGAAATCAGAGGATCGTTTCAGGGCTCTTTTCGAGCAGAGCCGTGACGCGATATTCATAGCGGACGCTGAGACAGGAATAATCATCGACGCTAACAAACAGGCTGAAATCCTGTTGATGAAATCCAAAAAAGAAATCATAGGGATACACCAATCGGAACTCCATCCGAATGATAACACGGATAAACACATAAATATTTTTGAAAAGTTTGTGAAAAATGAAGTTAGCGACGGCTTTCAAACGGAAGTGATTACCAGCAACGGAGTAAGAGTGCCGGTAGAAATCCATTCGAGCATGGTGACCATTGAAGGCGGAAAGAAAGTTGTTCAAGGCCTGTTCAGAGACATAACCGAACGCAAACTTGCCGAGGGCGCGATTCGCGCATCCGAAGAAAAATTCCGGGCGATTTTCGACTCGGCAATCGACGGGATAACAGTGGTAGACCTTAAAGGCAACATAGTTGAAACCAACGAAGCGACCGCCCAAATGTACGGAACCTCTGACAAGACGGAATTGATAGGGAGAAACGCTTTCGACCATTTAAATATCGAGGACGCCGAAAAAACCCTTCTATACATCCCCGAAGCTATTGAAAAAGGCGTGATTAAATCGCTTGAACTTACAGCATTGAGAAAAGACGGCAGTGAATTTCCGGCTGAAGTCAGCGTATCCGTAATGAAAGACAAAACCGGAGCGCCCGCTGGATTTATTGCGATCACAAAAGACATAACCGAGCGCAAAAAAACGCAGGACGCTCTTCGCGAGTCGGAAGAAAAGCTGAGAGCCATGTTCGATTCAGCTGTCGATTCCATCACAGTAGTTGATATGGAAGGCAACATTACCGACGTAAACGAAGCCACAGTGAGAATGCACGGCGCGCCGGATAAGGAATCTCTGATAGGGAAAAGCGCGTTTGTTTTAATCAAGCAGGAAGAAGTTGAAAAAGCGATTCAACTCACTCCTACGACATTAAGAGACGGGGTGATATCATCATTCGTATTAACAGCCGTAAGAACCGATGG
>JBAYJY010000105.1:0-15197 GCA_041664945.1 bacterium | reverse complement strand
GGCGGCCCCGGCCGGGAAACCGGCTCCGGATAAATCCGCCGAACCGGCCCCGCCACCATCTCTGAAACAGGAAGCGGCTCCGGCAGGCCACGAGCCGGCGTCTGATTCCGATTCGACCGGGATTGCCGCGCATGAGTCGCCGCAGCCCGAAAAGGCCGAAGCTTCTCAGCAACCCGCGCCGCCTCCGCCTCAGCAACAGGCCCCGAAATATGACGAAACGCCTTCCGACCTGAAGGATATTCTCCACGAATCTTTCATGGAAATGACGCGGATACTCGTCGGTCGCCTGAACGCGCTGGATGTTTCGACGTCGTTGACGGAGTTAAAAAAAGAACTCGCCGGCATCATGAGCGCGGACAGCGATGATGATGAGTCGGAAGAGGCGGGCGCCGCGAATCCGATAGAATTGATCATCGAGGAAAAAATCAAGCAATATGTCTCCGGCCCGTTGGACGAACTCAAATCGGAAATCGGGCAGTTGAAGGAAGCTATAATCTATATCGCCGGGTCTGCCGCATCACAGGCCGCGCCGGAGGTGAATGTCGCCCCGCCCGATCTGGCTCCGCTGAACGAAAATATTTCCGCTATCGAAAATAGAATAAACGCGCAAATCGCCGCGCTCGCAGAACGGGTCGCAAACATTCCGCTCCCGTCGGTCGAGCCGATCCGCTCCGCCGTCGGCGATCTTTCGGCTACGATGGAATCGCTCGCAGGCAAAATACCGTCTCGCGACGACATCCGAAAACAGTTCGGCGACTACAATAGCCTGCTCGAAGAACGCAGCGGCGCCCTGCACAAGATTTACATGGTCGAACTCGAACGCGGGATGACCGAAATCAGGAAACAGATCACAAGCAACGGCCCGGAAGTCGAAGAAGCGATGAACGGACTTCAGAAGTCGTTCGCCTCTGAACTCGAACGGATCACGAAAATCTTCAGCAAAGGATTGGACAGCGCCCAGACGGCTTTCGTTGCGCCGCCTGCGCCGGACTACGGCAAACTCGAAAACTCCATTCAGGGATTCATTGAGGATTTCCGGGACCAGTTCGCAACACAGCTCTCCGTCGAACTGAACGAAAGCAATATGACGCGCGAATCAGCCGCTGAAAAACGTTACCTCGATGCGTTGAACAGCCGGTTGGAGCCGTTCAGGCAGGCGCTCGCCGAAACAGCGCCGCTCGAAAATCTGTTGAACAGCAAACTCGGCGTTGTGGAAAATAATCTTAAATCGAACATTTCCGAGCTGATCAGCCGGCAGCAGGCGCAGACGGACGAGTTTCGCGAAAAACTCCACGAGGTGTTTTCGCTGTTCGGAGGCGTCCGCGACACGCTCGACAGAATCGGCGCAGACGCGCAGAGCGCTGCGAAACCGGATTTTGTCGCGGCGAAGATCGACGAACTCTCCGGCCGCATCGCGGGCATTCAAAACGAGCTCGCAGGATCGCTCGACTCAAAACTGATTGAAATTTCCGGAGCTTCGACTGAGGCGGCAAACTCGCTCTCGCCCCGGCTCGACGAGCTTTTCAATAGAATCGACCGCGCGCAGTCTGAAATTTCCAGCGCATTCGAATTGAAAGCGGTGGACAGCGCGGCGGCGGCGTACACAACCGTCAATTCGATCATTCCGCAAATCGAAGAGCTTAAGAAACGACTCGAACAGACACAAAACGAAGTGATCGGCAAGCTTGAAGCCAAAGTGACGGAAAGCGCGGAAGCGGCCGCAGGCGCGGCAAGCTCGCTCATCCCGCATATTGAAGAACTGAAGAATCAACTCGGCCTGCAGCAGAACGAGATATTCGGCAAACTCGAAACCAAGTTCATTCAAAGCGCCGAAACAGCCGAAAACGCGGCTAACTCGCTTATCCCGCACATCGAAGCGCTTAAAAATCAGCTCGGTCTGCAACAGAATGAGATCGTCAACAAGCTCGAAGCCAAGGTTGTCGAAAGCGCGGAAGCGGCGGCGGGCGCTGCGAACTCGCTTATTCCTCATGTCGAAGAGCTTTTCAAACGCGTCGACCGCTCGCAGAGCGCGATCGTCGAAACGCTCGAAACAAAGCTCGCCCAAGGCGTGGACTCGACAACGCAAACCAACAACGCCGTTCAGGAGCTGTTCCGCAAACTCGACAACAAACTCATCGAAATCCGCGAACTGCACGCCTCGACAGAAGGAGAACTGGACCAGATCAGGAAAACGATTCTCGACGAGGTTAGGTCTTTCTCCGGATCGACCCTCAAGCCAGAGGATATCATGATCGTGCGCGAGTGGATTCAGGAAATGATTCCTGAGCTAAGAATAGCGACAGCGGACAAAGCGAGCGAAGCGCTCAGGGAAGCGATCGAAGAGTTCAAAGCGGCGGCGGCGCAGACGAAGACCGAGCTTGATTCGGTCGGCGGCGCGCTCGGCCACACGAGAGACGACATAAAGAGAATGCTCGGCGAATACGCAGCCGATTTGAAGATGCATCTTGTCACGGGAATCGAAGCGGGCCGCGAAGGCTTCGCCGGCGTGAAGGACATAGAGGATCTGCGCGACCGCGTGGAAGAGCGGCTCGGCGATGTCGTGGACGATTTCGCCTCCCGCGTCGAAACGCGGCTGGACCAGCGCGACCGCTATTACGAGGAAGGCGTCCAGTCCATCATACACAATCTGGAGAAAGTCCTCAGCCGCGGCACGAGGCTGGACTTCGAGAACCTGTTCTCAGGCGGCGGGCTGATCAGCAACCTGTTCAGCGGCCAGAAATCCGAATCGCCTATGAAGCTGACCGGCAAAACGGCGCCGCAGGCTCCCTCATCGCATCGCGACGGCGCTGACCCGCAGATCAAACGATTCGCATATCTGCTCGGCAAGCGCATCAACAAGGAAATCACCGACGCCGACGGCGAAACCCTCGCCTGCGCCGGCGACATCGTGGACGATGCGCTCGTCCGCCTGATGCGCGACAAGAATCGCACCCTCGAACTCATCCGGGCCGTGGATTTTAAGGACTAACAGCAAACTTTCTGATATTGAAGGGCGCAGCATGCTGCGCCCCTACGTAAGAATTTATTATAATTCATTTAAAAGCAATATTGATTTTATGAAAGCAGAGCCCCGACGACCTGATTGACGCGTTTGCCGTCCGCGCGGCCGGCCAAGCGGGGCATGAGCGCCTTCATAACGGCGCCCATCTCTTTTTTCGAGCTCGCTCCCAGTTCGGCGATCACGGCTTTGGTTATCTCTTCGAGTTCGGCGTCCGACATTTCGCCCGGCACGAACTTCTCTATCACGGCAAGCTGCGCCTCTTCCTCGGCGACGAGGTCCGGCCGATTGCCCTGCTTGAACTGCTCTATGGAATCCTTGCGCTTCTTAACATCTTTCTGAATAACCGAAAGCGTCATGGCGTCGTCGATCTCGCCGCCGCTCTCGACCTGTTTATATTTAAGCGCCGATTTAATTCCGCGCAACGCGTTCAGCGCCGTCTGATTTTTATCCTTCATCGCCTGTTTCATAAGTTCGTTGATTTCGTCAATGAGAGCCATTTTGTCCGCTTCCTTTCAATTAACATTACGAAGCCAATTTTAGCGCCTGAGCGCCGAAAAAAACAATGAGTCAAAACCATCTGTCCGGTTTGGTTTGATCAATCGTGCGCCTGATCAGCGACACTTCGTTCGTAACGACGCCGCTCACGCCACGTTTCGCCGCCCGGACAAGCAGCCTGAACGAATCGACGAGCCACGCGTTAATTCCGATATTTACGCCGCTCGCTCTTTCGACAACTTTTCTGTTCAGCGTATAAAACGACCATAGTTGAATGAATTCCGGGGCGAGCTCATGCGAGAGGAATCCGATTTTAGGATGCGCAACGATTATCGGCGCGAGTCGCGCATGGGGTTCGATGCGCCTGACGCGCCACAGGGAATTGATGTTGAATGAACTGATCACGACGCGGTCGAGCATATCGTGATTGCGCAGACAATCGATTGTGAAATTTTCGAGCTTGCGATCCTTCAGCTCGACGTGCAGAGGCATTCCGGCGTTCTTTGCCCATTCGAGAGTTTCGTCGAACAAAGGAACCCGCTCGCCCGCGAAATCCGGTGAAAACCAAGAGCCGGCGTCGAACTCCCGCAGTTGAGCTTCCGTATAATCGCGGATGCGGCCCTTCCCGTCAGTCGTCCGGTTCAGCTTGGCGTCGTGTATGACAACGCCGCGGCCGTCCGACGTGCGCCGGAGGTCGAATTCAATCCAGTCTGCGCCCTGCGCGGCGGCGCGCTTAAATGACGCCATAGTATTTTCCGGCGCCTCGCGCGGCGCGCCCCGATGCGCGATCACTTCGATTTTTCTTAAATCAGCTATCGCCATATCAGACCTGTATTGCTGCCGACAATTATACCGCTTTTTCGGGAAAAAGTGTTAATTATTTGCGTGGCAGAGAGCGCAAGTATTTTGACCACAGAGACACGGAGACGCATTGAATAATGAGAGATGATTCGCGATTATCCGGATTTGCCCTGGCTGTTCGCGTAGCGTTCGGCGAGCCATTCTTTGAGATGCGCGTATCCGCCTGAAAACACGTCAAACAAAGGGCGTAATCCGTGTAGGTAAAGCCAGTTGTAAGTAAAAACGATATCCGGCCAGATGTGTTTGAATATATGAATGCCGTCGCGCAGGAAAGCGACCGTGCCGCCGCCGGTGACGACGCACAGAATAGCGCCGAGCGCGACACAGTTCATCATATAAATAAACGCGAGCGAGAAAAACACGCCGGAACGCCGCAGGTCGGGCTGATCGCGGCGGATCGAATACAGTGTCAGCAAGACGTGAAAACTCATGGAGAAGCCGAGCAGGCCGTCTATGTACGGTTTGAAACGGGCGGCGACGATGAGGTGCAGAACCATGAAAAAGATGGCGTACAGGGGAAAGAAGTATGGCGCGAGAGTGACGAGGAAATTGCCGCGAGAATATTTTGCATAGCCGCCCTCCTCGCGCGAAACATACATCTCATGCATCTTGCCGCCGAACAGCATGGACCATAGCACGTGAGTCAGTTCATGCCCGAAAACGTGGAGAACGATCAGTCTATGGAACAGGAAATGGACGGGCAGATAGGCGGCGAACCCAATGATAATGTATAGATAAGTCCCCGAAAACCACACGTCGCGCGGATGATCGATCACATGCCAGAACGCCCGCGAGAAACCGATCCCCGCGATCACAAACACCAGAAAGAATATCCCTTTTACGACCTTCCGCATTTCATTGATAACATCCACATATATAGAACTTTATTGAACAGAAAACGCGGCGGCGGCGAGCGAGGCCATAAAAAAAGCCTCCTTTTGGGGGAGGCTTTCTAAAATCGAGAGATAAAACGCAGGGGCCGTATCAGGTCTTTAGGCCGCCGCTGACATTGATCGTCATGCCGGTGAGATAGTCGCTGCCTTTAGTTGAAAGGAAGTAAACGACGCGCGCGATGTCGATCGGTTCGCCCATGCGGATGCCCATGAAATTCATGAACATAAGCGTCTGCTGCCTGTCCTGCCCGGGAATGCCAACGTCGCCGCCTTCTTTTTTCTCCTGAGTGAGGCGGGTGTCGACCCAGCCGGGAGCGACGCAATTGCACTGAACGTTGCTCATCAGGCCTTCGATGCCGACAGTTTTTGTCATGCCGACGATGCCGGCCTTAGCTGCTGAGTAGTTGGCCTGTCCCTTGTTGCCGAAAAGTCCGGCGACCGAGGAGGTGTTGACGATCTTGCGCGATTTTTTATCTTTCCCGTCAGCTTTCGCGAGATCGCGCATGGCGGCCATCGCGGCCTGACAGCAGAAGAACGTGCCTTTCAGATTGACGTCGATGATGAAATCCCAAGTTTCCTCAGGCATTTTGTGGAGCATGCCGTCGCGTGTGATGCCGGCGATGTTTGCCATGATGTCGAGAGCGCCGTATTTGTCCATCGCGCTTTTGACTACATTATGAACATCGTCCTTTTTCATAACATTTCCTGTGACCGCTATGCCGTCCGAACCTGCTTTTCTGACCAGCTCAAGAGTCTCATTCGCCGGATCAAGATCCAGATCGTTTACAACTACTTTTGCGCCGCCTTCAGCATACGCCACCGCTACGGCCTGTCCGATGCCGCGGCCGGCCCCGGTCACGATCGCAACCTTTCCGTCCACTTTGAAATCATCGAGAATAGACATAAAAACCGCCCCCTTTATTTTGTTCTATTTTTCACAAGGAAGAAAAAACCGAGATGCGGAAAGAATATTATCAGAATCAATCGGCATTTGTCAAAGAGGTTTTTAATTTATAGCGAGCGGCGAATGAGAATGCGCCTTTCAGGAGGAAACGGCGCTGTCATAAACCAAGAACTTTGAGAACAATTTTGCGCAATCCGGCAGGATCGAAAGGCAATTGAATAAAACCCTGAATGCCGGCGGCCATCTGTCTCCCCATTTCGCCCTCCAGGCCTGATTCAGAGCAAAGAATCATTTTGACGCCCGGATTTACTTTCTTCAAAGCCGCAAAAAGATCGCCGGCTTTCATGCCGGACATAGCGGCGTCAGAGACGACCAGAGCAATTTCCTTATCGTGTTTTTCATAAAACCCGATCGCTTTTTCGCCACCGAGAGCCGCAACGGGAATAAAACCGTCGGCGGCGAGAAGTTCAGTCATCATTTCAAGAAAATCACGATTTTCGCTGGCGACCAATACGAAACGGCCATCTCCGAAAGAAAGGCCGGAATCCGGTGATTCGCGATCATTTGCCGCTGCGTCCGCGGCAAAACGGTTATCAGGCATACCCGCTCGCGATTCGAACTCGCGACTCATGCGCTCCATCTCGTGGCGGTCGGTCACATCGTTTACCACAACAAGAAGCGAGGGGCGCATTCCGGGCTCGCCGACAAAGCGAAGAATTCTGAAATCGATGATTCTCACTTTGCCGTTCGGCGTCCGGGCGGTTACATCGGCGATGCGTATCTCCTTGTTTGAGCTTAAAGCCTCGCGCAAGGCGTTTTCTAAATCGCAACTCTCGAGGCAATCGTCGAACACGGCGCAGGATTCGCCCAATGCGGCCGCCTGGCCGATCTCAAGCAGCTGTTCCATATACCTGTTCATTCCGGTGATATTCAGATCGTGGCCGGCGGTAAAAATGCCGACCGGCAACGCCTCGATAATGCGTTGCTGCTTGATTTTGATGCGGTTGATTTTATCCTCGGACTCGCGCCAGTGAGTGATATCCCGCAAAACGGCTATGCAGCCGCCGTCGATTCTTGCGAGGCGGACTTCAACCTCGCCGCCCTTTCCTCCGGGCACTATCACCCGGCCCTGCCAGTTCCTTGGGCAATCGCCCAATTCCTTTTCACCTGTGTTGCAGGAGACAAGATCGAGCATCCGCGCGCCTTTAAGCATTCCGGCGGGCCAGCCAAGCATACGTTCCGCTTCCTCATTAGCGTCAAGGCAGCGGCCATTTGAGTCCAAAAGCAGCATGCTGTCGCCCGCTGAATGGAACAACATGCGGTATTTCCGTTCCGAACTGGCGAGGTCCTCTTCCCTCTTCAATAGATCTTCGATCGCGTTCTTGCGCATCCCGGTCATTTCGTTGAAGCCGGCGGCGAGGCAGCGGGTTTCGTCGTTGCCGCGAACCGGAAGCCGGTATTCGAGGTCGCCGGCGCTCATCAGTTTCATTGCTTTCACGATATCCAATATCGGCTTTACAACTCTCTTTGTCGCCATGATGGCGACAATCATTCCCAAAAAACACAAGACGACAATCAGAACCGCGTTCAGCAGAAGAGCGTCGCGTTCGAGAACAGCGAGTTGCTTAACGTAATAGCCGACTTTAATCGTGCCGTAATTTTTCCCGTTAACTCTCATGGGCATAATGATCTTGTTAACATCAGGAATTAAAATATTGTCCCATTTTTCCGTAGCGGTCGCGTGCGCAAGCTGTCTTGAGTCGAGCGGTTCGCCGCTTTCAGTCGGCAGGCTGATGCCTCGCTTGCGCGCGAGAGCGAAGTTCAACGCGCAGGCTCCGACTTTGCCGTTTTCGTCGAGAGCGACGACGTAGAGCAACTCGAAGTGCTCGGGACCGCCGCCGTCCACGTAAAGGCTCATAATCGTTTTGATATAATCGTCCGTGCGTTTCCAGTCAGGCTTTTCGTAAAGCGTGTGCATTGTCGCGATGAGCGCCGAGACTCTGCGCATATCGCCCTGCGCTATTCGCTCCCTCGCTTTGAAGCCGGCCTCATAACTCAAATAAGCGATAAGCGTCGTCCCGACTAACAGAACGCCGACCACGAGCAAAATGATCTTGTTCTGTAGTCTGAACTTTACGTCCTTTATGTCCGCCTGATCGCTTTTGCTCATTTTTATTTCGCTTGCGATATTCTATTTTTTTGTTCAAGGCTGTTGAGATGGCGTTTAGCCTGTTTTTTCACTTCTTCGTTTTCTGTTTTAGAAAGCAGCCGCCGCCAGAATCGAGCCGCCTTCTCATAATCCTTGTCATCTTCGAACTTAAGAGCATAGTGTTTGAGAGGCATATCGAGATTTTCCGTAAACGCGCGGCAAAGAAACCACTCGCGCGACTTCGGCTTGAACGTTTTCATAAGAGAGCCGACTCTGTCTAAATAAACGTCGAAACCGTATCTGGTGGCGAAGACGCTTTCGAGATCGAGAAGAAGAAGCGGATGTTTCTCAAGCAGTTTTTCATATACGATAAGGGCTGTGGCGGAATTGCCTGCTTTCTCCATGCAACGCGCCATCCGATATCTTATCTTGTCGCCTTTAGCGCCGGGAATGTGTTTAATGAGTTCTTCATACAAGCCAACCGCTTTGGAGAAATCGCCGTCCTTCTCGAACTGCCATGCGCGCCTGTAGAGAGTTTTGTCTCCGGGATCGTCAAATTCAAATGTCGGTTTGATATACAGGCCGTTATCGGTGCCGACCAACAGATTATCCGCGCTTACGGCCACCGAAAGAACATCTCCGGCTTCAAGTCCGTCCGCGGCTGAATATGATGTCCATTCCCCGCTGAGGCGGTTGTACCTGCTCAGGCGCTCGCGCGCCGCGATCCATATGTACGGGCCGTCCGAGAAAACCTTGTTTACGTAACGGCCGCAGGCGCCCGGAACTTCGTTGAATTTCACGAAATGGTGAGTCGTCAGATTCAGCTTGAAAATGCCTGTGTTTTTCGGGCCGGGGAATTCGCTTTTCTCCCGCGATCCCATCCATAGAATATCGCCGTCGGCGACCATCGTCTCAATATCCATTGCGTCAATCGGCACGGTTATGAATCTGCCGTTTTCTTCTGAAAACCGTCTCAGGCCCGTGTCGCTGGAAATCCAAAAAGCGCCTTCCGCGTAAACAATGTCGGTCATCAGCGGGCTGAGCGTAAAATAATCGCCGGGGTAGTCTGTCCATTTTCCGCTCTTCTTATCCAAAACGCGGATCCCCTGCTTGCGCATTCCAACCCATACCTGCTTACTGCCGGTCCATAACGCTTCCACATCCTTGTTGATATCGCCTTTTATCGGATATGGCCCTTTCATCCACTTCTCTTTGCTCCTGCTGAACGCTCCGTAATAAGCGTATCCGCCGTGCCAGATAAGATCGCCATCCTGCGCGAGTTCCTGCACACTTGCGGTTTGAGGCACGCCCCTTTTCACATCCTTTGGAAATAAATAATTCTTTATTCTCATATCTTTGAGCGATATTCGCGAAAGAGCCGTCAGCGCCGTGGCCAGCCAGATCTCATCTCCAACCGGGAGAATCGCGTTTACTCTATTGTTCACCATGCCGTTGTCTATTGTCAGATGAACCCAGTTCTGGAGATCGCCATGCCCGGCGGCAATCTTTCCGCCGCCGTCTGCGACCATCCCATTCTCATCGCCAACGCCAAGACTATCTTCTTTTCTCGCCAGCGTCTTCATCTGTCCCCACAGCTTGGAGTCCATTACAAACGCGCCTTTTTCCATTCCTAAGAAAATAGTTCCTTCAACTGAGCCGACGCTGATAATTCTGCCTTTCGGCAAACCATCCGCCGCATTTATTAGCAACCATTCATTATCCGAAGGATTAAAATAGACAAGCCCGCCGTCCGTCGCGCCCAAATAGCCGCCATCATGCATAGCTACTGTCCAGATCGTAAAATTGGGGAATTTTTCAGGAGCGAGCATGTCCTTGTATTTTTGCGCCCGCTTGTCGAAAACCAGAAATCCTTTGTCGGAGCCGATAATCACATAGTCGGCCGTTGAATTTATAAATTGCGCCGACCTATAACTGATTGTTTCCCATTTCCCTTTTTTCTTTCCTGTCGAGGCGTCATAAAGCAACAAACTTAACTTCCCATCCTGAAAATGCTCGGCCGCCCAATATTCGTTCCCGAACCGGCAGCTTCCAAAAATTTTGCCCTTTTTTTCGCGCGTGAATTCACCGCGTCGGATGTCATACTTGTACAAACCATCGAATGTCGTGGTCCACACGCTGTTATTGATCAAAGCGATGCTGTTCACTTCATTGGATTGAATGCCGAGCGGGTTGTCGAGCAGTTTCCACCCGGCGCCGGGATTTCCCAAATCATATTTCCATAATCCAGGTCCTGAAGTCCCCACATACAAATTGTTCGCAACTTTTTCAATTCCTAAAACAACAATTTCCTTCGGCCACTTTATCGGCATAAGCCGCCATTTGCGCTTTCCCATGCTGTATTGCGCTATGCCGTAATCGCGCAACCCCAGCCAAACAGTCCTTTTGTCGACTTTAATGAAATCAATGCTCCGGCCCATCACTTCCTTGGGGATGTTATGCGTGCCGGCGCCGTTCAACCATTCCTTCCTCGTCACTTCATATGGAATTACAAAGGTTTTTCCTTCACGGCGCGAACTGCAGCCGCAGGACAACGCAAAAATTATAATTGGGATATATATCAGGAAGAGAAATCCACTTTTAGCGATTCTTTTCATGTGCTTTGCAATTATATGCGCTTTTTTCGTTAATTTACAATGTTCTAATAATATGGCAACATGAACAAACAAGCAATGATATATTTAAATAACTGTGCAGTAACTATGTTTTTAACGTAATTTGATTGCGAACGCCGGCTGGAACCGCTAAAAAACGATCGGATCACCACAAACTAATGTGTTCTTCCGCCCAGCCTTGGAAATTGTCAAACTCCACAGGGCCGGCCTCAGTCTTAATAGTTCCCGAGAATTTCCCGAACATCTGATGTCCGTCTACTTTCAGGAATAAAATGTTCATTGAGTTCTTTTTTTCAAAAAACGGAGTGAATTTGAGATTCACCGTGTCGGAATCCGGCGTGACAATCGTCCATGGAGCCATAAAATTGCTCCTGTCATATGTCAGTCTGACGTCTTCGCTGATTTTGTATAGCCTGCCGTCGAGGCAGACGCCGTTTTCGGTGGAGCCGGTCCCGTCCGTCCACATTCCGCCGAGGTTCAGTCCTATTGTTTTACCGTTTTTCCGCGCGGAACATGACGCCCAGTTCCATTTCGTGCTGTACGGCCAGACGCCTCTTCCGTAATCGAGAATCGCAAATGAACTCTCCGGGTTAAACTCATATTTCCTGTCGCCGATTGTCACTGAACCGGCGGTCGGCATCGTGTTCTGTTTCGAAGTGAATTGAAACTGATCCGTGTTCCAAGGAACAACCACGTTCAGCGTTTCATGTCCGGCGGGTCTGGTTATTACCGCTTCAGCGGACAGCTTTTTCCCTTCGAAAGACGGCATTTCAACTTTAATGACAACACCGTTGGGATCCTGTTTGAAACTCAGATTTATCTGCTTGTTGGAGAATGAAACATCGCGGTCCACCAGTTCCGGCATGTCAAAACCTGCCCCGAACGGAACGACGACATTTTTCTCCTCAAGTTTCATCGTTTCGAAATCAATGAAATATACCGAAGCGAGCCCGATGTAATCGATGTTGGCCATCGTTACCGAAAAAAAGAATTTCTCGGACATAACGCCCCAATAGTTCCACTTTTTCTTTCGGGGCCAGTGGCCTTTTACGTTGCATGTATGCAGCGGGAAACGAGACCAGCCCACTGCATCCGCGTTCAGGCGTCCTTGTGAATCGCACAGCGCCACTTGGCTTGTTATCTCTTTCTCAACAGGCTTTTTCATGAGTTATCTCCGGTATGTTTTATTATGTATATTTCACAATCGGATTGCCGATGATAGGCTCGAGGTCCATCATTAGAAGCGAATTTTTCTTGTAAGGTTTGCGCAACCCGCGCTCTGCCGAGCAGGAAATTTCCTTGTCGTTCTGTTCGATGGCTTTGCGATACAACTGAATAGCCTGGTCGCGACGGCCGATGAGATCGTTGCCGCGAGCCAGCCAGAGCAGCGATTCCGCCTTCATTCTGGAATCGCGGTACTCATAGGCCGAATTCCTGCTGAGATGAGCGAGCGCGTCTTCAAACCGGCCCAGTTTGAGAAGAAACAGTCCGGCCATGCGGTCGAATATCGGTTCGTCAGGAAGAATCTCGGCAGCTCTCCGAAGATGAAACACAGCTCGCGCGTCGTCGAAATAATTCAGGTGTTCCGTCCACGCCTGCTCGTAATGCTCAAGCGCTTCTTTCTCTTTCACGTTCAGTTTGCCGGCTCCGCCCGCCAAGTCGCCCGCGTCCGCCGAATTAGCCCCGCCTTTGAACAGCTCGCTCAGTTTCAAGCCTATGTACTTTTCGCCGAAACAAACCGGGAATGAGCCGTTCGCGATGTATATCGTGTCTTCGTCCGGAGAAAGAACGATGGACATGGCGTTGTTCGTGGAAGCGACAATGTCGCCGACAATGCGTTTGCGGCCTTCACGCGGATCGACAGCGTCGGACATCATGTCGACGGCATCGTCGAGAGTGAGCCTGCCGTATCTTTCCTTAATCATTTCGCTAAGGCGCATATATCTGGCCGTGCTGTGCCGCCACCATGCGGTCGGAGCGACCTGAAGCTTCTGCATTTCTTCCGTGACATGATGGTTCGTCCTGACGAGATAATCTTTTTCCGGGCGGACAATTTCCATGTGGTGGGAAGTGAACCCGACCGCTGCGGCGTCGCCGGCGCGCGTGTCGCCGATCAAAAAAGAGAGGCCGCCGATGCGAGGCCCGGTCTCCATGATCTTAACAGCCTCGCTGAGATTGGTCGCGTTAGAAAGAATTTCTCCGGCAAGCGTGAAGAGCGGCCTGCCGCTGATGGCGACGTCCTTGATGAAATTTGTGAACGGCATAATGCAGATCCCCGACTGATTCATCGCGAAGCCGCCGACGGGGATGCCGACCGCTCCGATCCAGAAATAGGATTGCGAGTCCTTCGGATGAAAAACCTTCACGCACTGGTAGGCGTCCCAGAGGCCGCGCCCGTAGAAATCGAAATTGCGGCCGAGAATTTGTTTCCCGCCCTGCGTCGCCGCGCCTCGCGCGTAGAACGCCGAGCATCCGAGCGCCGGCATAGCCATAGGCGCCATCGCCCGGCCCGCGAGAAAATGCAGGATGTCCGCGAATATTATCACGCGCTCGCCGACTTTGTTCGGCAAGCCAAGCGCGTCAGTGAATCCCTTCTGCAACTGAATCATCGGCTCGCCGATTGTTTTCCGGTTCGCCCTGTGGAAGATGTAATAAAGCAACTTAGCGATGCGCGGCGGAATCGCGCGCGAAATGTGCGAAACCGCGCTGTGGGCCACCATCACCTCGATCATGTTGCGATAGTATTCCATTACATAATCGTCAACAACGCCCCGCACGAGTTCTCCGTGCTGCCGCCCCATTTCCTCGAAAGAGCCGCTCGTATGCATCACGAGCATCCCTTTTTCAGAGCGCAACGAAGCCGGCCCGCTGTTCCTGGGAAGCGGGAAAGGCGCGTTCACGAAATTTTCATTTGTCATTTGCCGATTCTCCTTTGGTTGCTTGTCTCAATACTCAAACCCGCCAGCGCATTCGATCCCTTATCCGGGAATTCGCGCGCGCATGATCCGCGACATTATCCGTTCAGTTTTCCAGTTCTTTCGCCTGCTTCTCCAGCGCTTCCGTGATTTTCATCGCGGAATCAGGATAGACGAAAGACATTCCGGCTTCATAGCCGCCTTCATCGAAAACCTTTTGCGTCGTCAGGTATGCGAGATGATCGTTAGTCAGGCTCAACACGACAACTTTTTTCGGAGCAAGGTCTTCCCGAACCTTAAAAGCCAGCTCGGTAATCGCTTCTCCGGGAAATGCCACAAGCAGCGTGTCTCCGAGCCTAATTGACTGCGCCCAAGTGTGAGTTTCGCCGTTTTTAATCCGCTTCATCGTCTTGAACATGGGAATAATGAAAGCTTCAATATTCGCCCTGTCGTTCATCCATCTGATGCGCGCGTTCTGTTCGTCCGGAGTCAAACTTGATTTCTTGTATTCCTCTGTTTTTTCTTTGATCGATTTCTTGAATTCCGTCAGTTTCTTCGAAGTTTTCACAGGGAAAACCAATTCTTCCAGCCGGCCGTCCACAGGAAAATCGGACGTGAATTCCGTCACTTTGTCGAATTGTTTCAAAACTGTGTTAGCGACCTTTGCGCCATAGTCGGCGACGCCTTCCCATCCTTTTCCGTCATAACCCGCCGGGGTCACATTCCCTTCCGCGCCCTGAAGAAAAAGGAAATAACCTCCGTTCATTTTCTTGTCGATAATTCCATTCATGACTTCCGACCAGTCCGCGCTGATCATTCCCTGTTCGGCGGGCGCGATGATGCCGTGCGAAGCGAAATTGATAAACCCGCCGATCAGATTGCGGCTTTTGGCGTCGCGCACGAGCAATAAAAGCCCCCGATTATCTATAGGATCGCCGCTATGGCGATTGTGCGCCAAACCAGTCATATCGATATATGCGGAGCCCGCCTCCGCGGGAATCATCGCTTTCACAGCGGCTTCAACCGCCGCGACTGTCGCATCCTCTATCTTCATTTTCATTTTGAGGTCAACAATACGCGGATATTTTCCGAATTCCTCATAATAGCCTTCCGGGCCTGTGTGCGTGTGAACCGCCGTCAGCGTCACGTTCTGCGGGGGGATACCGGTCCGTTTTTCGATCTCCTGCTTTATCTCATTGGACATATACCCGTTGACCATTATCAAATCCATCTCGACCATGACAACTGTTTTGCCGCCGTCGCTCATCGCAAGCGCCCGCGCATAAAGCGGATCGTGAATCGCCGATGCCGTGCCGGATATATAG
>JBAYJY010000104.1:0-15571 GCA_041664945.1 bacterium | reverse complement strand
TTATATAAGGGGTGAACTCGCCGGCCGCTTCCTTAAGAGCGCCCACCGTTCGTCCCAATCCCTCAGGGTACTGCTCGGTGACAATTATTGGAACTCCGAGTTCTCTGCAACCCTTCGCCATCCGCGCGCAGTTGGCTATCATTTCCTCGACCTTATGAATATGAGGAACAAATTTTTCCTGCGCGTCGATGAGAAGAAGAACGGTTTCTTCAGGTTTGATGCGTCCATACTTGTCTTTGCCGGACATTAGCGGTTCCTCCGATTGTTAGATAAATGCAGCGAATTCAGTATGAGAGATATGTGCGTCGCGAAGAATTTTCATTAGAAGGCCGCGTCCTATGTCCATGTTAGCGTGGTCCGGAACGGTGACGCGTCGGCCGTCGGCGTGAGCGAGCTGCACGTGACTGCCGGGTGATTTTCTCGCTTCGTAGAAGCCTTTTCCGAGAAGGGCGGTTATCACTTCGCGACCTTTCATCGCGGGCAGGCGCCGGCTCATATCTCGACCTCGACGCTTTCGATGCCGATTATCTCGTTCTGCCGGCATATTTCCTCGCCGCGGCAAGCCATCTCCTCAATGCACATGCTCAGCACGTCTTTCACGTTGGCGAGAGCTTCATCGACCGAGCGTCCCTGCGCATAGCAAGCGCAAATTCCCGGAACCTCGGCGATGTAGAGACCGTCCTCGTCCTTTTCGATTATCACCTGATATTTTTGCGTCGCCATGTTCGATTCCTCACTTTATTTCGACGATTTTTCAATGTCAGTTATTTAACCGGAACGTCGTCGCTCAATTTGCCCATGAACTGCGCTTTTGGCTGTCTTAAAGAACCATGCCGCAGTTCCTAATTAAAGCGCAATTTGTAAGATATGATAAGCTCTCACGGCATTCCCGGATAATAAGGATCGTAATGGCCCTGTTGTTCGACGCTGTTGTTAATGGCGTCCTGTGTCTGCTGGTCAATAATTTGCTGTTGGGTTTGATTAATGGCGTCCTGTTGCGCCGCTTCCTGCGCGTTGGCGCCTTTTCCGGCGCCGGCCTCGGACTTGCCCTGTTCGGAAACGTCGGAAATCACTTTAACTTCTTTTTTAAGGGCGTCAATCTTTTCCTGTGGGATGAGTTGCGGTTCGGCAGGCGGCATTCCGGTTTCGACGGATGTCTGATAGTTGGCTTCAAGCACGACCTCGACATTCTGAGCAGTGACGGCGATCTTTCCTTCAAGAGTGGCGAACGCGCTCTTTCCAGCGTCGGATTCCGCAGTGAACTGCGTGCCGCGCACTCCGGCGTAGGCCGCTGGCGTTCTCACGGTAAAGACGGATTTGGAATCATCGAACTTTTTAACCAATGCGAGCAAACGGCCGCCGGGCATTTCCAACCCTGTTGTTTCGCGTCCCTTTTTATCAACGCCAAGTTGAGTGAAAGCGATCTCCGTCAGCTCGTAAATTTTCATTGCGTGGCCTTTTGCCCACTCAATGACCGCATCGGAGGCTTTCAGCGCCCTGACACGCGAATTTTCGTGCAGAGGCATGTTTTCCGACGCTTTTATCCATTCTTCTTTTCCGGGTTGCTTCAGTTGCACTTCGCCTGTGATTTTCGCGATTTTCGCGACCGGTTCCATTTTTTTCGCCAGCGCCGTTCCGCATAGGACAAATACAAACATAAATGTAGCGACAGAGATTGATAGGTATTTGGAATTGTTTATCATAGTTTTCACTTTCTCTTATTTGTACATCAAATATAATTCCGACCACTCGATGCGTCAACGAGCGCGCCGCATATGTTTGATTCAATTGACACGCGCGTGTTGTTTTTGATAGCATTTCAACTTGATCTCGGATCTGGACGGAACGTTCGGAATAAGGAAACGCATTAGGGGAGGCAAACAAATGAGCGACAGGGCGAAAGAATTTCCGAAGGATTTTCTATGGGGAACAGCGGTGTGCTCGCATCAGGCGGAAGGGCATAATGTGAATTCCGACTGGTGGGCGTGGGAGCAGGAGGGGAAGATCGACGATGGAACTGTTTCGGGGCCCGCTTCGGATATGCTTAACCGGTATCCTGAGGATTTTGAGTTGATGGAGTCGTTGGGATACAACTCATTCCGGCTGTCGGTAGAGTGGGCGCGGATAGAGCCTGAACGCGGGAAATATTCCGAGGAGGCGCTGGCGCATTACGAGAATGTAATGAAGGAAATGCGCAAACGCAATATTAAGGTGTGCCTGACGCTTTATCACTGGGTGTTGCCTAAGTGGATGGCGGACAGTGGCGGCTGGACCAATTCTAACAGCATACGCTGGTTCCGAGAGTATGTGCGTCGTGTCGTTTACAGGCTCTACGACTACGTTGACATCTGGTGCACGCTGAACGAACCGATGGTTCCCGTGTTGGCGAGTTATGTCGGCGGCGTTTTCCCCCCGGAGAAGAAGAACCCGATACTTGCTGGGATGGTTTTCAGGAATCTCTTGCGAGCGCATTCCGCGGCGGCCGGTCTGATACGTGATGCGGCGGCGGCGCGTCGTGATTCGGACGATCCCAAGATCGGCATCGCCATGGCGCTCGCAGATGTCCAACCAGTAAATCCCGACAATATTCTCGATCGCAAGTTACACGAGTTGATGGGGTATTTTCACAACGAAGCATTTCTTCAGGCTATGCACACAGGCAAGCCGTTCGGCGTTGGAGCGACGATTCCCGGTCTGAAAGGCTCTTTCACATATATAGGCGCTAATTATTATACACGGTTCAGACTCGACATTTTGCAGGGTAAAAAGATCGACAGACTTGAAGATCTTTTATATCTGCCTGAAGGCGCCGAGACCACCGAAATGGGTTATGAGGTGTATCCGACGGGTTTCTATAATGTGTTGAAGTCAATCAGCGCATACGGAGTTCCGATTTACGTAACGGAAAACGGCATCGCCGACTCGACAGACGAGAAACGGCCTGGTTATATTCTGCGGCATCTCAATCAGGTTCATCGCGCGATCAGCGATGGGATCGACGTGCGTGGTTATTTCTATTGGACGTATATCGACAACTTCGAGTGGAAGTACGGATTCTCTAAAAAGTTCGGACTTGTGGCGATGGAACCCGGCACGCTGAATAGGCTGCCGAGGCGGAGCGCGTACTTATATGGTAAGATTGCGAAGGCCGGAAAGCTAACGCCGGAGATGGCGCGAGAGTATGCGCCGGATGTTGAAAGTGAACTTTGGGGTTGCGCGGACGGCTGTGTATGATATTATAGATACAGTAGATTTACGGAATGCCGCCGCGATGCAGGGCGGCGCCGCGGTCTAAACGCAAAAGAAATAACTGATTCATATAATGAATCAATAAAATATTGAGAGGTGGCCGATGGGCGCCGGAACCACAAGCGGACGCGAACCGATAAAGGTTGAAGCATATTCAGGGTATAAAGCAGGCGAAACTCCGCGCAGAATTTTTCTTGTCGGCAGAAGCTACGACGTGAATCTGATTGTTTTTCGAAAGCGCGTCGTGGACCTCAAATCATACGAGGAAGAAGATCATTTCAGAATCGAATTGAAGAACTACGGAACGGTGAACGTTGTATACAAACCACATTCCGATTTGTGGGAACTCGATACGACATTGAAGCCTGAGACGACGTTCGCCAGCTCTTTCGAGTAAAAACAGGGTTAGAGGCAAGGGTACGGAGAGCAAAGTCAAAAAAGCATAGGGGCGGCTCTATGCGGACGCAGCAAAATATCCGGAAGAAAAATGATATTCGTTGATACTCACGCGCATTTGTTCATGGATGATTACGACGCAGACCGGCGCGAGGTGATAGAGTGCGCGCGGCAGGCGTCTGTGGCCGCGATATTCGACGTCGGACTCGATATCGAAACAAACCGGGCGGTGATCGATGGCGCGGCCGGCGGCGGGCCGGTGTTCGCGATTGTCGGCAATCATCCGAATCTGTCAAATCAATTCGATCCGACGGCCTTCGCAGATTTTCTCGATGAATACGACGGCAAGTACATAGCTCTCGGAGAGATGGGACTGGATTATTATCGGGAGCGTTCGGCGCCGGACGTTCAGCGCAAGGCTCTCGAACAGCAGTTGGCTATGTTCATCCCTAAGGGGAAGCCGCTGATCTTCCACTGCCGGGAGGCTGATGCGGATATGCTGGCCGCTCTCGAAGCTGTCGGCGCGCAGATCAAGGGCGTGATGCACTGTTTCTCCGGCGATCTCGCTTTTCTCGAACGAACTCTCGCGCTCGGGTTGCACATTTCCGTAGGCGGCCCGGTGACTTATCCCAAAAACGAAAAGCTTTGCGAAGTTGTGAAGACGGTTCCGATAGATCGTCTTCTTCTGGAAACGGATTGCCCGTTTCTCGCGCCGCAGAAGAAGCGCGGCAAAAGGAACGAACCGGTTTATATACCGATGATAGCGGCGAAGATCGCCGAGTTGCGCGGAGCGACGTTGGCGGATATCGCAGACGCAACGACGCGGAATGTCATCGAACTTTTCGGCGAACCGGTTGCCGCATGGCTGCGGCGATAAGACCCTTCGGGGCGTCTGATGATAAAACTCCTGGCAAATGAAGAAGTATACGGCGCAGTAATCGAGCATGGACTCGGCGAGGCAAAGCATTCTGTATGGATCGCCACGGCGAACGTGAAGAATCTTATGCTCTCCATCGGTGGAGGCGACGCGCGCTCCTCGCTATACCTTTTCGAGGAAATGATAGGCCGCGGAATATCGGTTCGGCTCCTGCATTCCGGCGTTCCGTCGGGCCCGTTCATGAAGGCTCTGAAGGATCACGAGTCGAAGCTTGCGGGCAAAGCGCTGTTTCAGATGAAACGCTGCATACGCGTTCATTTTAAATGTGTGCTCGTCGACAACCGTCTGCTTTACGTGGGGAGCGCTAATTTCACCGGAGCGGGACTCGGGATGAAAGGCAAGACGCGCCGCAACTTCGAACTCGGCGTTTTGACTGACGACGACGAAATAATGGACCGGGTGACCGAATTGTACGAGAACGTTTGGAGCGGGCGGCAGTGTCCTCGATGCGGGCGTCACGAACAGTGCGCCGTGCCGCTTGAATCTCCGTACGAACGTGACTGACGAGGACGATCATGAAAAAAATCGGAGTGATATCCGACACGCACATACCGACGGCGGCGCGGGCGCTTCCGGCGATGATATCGGATTTGTTTGATGGAGTCGATATGATACTGCACGCTGGCGATCTGGTTTCAGAATCAGTTCTCGACGATCTCGCGCTCATAGCGCCGGTGATGGCAGTGCGCGGAAACATGGATCTCTCGTCGGAGTTCAATCCTCTGAAGCGAATTGTCGATATTGAAGGGGAGGGCGTCCTCATCGGGCTCATCCACGGATGGGGCGCGCCGGGCGATCTGCCGATGAGAGTTCTCGGCGAATTCGAAAAAAAACCGAAACCCGACTGCATTGTCTTCGGACACTCCCACCAGCCGTTCAATGAATTTTTCGGCGGCGTTCTTATGTTCAATCCAGGTTCGCCGACGGACAAACGATTCGCCCCTTACTTCTCGGTCGGCATTCTGACCGTTTCCGGCGGCGCTGTGTCCGGAGAAATTATTAAACTCTAAAAAACATTCAGCGGCGACAAGGCGCTCGTTTTCTTTTTACGGTTTGATCGCGAAGCCGGTTAATTGTATTATTAAGCAAAATAATATTCGGCAAGTTTACACAGGCGGACGATGACGGACAAGAGGGAAAACGGCACAAGCGGGAACATCAAGGTTTCTGTTGTTATCGTGCACTGGAACACGGAGACGGATTTAGCGAACTGCTTAAACAAGATATTGGATTCCAATCTGACTGATTATGAAATAATCGTAGTTGATAATTTTTCGGACAATATTGATACGATTCCATGGCGCGATTACAAGGGGAAAGCGCGGCTTATTCGCAACATGAGAAACGAGGGATATGCGCGGGCTACAAATCAGGGCGTGGCCGTGGCGCGCGGCGAATACGTTTTGTTGCTGAATCCGGATGTCGAGTTGAACGCAGAAGGCGTTCGGCGAATGGTTGAAGCGATCGAAGACGACGCTATGGCGGGAGCGGCGACAGCGCGACTTGTCTGGCCGGACGGCGGCTTCCAGCGTTATTACACGAGGTTCCCGACAGTGGCGGCGCTTGTAGCGAGGCTGACTATTCTCGAACCGGCTCTCAGAAACACTTCTTTAGTTCGCAACTATTTAAAAACTGACATGGACCCGGAAATCGCGCAGCGCGTTGAAACAGCGCCGGGCGCCTGTCTGCTGATAAAGAATTCATCGCTCGAACGCATTGGCCCGATGGATGAGCGGTTGCCGCTTTTTTTCAATGATGTTGATTATTGCATTCGATTAAGGAATGCCGGGCTCGGAATTGTATACGAACCGAGAGCTGTTTTTGTCCACGAGTCGCAGGCATCGGTTAAGAAGCTCGACCAGGCGCTGTGGCGGGCGGAACTAAGACTGTCGGCCGTGAGATATATAAGAAAGCATCACGGGAGTCTGAAGGCGTTTGCGCTGAAGTGGATACTGACGAAGGATCTGATTGCGAGACAGGCGGCAGGCGCGATGAGAAAAGCTGCGCGCGAGCGCGGCGGCGCTGATGCGCGAGCCGGTTGGAAAGGGATCGCGATGGTTTTGAAGGACGAGTCGCTTTTTGATGATTGTGTCCGCTGAGAATGCAGACTGGTTCAGAATTGATTATTTTTTGAATATGCTGTAAATATAATAAATTACAAAAAAAGGAAAGCGGCTTGGCTGGCGCATCGGCCTAAACATATATGAAAACGAAAATAACCGTAGGGCTTTTGCTCGCCGCCTTGGTGGTGACATTACTCTATTTGGGCGGCGTCTATATACTGGGCTTGTTGGTAATAGGCGCCATAATGGGCATGTGGGAATATTACGGGCTTTTAAGGCTGAAAAATATTAAGACAATGTCTGGTTTAGGGATTGCGTTCGGACTTATATTCATTTTTCTTGCATACAGCGAGAGAACCGCCCCCAATTGGCGAGGCAGTATGGGAACTGTTGTTACAATATATGTTTTTTCGATTCTTGTAATCCAGTTCTGGCAGATTGTCACCCACAGGATGAAATACTCGATGGTGGACATGGCGGCGACTGTGTTCGGAAGCCTCTACATAGGCGCGTTCATGAGTTTTTTCGTGCTTCTGATGAACATGAGCGACGCGCAGTTTCCTCATGACAGGCTTCAGAACCGGCTTGTGCTGTTTCTGCCGATGTTCGCGGCGTGGGGGTCGGATGTCGGCGCATATTTCGTCGGCAGTTTCTTCGGGCGAAGCAGAATATTTCCGGATCTCAGCCCGAAGAAAACGCTTGAAGGCTGCGTCGGCGGGATGCTCTTCGCCATGTTCGGGTTCTGTATTCTATCGTTCTTTATTAAGATTCCATTCTTTCAAGCGCTGATACTCGGCGGCGTCGCGAGTGTTTTCGGACAAGTCGGAGACCTGAGCGAATCAGCGTTCAAGCGCGAAGTCAACGTGAAGGATTCCGGCAGGATATTTGCCGGACACGGCGGTTTCCTCGACCGCGTGGACAGTTTCCTTTTCACGCTTCCGGTTATCTATCATTATTTTCTCTGGTTCCAGCCATGGAAACACTAACGCAATAACGCAGTATTCTGCCCTCGTTTTTTCTCCGCTGAAATTGTATGTTCAATAAAGCAAATGTTTTGATCTTAATTCGAGGAAGCTATCCAATTCAGTTCTCCAGCTCGTTTCAAGTCCGCAAAGGTCGTCGCCGCTCTCTATGGCGAGACGGATTTTATCTGTTCCGAAAATTAAGTCTATCGGCAGTTTATCATATTCATATTCGTACGGCGGTTGCTTCCAGGCAAATCTGTCAGGGGATTGAGCGCGAATTTCAGCAAGCAGGCGAACGCAGGCGAAATAAGCCGGGAAAGCAGCCGGGTCTTGTATATGAATCTGAACGCCGCCGCAGCGTTCCCCGTGCCATTTGTGGAAAGTCGGCTCGAACCAGCATTCGCGGAAAAACACGCCTGTGAAATTGAAAGAGTTCATCTTGACGGCAAGCGCGTGCGGATCTACCCATGGGGCCCCGATGAGTTCGAAAGGACGAGTTGTGCCGCGCCCCTCGGATATGTTCGCGCCCTCGAAGATCACGCCGCCGGGATATACGCGAGCTGTGTCCGGAGTCGGCATGTTAGGAGATGGCATAATCCACGGAAGGCCGGTTTCCTCGAACTGCATATCGCGGCGCCAGCCTTCCATCGGAACGACTGCCAGATCGCAGGCGACGCCGAATTCAGCTTTGAAAAGCAGCGCGAGTTCGCCGACTGTCATCCCATGCTGCATCGGGATGGGGTAGAGGCCGACAAACGATGTGAACGCCGGCTCGAGAATGTTGCCGCTAACTGCCGAGCCGATCGGGTTGGGTCGGTCGAGAACGACGAATCTTTTTCCGGCGCGCCCGCATGCCTGCATCGCCAGCGCCATTGTGTAGATAAACGTATACACGCGCGTTCCTACGTCCTGAACGTCGAATACTAATACGTCCAGATTCTCAAGCATGTCCGGCGTTGGGATGCGCGATTCGCCGTATAGGCTGAAAACAGGAACTCCGGAGCGCGGGTCATTGAATCCGGACCACTCGATCATGTTGTCCTGCGTTTCGCCGCGTATGCCGTGCTGTGGGCCGAACAGAGCAGTCAGCTTGAATTCAGGCTTTTCCGCGAACAGGTCCGCAGCGTGCCTGAATTTAGGATCCACTGTGGCGGGGTTTACGATAAGGCCGACTCTTTCGCTTTTTAGCAAATCAATGAAAGGCGCTTCAAATATTCTCTCAAGTCCCGTGCGAACCATTAATTGTCTCCTGCGCGTAAAATTATATTTTTGTTCTGCCCGGCGTTCGGAAATGAATGCTATCGAAATGCGCGACTTGGTCGCGGCCAAGGCTTTTAGCGTAATAAAGGGCTTTATCGGCCTCGGACAGAAGCGACCTTTGAGAGCAGACGCCGTGGTCGCAGGTGGCGATACCTATGCTGATTTTCAACCCGCTTTTGAGTTTTTTATTAGCCGCTGACTTCTTTTTGACGATTTCACGTATGCGGTTTGCATGGATGATCGCGCCCTTGACGTCAGTTTCCGGAAGAAGCGCGACGAATTCCTCGCCGCCATAGCGTGTTACGGTATCTTCTTTTCGCTTGTTATCATAAAGAATGTCAGCGACGAATTTGAGAGCAGCGTCGCCGGCGAGGTGGCCGTAGCTGTCGTTATAATGCTTAAAAAGGTCGATATCCGCGATCAGCAGCGAGTAAGGGCGCTTGTGGCGCGCCGCTCGCGACGCCTCGACTTCGATCGCTGTATATAGCTTGCGGCGGTTGCCTAAACCGGTGAGCTGGTCTGTCACCGACTGTTCGAGCAGTTCTTTGTTTACGTTTTTGATATCATCGAACGGCCTGATAATTTCTGCGCCTCCAATGATTTTGCCTTTTTTATCGGTCAATCGCGAGACTGTAATAAAAACCTGGCGTGCCCGGCCATTTTCATCAACCATCGTATGTTCGTCGCTTCTGTGATTATCATCGCTGTTGAACAAACTCGAAAGAAAACAGTGGTGGCCGCCTTTTTCACAATCGTACAGAACGCCGCATTGTTTTCCTATCATCATCTCTTTTGGGATTCCGAAAAGTTTTGCCGCCGATTTATTAGCTTCAACTATCTGTCGCTCTGTGTTAAACACGACAACTGCATCCGATAAACTATCGAAAGCCGCCGAACTCCACATTGAAACAGCTTTGTCACCGGTTTTTCCAGTGGGTTTAACTTTTTTGGTTTTTGTTGAAGCCATGTTACGCATCTCCAAAAGTTGTTTGAGTATGCCGGTCAATTGGTCTAACGCCGATCATTTCGTCCGGTTTTCCACTTCGGCCAACATTTCAATATTATAGACCTAATAATAAATTTTTGACAAAACACTCAGGGCAAATATAATTGATCGAAACTTTGCTTGAGAGGTTTAGAAGATGCGCTGGTATCATGCAGCCGTATTGTTGATGGCTTTAGCGGCGTTAGCGTTTGGCTTTATTGCGTCTCCGACTCCAGTGTTGGCGCAGGATGCTTCGGCTTTGAAAATAAACCTTGTGGTAAGCGACGAGCAGCTTTTGATATATGCGGGCGCGAATCAGGGGCTGAAAGTCGGGAACAAATATTCGGTCGTAAGAGACGGAGAGACAATTGGTGTAATTGAGATAACGGAAGTCAAGGAACGATTTTCAGTGGCGAAAATCGTGAGCAAGACTAAAGATTTGCAGGATATGGATAATATCGTCCCGGCGGGGGCAGCGGCAGCGAAAGCTGAACCGGCTGCGAAGAAAGAAAGCGCTGCGCCGAAGGCGGCAGCCGCCCCCGCGGCGGCTCCTGCAGCGGCAGCGCCTGAAACGAGCCCTGCGGCTGAATCGAAAGCGACATCTAAAAGACGCAGTTCAAAGGTTGACGAAAGCGCGAGCGCCGAGAAGCCTGCTGATGCCGCTCCTGCGGAGGCGCCGGCTGAAGCAGCGGCAGCGCCTAAAAGAACTTCCCGCAGAGGTGGAGGTTCAACAGCTGCGCCTGCGGCAGATTCTGAAGCGGCGGCAGCCCCGGCTGATACGGCGGATGCGCCCAAAAGAACCTCCCGAAGGGGTGGAGCGGCATCGACTGACGATTCTTCTGAAGCGGATGGGGCCGCTGCTGACACAAAGGCGGACGCCAAGAAGAAGGATGACGCAAAAGCAGGCGGCAAGAAGGCGATATCGAAAGACCCGCGAGAGATTAATTTTGCGACGACGGAGGACGGCACAGGCCTGTGGACCGTACCTACCTCCAGAATACTCGATAAAGGGCGCGCGGCGATTTCTTATTACAAGAGCGACTATTCTTTATCATATACCGAACAGAGAAACGACGAATATACATCCAGCGAGGCAGGATCGCTTAATATGAGCAGTAAGGCATTAAGTCTCGTTTACGGAGTCGGCAATAACATCGAGGTGTTCGCGAGCGATGTTAAGGATAGCGCGAATTTGAGCTTAACGCTGGATGGATATACAGCCACCGCTAATGGCTCTGCAAAAGGACGCGTTTACGGACTCAAGTACAAACCGGGGAAACGCGTGATCTTAAAGAAGGACACAAGCAAGAAGTGGACATACGCTGTAGGCGCGGAGCGCACGAAGTACGGCGACGTTAACGGCTCTAAGTTCTACGCGGTCGCCGATTTCCCCTATCCGAAGTTCGACGTTCACGGCAGTTTGTTCCAGATAAACCGAAACGGTATCAGAGGGAAAAGGCTCGGGACGCAGGCGGCGATAGAATTTGTCGTCACTCCGCGTGTGTTGCTGCTTAGCGAAGTTACGCTGTTCCAGAGCCAATATACGTATAATGTGGCGATGAGATACATATATCAGGGACAGGGCGCGCTTACTCTCGGCCTGAACGATGTTACCGACATGCAGATTAAAACCATCGGTTTTTCATATTTGTATTAGAACGCGAAGAGTTTATGATTGCGCATTCGATTCTGCGGAGTTGTTGAACATGGACAGAAAAAAGAAGATCAGAATTGTTATGGCAAAACCAGGTCTCGACGGGCATGACAGAGGCGCGAAGGTGGTGGCGCGAGCTCTCCGTGACGCCGGAATGGAAGTCATATATCTGGGGCTTCAGCAGACGCCAGAGGACATAGTTAACTCAGCGGTTCAGGAAGACGCCGATTTCGTCGGCATAAGCTCTCTCGCAGGCGCGCACATGACGCATTTTACTCGCGTGCTGAAGTTGCTGAAGGAAAACGATTCGGAAGACATCATCGTCGTCGGCGGCGGAATTATCCCCGAGGACGACCGCGACGAGCTTATGAAGGCAGGCGTCGCCGCGCTGTTCGGGCCGGGAATGTCTACCGACGACATTGTCGGCGCTTTGAACAAACTCGCTGTTGAACGCGGAAAAGTATAAACATTTCCAAACAACTCATTTAGTATTTCTGATAATTTTGATATTGAATTTTGCTATGGCTGAATAACGCTATTATGCAACGAGGCGCCCGATGTCCTGGTAAGTCGTATACACAATCAGAATCGCAAGACAAACCATGCCGGCGATAGTCAAAGGCGCGTGAAGCCGTTGCATTTTAGGATGCACTTTTTCGAGAAGGCAGAGGATTATTTTGCCGCCGTCCAGAAATGGAAATGGAAATAAATTGAAAATAGCGAGGTTGAGGCTGAGAAACATCATGAAGCCGGCGAAAGCCGCGAATCCGGAGCTAAGGAATTTTCCTCCGAAAGCGACGATGCCAACCATACCTGACATCTGATCGGGTTGAGCGAAAACTGCGCCCATGGATATAACAATGGACAAAAGTGATTTCACCGTTTCCGCAACCGGCGTTACAATCAGGCCTTGGATCGAAATGTGTCCGGAAAATAGGCTCTTAAAGAAGAATAAAGAGATAGGGAGTATCACATTTGCCGCCGGGCCGCCTATCGCCATATATATGCGTTTAGAAACGGGCAGCGCAAAATATGCCGCTTCGTCTTCAATCGCCGGCAGGACATAACCGCCGAACGGGACTGCCGACAGGCGAAACTCCGTATCGCCACGCTTCCACTTGATAACTGCGGGCCCGAATCCAACGGAAAACACGGCAACCGGAATTCCCGATGCGCGGGCGGCGATGAAGTGGCCGAATTCGTGTATAAGTATCAAGAGCCCCAAGCATATTGCGCTGATCAGATATATCATTTATTCTAACGCTCCGCTTTGTCAGACTACATAAACCTTCAAACATTTTATATTTAAATTTCAGAAAATGAAGCTTTTATCTCCAATATCTGGCGATGAACTCTCAATAATGTCGAAAAAACTAATAAAAAAGGAGCGCTGAACCAGCGCTCCTATGGAAAAATCATGATTTTGTCTTTTCTTATTTTGCGGCTGCGGTGGAATGCTCATCGCGGAACTTCTTTGCTTCGTCCCGAAGCTCCTTCTGTTTCTGCTTGCATTCCGTCGGATTGCTCGCGCAGAGAGCTTTAACATCAGCGCGCTTCTTTTTTAATTCATCTCTTTTGGCTTTGCATTCGGCTACGTTCGCTTTGCACCACTGCTTTAACCCCTCGCTTTTTGCCTTGTTCGCCTCAGCTTTCGCTTTGCATTCCGGGTTCGCTTCGCATTTCTTCTTAAGTTCTTCCTTGCGTTCTTCTTTCTTCTTCTGGCACTCGGCAGGGTTGTCGTCGCACATTTTCTTGAGAGTTGCTTTTGCCTGCGCTTTCATCTCATCTTTTTTCTTCTGGCATTCCGCAGGATTCGACTCGCAGAGCTTTTTCATTTCATTTCTTTTTGCCTTTAGTTCATCTTTCTTTTTCTGGCATTCGGAGGGATTCTTCTGACACCATTCCTTGAGAGCTTTTCCTCGCCCTTCTGCGGCGCCAGGACCATTTCCCTGCGCCAGCGCCGTTCCGCTCACAGCGACTGACAAAGCCAGCGCTCCGGCTATTAAAATCGCTTTGCCCTTAAATCGTTTCATTTCCATTTTCCACCTCTCGTTTTTTATTTCTTTCATTCAGACGCGTCCGGAAAAGGAAAGGTTAAAAAGATTTAAGAAAATATTATTGTTTGAACCGGATACAGAAAGATCCGATAACGGATTATTCAATCTCGATCAGTTTGTAATCGCGGGAGCCGAGGCCGATGTTTTGGGCGTGATCGAGTTGATGGCGCCAGTCAACGCTGGCGATGGCGCGGAACTTATCGGCAGAACCGGCTTTATCGCCGAGTTTCGATGAAGAAATGCCCGGCGCTTTGTTTACGAGGTCCACAGATGCCTGATCGACCGCCACGGGGTCCTTTGATACGACTATTCCGATGTCGGCGACAATCGGCACATCGCTGAAATTGCAGCAGTCGCAGTCCGGCGTGACATTTATGATGAAGTTGAAAAAGGCGCATTTCCCGTGTTTTTCCTGAATGGCGGCGAGAGCGTATTCCGCCATTTTTTCCTGCATAAGTTTGAGGTCAGACTTCCAGTTAACGGCGATCGCTTCAAAGCGGCAGGCGATGGTGCAATCCGCGCATCCGATGCATATTTCGCGGTCGATCTGCGCTTTCTTTTCTTCGTTGAATGTAATGGCGTTCACAGGGCATTTTTTCGCGCAGGAACGGCATCCCGTGCATTTTTTCAGAGTGACTTTCGGTTTCACGTCCGAGTGTTGGTTCTGTTTGCCGCTCGGAGCGGCGCAACCCATGCCGACGTTTTTCAGGGTTCCGCCGAAGCCTGTCCCTTCGTGACCTTTGAAGTGAGCGACAGAAATAAGCGAATTCGCGCGATGTATGCCTGAAGCGATTTTGCATGATTTAAAATGCTTGCCGTTCTTTATAGGAACGACCGCGTAGTCGTCTCCGAACAGGCCGTCAGCGACGATTACGGGCGCGCCGATGACGGCTGGCGAGAACCCGTTGCCATATGCTGTCATGAGATTGTCATAGGCGTTGCGACGGGAGCCTGCATACAGCGTATTGGCGTCTGTTACGAACGGAAGTCCGCCGGCTGTTTCGATCTCGCGAAGTATCGAGCTGATTAAAGGCGGCGGAATGTAAGCGAGGTTGCCGCGTTCGCCCCAATGCAGTTTAACTGCGACAAGGTCCTTGGGACTGACGACATCAGCCACTCCTGCCGCCCGAAAAAGTTTTATTACTTTATCGTGCATGTTGTTGCCGTAAGATGTTCTCGCGCTCGAAAAATATACCGTGCTTGCCATTCAGCGCCTCCGCGAATAATTATTTCGACTTAAATATGATAATCTTAAGCGAGCTCGCCGTCAAAGATGTTCCAAATGTCGCATACACTTGATTTTGCTGTCTCAACTCATAGAATTTAGTTGAAGCGGATTATGTTTTTTAAATGAAATTATATAAGAGGTGGAGAAATTGAAAATTAGAGTCAGCGGCGCCCGGACAAAATTAGTAATCGGAGTCATTGCGGCTGTATTAATAATGGTTTCCGTCGAAGCGCGGAGCCAATTCATGATGGAGCAGGCGGTCGGCCTGATTCCCGGCCAGGCGGTGGGCAGCCTGAAAGTTGCTGTAGACGGCGGCGGCCAAATTGATCTCGGCAGACCGGCGAAGCCCTATGTGCTGGTGTTCTTTGTTGCAGGGCGAGACGACATCGCCGCGCAGTTCGCTGAAGCGGCGAAGATCCTGAAAAGCAAGGAGTTAAGCGGTTTCGACCTGATTGCGATCACACGCGGGAAGGATAATGCAGAGAGAAAAAGCGCTCGTGATTTTTTGAAGAGCAAAAAGATCGCCGCATCGCTTGTTTTTGATGTTAAGTTGGAAGCCGCGAAGAAATTCGGAGTGATGGTATTCCCGACGTTTTTCATTGTTGATAAAAACGGGACGGTGCGCACGCTGGCGATCAGTTCGGTTAAGAGCAGGATACGTATGCGCAGCTTCGAGGGTTTTCTGAAAATGACGGCGAAGGGCGAGCCTATTCCATACATTGACATGGTTCCGTGGAGCGACATAGACAAAAATGTGAGGGCGCTAATGGGGAAACC
>JBAYJY010000103.1:0-15731 GCA_041664945.1 bacterium | reverse complement strand
CTGATTCAATCTCCCGCAGGTGTCGCTGTCCGTAGTCGAATGAAAGCGAAAGAAGTTCGAAACCCTCCGCGCGGGCTATCGCCATTACAGTTGTTGAATCGAGACCGCCGCTGCTGAGAACAACCGCTTTTTTCACCGTCCGCGCTCCTCCGGCCCCCAGATGATTTTATGAATCTGAAGCGAAATGCGCGCCAAAAGTTTATCTTCGAGCATCCATTCCGAAAGCTGTTTCGGGTCGATAGCGCCGTAAACCGGCGACATCAAAATGAAAAGCAGGGTTTCAAGGCCGTATTCGTCAATCACGTTGACCGCCCATTCGTAATCTGTGCGGTCGCGGATGACGAATTTAACGTTGTCAGGATCGGAGAGATAGTCGAGATTAGAAAAAATGTTTCTGTGGCACTCGCCGCTGCTGGGGCATTTAAGGTCCATGATCGTGATTACGTCGCCGGGGACTTTATCGACGCTGACCGCGCCGTTCGTTTCAAGAAGCACAATGTGGTCGGCGTCGAGCAGCTTGTTGAGCAGTTCGTAAACGCCATCCTGAAGCAGCGGTTCGCCGCCCGTGACCAAAACCGGCGCCAGATTGTATTTCGCGACCGAGCGGACGACCTGATCGACGGACATTTCGATTCCGTTTTCATAAGCGAATTGCGTATCGCAGTATGCGCAGCGAAGGTTGCAGCCGGTGAGTCTCACGAATGCGCACGGCACGCCGGCGTATGTGCCTTCGCCGAGGATGCTGCTGAATATCTCGTTGACCTTCAAACTCAAATTACTCATTAAAAAGACCCGTCCCCGAATGACTATCTGATTATAACGCAAAACATATTAAAAGCCATGATATACAGCTGCGCAAAAAATATTTTTTTCGGACAAAAAAAAAGAGGGCCGGCGAAGGCCCTCTTTTTAGGATAAAGTTCGTTGTTGAATTAATACATTCCGCCCATGCCGCCGCCTTGTGGCATCGGGGGCATTTTTTCCTTTTCAGGAATGTCCGCGATGAGGCATTCGGTGGTGAGAAGCATTCCGGCGATGCTGGCCGCGTTTTCCAACGCGGAGCGAGTGACCTTCGCCGGGTCCACGATACCGGACTTGTACATGTCCTCGTATTCGTTGGTGAGGACGTTGTAGCCGATGTTCTTCTTCATGGACTTGATTTTCTCGATGACAACCGCGCCTTCGAAGCCGGCGTTGGTGACGATCTGCTTCACCGGGGCTTCGAGAGCTTTGCGCACGATGTTGAGACCGATGGTCTCGTCGCCGGGCTCGGTCACGACCTTATCGAGGCAGGCGATGCAATTGACGAGAGCCGCGCCGCCGCCAGCGACAATGCCTTCTTCAACAGCCGCGCGTGTCGCGCTGAGCGCGTCCTCGATGCGGTGTTTCTTCTCTTTAAGTTCGGTTTCCGTCGCTGCGCCGACTTTGATGACCGCAACGCCGCCAGCAAGCTTCGCCAGCCGTTCCTGCAGCTTCTCGCGGTCGTAGTCGGAGTCGGAATCCTCGATCTGCTTCTTGATCTGGGCTATGCGGCCCTGAATCGCAGCGCGAGTGCCTTTGCCTTCGACGATTGTTGTGTTTTCTTTGTTAACTGTAATCTTTTTGCAGCGTCCGAGATCATTCATGTCGATGTTCTCGAGCTTGATTCCGAGATCTTCGGAAAGGAACTTGCCGTTTGTCAGGATGGCAATGTCTTCCATCATGGCCTTGCGGCGGTCGCCGAAGCCTGGGCTCTTAACGGCGACGCACTTCAGCGTGCCGCGCAGGTTGTTGACGACGAGGGTCGCGAGGGCTTCGCCTTCGACCTCTTCGCAAATGACAACGAGCGGTTTGCCGGACTGAGCGATTTTCTCGAGGATCGGAATGATGTCCTTGATAGCGCCGATTTTTTTCTCATACAGCAGGATGTAAGGATCGTCGAACTCGCAGATCATCGATTCTTTATCCGTGACGAAATAAGGAGAAAGGTAACCTTTGTCGAACTGCATGCCCTCTACGACTTCGAGGGAGGTTTCCGTTCCCTTTGCTTCTTCGACGGTGATGACGCCGTCTTTGCCGACTTTGTCCATCGCGTCAGCGATGAGGTCGCCGATTTCCTGATCGTTGCCTGAAATGGCCGCGACTTGGCGGATGTCATTCTTGTCTTTGATGTCGACGGCGAGCTTTTTGATCTGCTCGACGACGGCGGCAGTCGCTTTGGAGATGCCGCGTTTGAGGATCATCGGGTTCGCGCCGGCCGCTACGTTTTTGAAACCTTCGCGGACCATAGCCTGCGCGAGCACCGTGGCTGTCGTTGTTCCGTCGCCGGCGACATCATTTGTCTTGCTGGCGACTTCCTTCGTCAACTGCGCGCCCATATTCTCGAAAGCGCCTTCGAGCTCGATCTCTTTCGCAATGGTTACGCCGTCATTGGTGATTGTGGGGGAACCCCATTTTTTGTCGAGTACAACATTGCGGCCTTTCGGTCCGAGCGTAATGCGAACCGCATCGGCTACCGCGTCAACGCCCTTCTCCAGCGCCCGCCTTGCTTCCTCGCCGAAACTTAATTGCTTCGCCATATTCTCTCACTCCTTTTAGTGTTTTACTTTTTGGAAAGCTTCGCGAGAATGTCGTCCTCGCTGACGATGATGTACTCAGCGCCATCCATCTTGAATTCAGTGCCGCCCCATTTCGCGGTGATAACGATGTCGCCAACTTTAACATCCGGCGGATTGCGCTTCCCGTTATCGTCCAGTTTCCCGGGGCCGACCGCTATAACTTCGGCTTCCTGCGGTTTCTCTTTTGCTGAATCCGGCAGTACGATGCCTCCTGCGGTTTTTTCCTCAGAGACCGTCAGTCTCTTCAATACTACACGGTCCCCCAACGGCTGAATCTTCATATTTGATTCCTCCTTTCTTCTAGTCTTTTGCCGTTTTGCAATTAGCGCTCAAAATGTATGAGCGCTAACATTCTATTAGTATATAAAAATTTGTCAAGCTCAACGAAATTTTCAAAAACTCATATTACACACAATAAGTTCTATTATAATAGAATATAAAGTAAATGCTAAGATATACGCTGCATTACTACAAAAAGCTCCATATTACGCAAAACATGATAGTATAGCAATCAACTAATATATATTATCATAGAGCCAAACTTGCCATTACATCGCTAATAATGACTGCCTTTTTTATTAGCTGTCTTTCAAAATACTGTATTTCATTCCTGGCTAAGTGAAAAATAATTTATTTTTTTAGATATCGCACGACGTTTAATCGATTTATCAATATTAAGTTATAATCGATTCGGCAAGCGCACGGATCGGCGCTTAGGGTCATATTTATCTTCATACTTTTCTTTTCTAATCATCAAAATGCCGCATCGAAAATATTCAATTTAATTAAGAGTAATTCCTTTAAAAAGATGTCTATTTAGACTATAGCTTGAAGTTGCAAAGTGTTTTAGTTAATCTGTGACAGATCAGGAAACGCTTTTCAACGGAGATATATAATGGATGACGAGCAGAAATCATCGGGCGCAAATGAGAATGGCGACGTCGGCGCTGAAAGCGTAGAACAGATAAATAACGAAGAATCGATTGTTGGAACCGCCATGCCCGCGCAGGACGCCGAGAGACTGAAGTCGCAAAAACGGACACAGGCGGTTAATGAGATTAAGGAATGGATAAAATCCATAGCGATAGCGCTCGGACTGGCGCTACTCCTTAAAGCATACGTAGTGCAGTCATATATGATACCGACGCCATCGATGGTTCCTACGATAATGCCGAAGGACAGGGTGTTCGGGAACAGGTTTATCTACCGTTTTCGCGACCCGAGGCCGGGAGATGTTATCGCTTTCAAGCCGCCGTTCGCATCCGCCGAGACAGAAAAATCGGTTTTCAGCCGTTTTGGCGGCAGTGACAGGGTTATACCGTACTTGAAACGTGTTATAGCGGTTGGAGGCGATACGGTTGAAGTGCGGAATAGAACTGTTTACATCAACAATATACCGCTCGACGAGCCATATATATATGAAAAGCCGAATTATGATTATCCGACGGTTACGGTGCCGAGGGACGATTTATTTGTGATGGGAGACAATCGCTGCAACAGTCATGACAGCCATGTTTGGGGTTTTCTGCCAAAGGAAAATGTGCAGGCAAAGGCATTTTTCAGGTTCTGGCCGCTACACCGCATCGGCGTCGTGCGGTGATCCCGCATTTTTTTATAATTCCGAACTTTTTCCATCAATAGTTGTCGAATGATTTTGTGGTTTCAATTATTTGGCGCGGAAACAGATAGTATTGTTATAATATAATGGATAAGGAGCGGTAAGATGAAAGAGAAAAAAGAAGTTGATGTAAAAAAAGAAATAAAAGAGTGGGCGAAATCAATTGTGATAGCGCTGGCTCTGGCTCTGTTTTTAAAAGCAACGGTTGTTCAGTCGTACGTAATAACGTCAGGATCGATGCAGCCGACGATCAATCCGAGCGAACGTGTTTTCGGCAACAGGTTCATATATCGATTCCATAACCCGAGGCAGGGCGATGTTGTTGCGTTCACGCCTCCGCCCGCAGCCTACGAAGGTCGCTATCCCACCGAACAGGTGGAAAATTCGCTAAGCGGACGCATTCTCAGCGGCAGCAAGATTATTCCGTATGTAAAGCGCGTCATCGGGGTCGAAGGAGACATGGTTGAAGTAAGCAATGGAGTTGTTTATGTAAATAAAAAGCCGTTGAAAGAAAATTATCTGAACTGCAAGCCGGATTATGAATTAATGCCGGTTAAGGTTCCCAAGGGTGATTTGTTTGTTATGGGCGATAACCGATGTAATAGCAATGATAGTCACATATGGGGATTTCTGCCTATGAAGAATGTCGAGGCGAAAGCTTTTCTTCGTTTCTGGCCGATAGGCCGCATAGGCGTCACGAATTAAAGAATAAATATTCTTCAGATATAAAAAGGCGGGGGTAAACCCGTCATGCGACGGGCTTGAACCGCGAAAAAAGCTCTTCTGTATGGCGACGCCAGGATTCGAACTGCGCGGCATCGAACTTTTCCGGATAATTCTTATAGTGTGCGTCAATTTCCTTAACTGTCTTGCCCATCTTCATTAAGTCGCCGATCAGCGCAGGCTTATCGATTAATTTCAGCATTTTGAGAATCATCGAGAATTTCGAGCCGGAAGCCTGGACAGAGCCGCCGCCCCAGAAAACCTTCGGGCTGATGATGCCTCGGCTGAAAAGCGATTCCATGCTGGGTTTTGGAATTGCAGTCATGAATTTCTGCACAATATGAAGGGCGGCAAATTTAGCGCCTTGCGTGCGTATGTAGGCGGCGTTATAAGGCCAGAGCGATTCTACATCGGCGGCGCCGTTTGAAAGCGAAGCGTGGATGGTTTTCGCGGCGAAAGACGCAGCGCGCAGCGAACTGCATATTCCGGAACCATCTATCGGGTTGCACTGGCATGCTGAATCGCCCGCAAGAATTAGTCCCGGCGCGACGAACGAGTCGAAGCATCGCCGAACCGGTATCGGCGCTCCGTATCCGCCACGTATGATTTTGGGGCCGATACCTTTTTCAGAGTCCAAGATTTCCCCGACAATTTCGCGCGGAACAACGCGTCCCTTGAAATTAATTACTCCGGCGAAAACATCCACGAGGCCGGGTTGGCCGCGTTTCACCCAAATTACGCCGTTGTTTTTTCCGAACACCATAGTGTTCGCTTCGCTGCCGTCCGTATTTGGCCTGATTTCTCTATGAGTTACAAACATTTCAGAACGGTCTATGAAACGAGTGTATCCGTAATCATCGCTTGTCTTTTTTCTGAGCGCGGCGGTTATTCCTGAGGCGTCGATCGTTATTCGTCCGTTGAATCGTAGTTCATTCTTATCTTTATCCCGCGCTATCAGGCCTTTCACGGCGCCGTTTTCGAGGATAGGCGCAAGGACGGCGGTTTTAAAGAATAGTCGCGCGCCGGCGTCTTCGGCATATTTGATAAGGCGTTGCGCGAAAGGGCGGCGGTCGATATTAGTTTTTTCATAGTTTGCCGGGACAGTCATTTTTACTGTTTCGAGAGGCGAGAAAGCGATTGTCAGCCCGGTTGGGACCATAAGTTCCGGCGGCTCGGGCGCTGGGAGCCCGACCTCTTCAAACACGTCGAGATGTACGCTGTCCCACCAGTCATGTCCCATATGTTCGCGCGGTTGTCTTTCAACAACTGCGACTTGATATCCGAGTTTCGCGAGGTCCCTTGCCGCGAGGCAACCGGCTACGCCCGCGCCTGCTATCACTACATCGTAATTTTCCGCCATCGATTCTCACTGCTCCCCGTTTTTTTCAATCCCTCAACGCCACGATAGTATTGAGCCAAATCAATTCCTTCAGTATTTTCTATATTTTCATGATATTTGTCTATGCAATTCAATATTTTGAGGCGGACGCCATGCGATTCCTGCGCTCAAATATTCTTTATCTTATGCCTGATTCTGCGGTGGAGCGATTATTTGTTGCAGATATTTTTAGATAGGAAGAGCAGTTCGGTTTCAAAGCCGAGCTTTTTATAGAATTCGATGGCTGCAGTGTTTTCCGGGAGGACTTCGACGATGATTTTGACGATGCCGAACCGGCCGGCAAGATCATTCGAGATGATATTCATGGCTTCTTCGCCGAGACCTTTTTCGCGTCGCGCCGGGTCTCCGATCATGATTCCGAGAGTGGCGGCGGGGCCGCCTTTAGCTGATCGGTCAAGTTTGAAAGCGAGAGAGCCGATGAGTTGTGAGCTGTTCTTTTCAATTATTCCATAGAGGCCCTGATCGGGATCGGCTGCGACTTCGCGCATCCAAACAACATAAGCGTCCGGTTCGATATGTTTTCTGTAAAAGAAGCGCGAGATGTCCGGATGGTTGCGCCATTCGCAGATTTGCGGCGCTTGCTCTTCTTCGAGCGGTCTTAAAATGATTGAATCGCCTTCGACAATTTCAGCTATCATCAGAATCTTTCAGTTGTGTAATCAAAATGTCATAACGGTAATAAATCAAACTCCGAAAACCGTTTGTATTAGCGGAAGCAGCGTTTGATGATGTTCGGAAGCTTCGCCTAATGCGCGGAACAAAAGCGCGGATAGGAATCCGACAACCGTAAGGACTCCGACAAGCCAGCCGCCTTGTTCGAATGCTTCTGGCAACATGGTCTGGGCGATCATTGCGAGCATGGCGCCTGCGGCAAGGCCCTCAACGAGCGAGTGAGTGGAATGGCCGACCCCAACAAAGGCAATGTTTCCTATTAGCGCGCCGAGTCCGGTAATTATCATGAGCGATGTCCACATCCAGAATATTTTGCCTGTGCTTTTCCCTTGTTTTTTCATCATTGTGCCGCTGGACATCGCCTCGGGAAGATTGGCGAAAAACAAGCCGCCGATGAGAGCGGGGCTGACAGCGGCGCCAATCATGCTTGCGCCGATAACGAGTGATTCAGGGATGCCGTCGAGAAAAATTCCGAGCCACATGGACAGCGCAGCTCCTCCGCCTTGCTCATTTTTTATAGCATGAGCCATCTCAACTGCAGATGGCCGAACGTCTTCTTCGTTCAAACGTTGTTTTGCGGTTTTGCTCCAGTCTTCCGCGCTAACGCCAGTAATGAGTTCAAGCCCCGCTTTGCGTTTTTCTGCAAGCTTTGAGACTTCATCGTGCAGTTTAGAGCTTGCTTTGAGCAATTCTTCGAAATCCTCACGGTGGATTTCCCATAGCGCCACATCTGACAATGCCTCAACTGTCGCTGTTCGCGGCCCGTGCCAAAGAAGCGCCATTTCTCCGAATGTTTCACCGGGGCCTAACTCGCTAACCTCCTTGCCGTTCGCCGAGACACGAACGCGCCCATTTTCGATGATATACAGCGAAGCTCCGGGGTCTTCTTGCCGGAAAATAATGTTGCCGGTTTTGAAAGTACGGTCTTCCACAGCCGGGATAATGCGATGCATTTCTTCCGGTGGCAGCATGCGCAGGATGTCCACTTGACTCAGCTTGTCTATGATATCATGCATTTGTTTCCGTTTTTTTGCCTTCATGTAAGAAATGAGAGTGGACATTTTGCGCTTGTATCCGCCGCTGCTTTCAAGCATTTGGTTGAGACCCACAAAAATCAGAGCGCCCAAAATGCATCCAATGGCGATGGGGTTGAATCCCGAGCGATTGAATGCCGGCTCGATCAGTTCCAATGTAAGCGCAGCCAGAAGATTTCCGGCGCCGAACGCCATGATCGCCGCAACAATGCGTGTAGGCGGTTTGAGCCATATTCCAAGCATTGCGCCAAGCGGAAGTGACAGTGCTGTGAAAGCGCCGAGCCAGAATGCCATCATGTACGGTTGTTGGATGAAATCCATTAAAATCCCTCACAAATATTTTTACATCAGACTTCGCAGCATATTGTAATAGAATTCCTGAATGATTTTAACATTAACGCGGAAAGCATTCAATCCGATTTTAAATAACAAATTATCGCCTGTTTCGAAGCGAGAGAGACAGGTTTCGCGGGTTGTCCCTTAAAAATTGTATTGCCATCGCGCCATTCGATCTTATAATATATCGACAGCGCAGTTTTCGCCTCATTGTTTTTCGAGACGAATTTTTAATGTTAAGGGTAAGTGGCAGCGATGCCGAATGCGGATAATCCGAAACCGGACAAGGCAGATAAGCCCGGCGAGGCAACAACAGGAGGAAGTACGAGATGCCGGTGTATGAATATGAATGTCAGAACTGCGGAAACAGATTTGATATCGAACACGGAATCAATGAAGTGACGCGCAAGAGATGTCCAGAATGCCGAGGCAAAATCAAGAAATGTTTTTCAGCGGTCGGGATAGTTTTTAAAGGCAGCGGATTTTATGTCACGGACAGCAAGGGCAAGAATCCAGCCTCGAAACCAGCGGCGTGCTCAAGCTGCGATGTTAAAGCGGAGACCGGCGGCGAATGCAAGGCGGCCGCGGCGTGCGGAACCGACTCTCTTTGCGCTTCTAAAACTAAAACGAGTTAAGACATTTGCCACATAACAAGAACAGCGATTCGAAAAGCAATCGCCGTTTTTGGGTTGCGCTCAATCAGGTCGAGGGCATGGACCCTATAATATTTTACCGGCTCGTGGAGCAGTATGGAAGTCCGGAGCAGGTTTGGGCAGCGCCCGAAAAAAAGCTTGCCAGTGAATGGAAGGCCGGTCCCTCTGTTCTGAAATTTCTAATAGATTTGCGAAAACGCGAGGATGGCTCCGAGGAACTTAACCGGGCTGCAGACGCCGGTTTTCGCGTATTAGTTTTCACCGATCAGGATTATCCTAAGCCGTTGCGCGGCATACCGGCCCCGCCGCCTGTTTTATACATGCGAGGGGAATGGCTGCCTGAAGATGAGCGGTCGGTGGCGATGGTTGGAACGCGGGAATGCAACGGATACGGGCGTCGAATCGCAACCGATATTGCGCGCGATATGGCTTCGAGAAAATACACGATAGTCAGCGGACTTGCGTTCGGAATAGACGCCGAGGCGCATCGATCAGCGCTCGAAGCGGGCGGGCGCACGGTTGCGGTTAAAGCGGTCGGACTGGATAACAACTATCCCGCGGCGCATAAGGAATTGAGCGACGAGATAGCGGCGAGCGGGGCGGTTATCTCGGAATTTCCGCTCAAAATGAAAGCGGGCGACAAGTGGAACTTTCACCGCCGCAATAGGATCATAAGCAGCCTTTCTCGAGGAACGCTTGTGGTTCAGGCGAGAAAAAGAAGCGGTTCGCTAATAACCGCGGCGCATGCGGTGGAGCAGAGCAGGCCGGTGTTTGCCGTGCCCGGCGATGTGCTCAGTCCTCTTACTCGCGGATGCCACTGGCTAATTCGCCACGGCGCTCATCTTGTTGAATCCGCCGCTGATATCCTGGAAATATTCGGCGAATCCGGGGGCCAGAGTGAAATTGATTTCAATCAGCCGCAGCTTGAGGGAATTCAAAAGGAAATATTCGAAGTTCTGAGGAACGGGCCGACAGGTTTCGATGAGATTTGCGCGAGACTCGGCATAACCGCGCAGGAGGCCGCTTCCGCGCTTATGATGCTCGAATTGAAAGGCAATGCGCGCCAACTTCCGGGAAAGCTTTATGAAGCCCTGTGATATTTTTTTCTCGCGGAAGCGTGACTAATCCGCAGTTGCTCTTCATAATATGGCAGTTGTGGGCCCGAATCGGCGCGTTTTCGATTCAGAGCTCCGGATGGTTTAAAGGATTTGATTCTTAACTATTGTTAACAATATATATTGACTGACAGGAGACAGGGTGGCGATGGCGAAAAAAATGATCATAGTGGAGTCGAAGGCGAAGACTCAGTCGATTGGCAAGATTCTGGGAAGCGATTACAAGGTGACTTACTGCCTCGGGCACATATATGACCTGCCCACTAAAGAACTCGGCATAGATGTCGAGCGCGGTTTCAAGCCGCAATATGTAGTTGTTTCAGGCAAGAGCAAACTGGTCAAGCAGCTTCAGGAACAGGCTCAGGAAGTGGACACGGTTGTGCTGGCGACAGACCCTGACCGCGAAGGGGAATCGATAGCATGGCATCTTGCGCGACTGTTCAAAAGCAAAAAGATCCAGCGAATGACGTTCAACGAAATCACGAGCAAAGCGGTGAAGGAAGCGATAAACAACCTTCGCGAGATAGATATGAATCTTGTCGACGCGCAGCAGGCGCGCCGCGTTCTGGACCGCTTGGTTGGCTACAAACTGAGCCCGCTTCTGTGGCGGACGCTGAACAACAGCAAGCTGAGCGCGGGCCGCGTGCAGTCCGTCGCGTTGCGCTTGATATGCGATCGTGAGCGAGAAGTTGAAGGCTTTGTGCCGCAGGAATACTGGAACATCACAGGCTATTTCGAACGTATCGCCGGCGCTCATGAAAGTCTGAAGGCCGCATTTATCGGCAACATGGACGAAGAGATTAAGATCGAGAACGAGCAGCAGGCGACAGAGCTGATCGCCGCGCTCGAGAAATGCAAATACGCTGTTTATGATGTCAAAAGAAAAACAGAAGCGCGCCGACCGCTCGCCCCGTTCACGACAAGCACGCTCCAGCAGGAAGCATCGCGGAGAATCAATTTCAGCACGGCGAAGACGATGGCGGTTGCGCAGCAGCTTTACGAAGGCATCGAACTTGGCAGCGAAGGCGCAGTCGGACTCATAACCTACATGAGAACTGACTCTGTCCGCATATCAGACGATGCCAAACTTGAAGCTGCGGCGTTGATTAAAGAAAAGTTCGGCGCTAATTATCTGCCCGAGAAGCCGAATTTTTATAAATCCAAAGCAAACGTTCAGGACGCGCATGAAGCGATCAGGCCGTCTTATGTAACGCGCGAACCGGGCACTGTTGTCAGTTTTCTTTCGAAAGACCAGTACCGCTTATATGAACTGATATGGAATCGGTTCGTCGCGAGCCAGATGGCGCCGGCCGCGATCGACACAACCCGCTACGATGTAGCCGGCGACAACCGTTACATGTTCCGCGCTACAGGTTCCAAAACAGCGTTCGACGGATTCCTGAAAGTTTATGCTCTGAAAGTTAAGGAAGACACCGAAAACGAGACCGAAGCAGAGGAAGAAAACCAGCTCCCGATGCTGGAAAAGAACGAGGGACTCGACCTGAAAAAGATCGATCCGGCTCAGAAGTTCACAAAGCCGCCCTCACGGTATACTGAAGCGTCGCTCGTTCGCGAGCTTGAAGAGAAAGGTATAGGACGCCCGAGCACGTACGTGCCGATTATCGAAACATTAAAGAAGCGCGATTATACGCGGCTCGAAAAGAAGTCGTTCAGGCCGACGAAAACGGGCATGGTCGTCAACGATTTGCTTAAGGGCAACTTTCCGGCGGTTGTGGATTTCAATTTCACGGCGAAGATGGAAGACGAGCTGGATCAGGTTGAAACCGGAGCCAAGGACTGGGTGAAACTGATAAGCGATTTTTACAGCACGTTCAAGGTAGACCTTGAAAAAGCTGCGAAAACGATGAAGTTCGAGGAGAAGAGCGACGAGATATGTCCGGAATGCGGCGCGGGCATGGTAGTGAAGCCCGGCAAGTTCGGACTATTCCTAGGATGCAGTAAATATCCGACCTGCAAATTCACGAAACCCTATGAGACAGGCCCGGATGGCGCGGCGGCGGCCGAGCGCGCGAAACCGCTGCCTTCGGATGAGAAATGCGACAAATGCGGCTCCGACATGGTCATACGGACCGGTCGATATGGGAAGTTCCTCGCCTGTTCGGCATATCCTAAATGCAGAAATATCAAGCCGATAACGGGCGACTTTAAATGTCCGCGCGAAGGCTGCGAAGGCAAAGTCATCCCGAGACGTTCGAAGGCGCGCCGCACATTCTACGGCTGCTCCGCATATCCCAAATGCACATTCGTGTCGTGGTACCCGCCGGTGGAAAACGAAACCTGCCCCGACTGCGGCTCTATTCTGATAATGGAAAAGAAGAAAAGCGGCACGACTAAAAAGTGCGCTCGCGAAGAATGCGGTAAGATCATCCCGGTGGTCGAAGAAGAAGCCGCCGCCGAGGAATAAAGCGGTTCTTTGTAGATATATTTAAAAACATATTCTTTATACTATTTGTGTTTCTGCGCGATGCGCTTTGGAGCGATGTTGCTCGACACCGCTATTGTATGCAGGCGACATTTCGCCGATTATGAAACTAAATCTTGATCTCGCATTCAATATAATAATGTCATTATAATTAAGCAACTGGATTGGACTTGAATATTATTCCGGATGCGCTATGGCAACTGCGGCTGCCTGAAGGCCTGAATGGGAGATGCTGATTTTTATTTCGTGTCCGGCAGGCAGAACGTTTTTCTTGTGCAACACGACATCGGGCCTTCCGCCTTCGCTAACGACGACTTCAATATATCGCGGCGTTATTTTCCGGGGGTCGAGCGCTTTCATTACAGCTTCTTTTACGCAGAAACGGGCTGTAAAATGAACCGCCGGATCGGCTTTCGACAGGCAATACTCGATCTCTTGTACGGAGAACAGACGCTCGTAAAACTTTTTATTATTCTCAAACGGCTTTTTTCTGAAATCTTCGATATCCTGTATGTCGATTCCTACTGAATACATCGGGTTTCCTTTCTCGCGAACATTAACAGCTTAATTATTGCACGGCGCTGCGCGAATGACCAGAGAAGGTTTTGATATACGGTATGGCATGTGTGCGTCGATGAAGTTAATATATTGCAGAAGACGTCGATTGAGAGGAAATGATGATATGTCAGTCGATCTGACGAATAGAATAACCGGCTCGATAATCGGGCTTGCGATCGGCGATGCGCTTGGCTCGACGGTTGAAGGCGCAAAGCCCGGCTCGATTAAAAGCGCCTACAAGAGGGTTGTGGATTACGTTGACCCTGAAGAATGGGTGGGGCGCGAGAAGATTTACAAGTGGCGCAAACCGGGACTGTACACGGATGACACGCAGCAGGCGCTGGCGCTGCTGGATTCGCTTTTGCAGGATAGAGGCCTGAATCAGGATAAAGCGGCCGCGAGGCTGGCCGATCTTGCGCGAGGCGCGGAATTCTATTTCGGCGTTTATCGCGGTGCCGGAAAGAATTTCAGACACACGATAACCGATATACGGCAGGGCAAGGCATGGGCGGCGTCCGGGCGCGACTCTGCCGGGAACGGGGCTGCGATGCGCATCGCTCCCGTAGCAATTTATTATCGTTCGGATTTGGAAGCGATGGCTGAGAAAGTCGCAGAAGCGTCTCTGATCACTCATAGAAATCCGGTAGGGATTTCTGCGGCGTTTGCTGTTTCATATCTGATTGCACGTTGCTTGGAAATTGAGGAGCTTGAATCGCCCGATCAAGCGGTTCTGATTCGAGACGCTGCAGACTATTGCTTTACAAAAGAGCAAATGCTCGCGACCAATTATAAATTCGAACTTATTCCCGGTTATGAGAAATCGTTGAATCTTTTCAGCGACGCGCTTAAAAACCTCGCCGATCATTTCAGTGAGAGCGCCAAGAACGTCGCCGAGCGAATTGTCGCTTTCGCCGCTCCGCATTCCGAAACGCCGGTGACGAGGCCGACGCACGGATTCGCGCCGGCGTCTGTTGTCTTTGCGATTTACATTGCGATATCGAAATCCGGTTCGTTCGAGGATATGGTGTTGACGGCTGTGAACGAGGGCGGCGACGCAGACACAGTCGCGGCGATTGCGGGTTCAATTTCCGGAGCTTTGCTGGGCGCAGATGAGATTCCTGAAAGATTGTTGAAGGGACTCGCTAATCGCAAGCAGATCAAAGCGCGAGCGGAGGCGCTTGCCGCGCGGAAGTGGATGCACGGTAAGCTTGAGGATTTATATGAGATGGAATACGGGTTGACACGTCGTGAGCATGAGGAGCGATTGGCGCGCATGAAAAAGCTCGGAGTCGATTTTCCGGAAAAGAAGAAATTCGCAAAAATGGCTGATCCGGCGCCGGTCTCCGGCAAGTTCGACAGGAAAAAACAGCGTCGCGACGCGCAACGCCTTAAGCAGTGGGAGATATTCTATCCCGACAGCCCGGAAAATGACTGATACTGGAATAATTGACCGGAATTTATCCTTTTATTCAAAGCAATATTTATCATGGACATTGCCGGATATCTTGTGATATTATATGGGCGGTAAGGGCTAAATAATTGAAATGAGATGAAAAATTATGAAAATCAGTCGTCTTTATTTCGTGGCATTGGGAGCTTTGATTCTTTTTGCGGCCGGTTGCGGCGGAAACGGATCAGTAGTGCCTGCCGGCGCCGGCAATCTGACGGGCTACATATACACGCGAAGCTACAACAGCGGATCCGCTGCGCGGCAGACAATGCGCGCGGCTTCGGCTACTGTTCCGGACGGCTACATTCCAGTCTCCGGCGCAAAAGTCGAATTGCTGAATAATAATATTGATCCGGTGACGACCGGCAGCGACGGCATGTTTCTTTTTACCAACCTCACAGCCGGCAGATATACTGTCCGGGTAACGAAGAAAGACCCGGTTACGAACGCTGATATTTTGACGCCGCTCGAGTTCCAGGTCACTGTGTCGCAAAATGTGACGAATGTTGTGAACGATTCTTTTGCAGCCACAGACATTTCGATGGACCCAATAGCAACAGGAACTTTAACCGTCACCGCTTCTGTCGACTGCGCAGTGGCGGTTCCCGTCAACGGCGAAGTTTATATTAACGATGTGAATACATTCGCGACAACGCCGATCGCGTTGTTTAACGACATCGGCGTGGGCACTTACAGGGTGCATGTAAATGCGGCAGGCTATCAGGTTCCTCCGGACAAGGATGCAATTATCACGCAAGGCGGCAGCATTAACCTTGCTTTCATTCTTGCGCCGCAGGGAAATGCGACGCCTTTTGCGACGATAGCCACGCCGGCGGACAATGCGACAGTGGTTGCCGGCAATGCGGTTGCGCTTACAGGAGGCGCGGTTGATTGCGAGGACGGTAATTTAACAGGCGCCGCACTGGCGTGGACATCCAGCATTGACGGCGCTCTGGGAACAGGAGCCGCGCTGTCGTTGACTACATTGTCTATAGGAACGCATACGATTACGCTAAAGGCGACAGATTCGGACGGCGCTTTCACGACCGCATCGATTACGCTTAATGTCAACGCTGCCGGATCGAACACTGCCCCGACGGCGTCTCTTATAGCGCCTGCGAACGGAGCAGTGT
>JBAYJY010000102.1:0-15916 GCA_041664945.1 bacterium | reverse complement strand
CTTGGCGACATAGCCGGTGTGAGTATGGGCGGTGGTCGCGAAGGCGGTCGAACTCCATCCGTCGAGATAGTCGGCGTTCAGGTTGACGTTAACCGTGCCGTTGTTGATTGGAATATTTCCGGTCGCGTTGCCGGCGTCGTAACCGTCGATCTGTTCTACGTTCAGGTTAGCCACTTTCGTTGTCGAAGTAATGACGAAAGGCGCTGTTCCGATCGCGACGGTCGAAGTGAGTTGCCCGGTCATCGTGTCGCCCGTTTTGGCTACAGCGCCGCTCGCGACTACGCCTGTAAGGTTGCTGCCGTCTCCGTAATAAGTCGTGGCGGATGCGATGCCGAGCGAAAGGGCGGCGTAAACGCCGGGCTGCATGAGAAGAAGAAAACGGTCATTCGCTTCGTCCCAGGTGAGCATCGCGTCGTTTGCCGAGGAGGAGCCGCGGTTGAACGCGAGAGACTGTTCGACTCCTGCGGCGGTGTTGTCCTGGTCGAGAGTGAAAGTAGGAAAAGGAGTGCCGTTGTCTTTGCTGAGAGAATAGACGCCCGAAACGATTTGTTCACGAGGCGTGAGTGTTGAGGCTCCGATTGTGATTTCGAGGTAGACGGGATTCTGCCAGTTAATGCCTGATATTGAGCATCCGGTTCCGATGAGGTAGTTGAATCTTCCGTAGCTTACGGGAACGGTAGCGGTTTCCGCGCAGAGCTGTGCGCCACCCGATGCTGCGTCGAAAAGCTTGAACGTCATGCTGACTGACGCGTTGACCGGAACGCCGCCCTGCTTGACGTAACCCTGATAGTTGATTTTCTGCGGGTCGCCCGCCCGAGCGATTGCGGAGACAAACCCCCAGATTAACAGTATGAAAATCGGGATAATTTTCTTTGATGACATCTCGCACCCCAAAATTATTAGTTACAAGAAAATGCAAAATTATAATGTCTTGCCTAAACATTTAATTATAGCTTGTTTTAATATCGTTTAACAACACAAATCTTTTATGTGACTCTATGATCTTAATCACAATTTAACTATGGTATAATATTATGAGAAAAAGCGGGAGGCGGACATGGCCGCGATGAAGATGCTGGACAATCTGCCGAATCTGAAGGATTTCCGGACGGCTCAGGAATCATCGTTTGATCGCACGGGCGGCAACGACGATTTTGTGGTGATCGAGGCGGGAGACCGCGCAACGCTGGCCGATATTAAAGGCGCCGGCTGCGTGGCCCGGATATGGGTGACGATAGCGTGTCCCGACCTTTACATTTTGCGGCGGTGTGTGCTCCGGATGTACTGGGACGGCGAGGACCAGCCGAGCGTCGAGGCGCCGATCGGCGACTTTTTCGGCGTCGGATTTTCCGAATACAGGCATTTCACGGCGCTGCCGATCGGCATGTCCAGCGGCGGCTACTACTGCTATTTACCGATGCCGTTTTCAAAAAGCGCGCGCATCGAGGTCGAAAACCAGAGCGAGAAGAAAATCAGCGCTTTCTATTACAACATCACATACCATCGCTTCGACAAGCTGGATAACGACGCGCAGACAGGCAGGTTCCACGCGCGCTGGCGCCACGAAAAGACCATGCCCGGCTCGAACTATACGATCCTCGAAGCGACCGGCGCCGGCCACTACGTCGGCTGTAACCTGAATATGCAGGGACGCAAGCCGTTCTCGTTCTGGTTCCTCGAAGGCGACGAGATGATTTATGTTGACGGCGAGCAGCACCCGCCCGCCATCCACGGAACAGGCACCGAGGACTACTTCAACGGCGGCTGGTACTTCAGCAACGGCGTCTTCGCCGCGCCTTATCACGGGCTCACGATCAAGGACCCGGTCCGCTCGAGAATATCCGCCTACAGGTTCCACATTGAGGACCCGATTCCGTTCAAGAAAAACATCCGCGCGACCATTGAGCACGGGGGCATAAACGACGCGCCGGGTTCGGATTACTCCAGCACGGCCTACTGGTACCAAACCGAGCCGCACCACTCGATGGGCATTTTCCCGCCAGCCGCCGATCGCATCCCGGATGACGGGTTCCTTCTCAAAAACGCGAAAAACATAGCTACGGATATACTCGAAGTCGGCTTCAACATCGGCGAGCAAATCCGCAACCTGACAAAAAAGGCGTAAGCGAAAACCAGTCATTAGAAAATCATGCGTATTTCAATCTGGTTTCATTATGGCTGATTTGTGATTATATATTCCTTCAAATCGATTCCGGTCACGCCGGATTGGTTCAGGCGGTCGAGTTTCGCTACGGCGAGGCGGCCTTGGAATGAGTCCGGGCCGTCGGCGAACACGCGGATGTAGTTTCGGGTGAGTCCGGTGAGAAGTCCGGACTTGCGGTCGCGGCGCGTCTCGAACAGGACTTCCATTTTGCGGCCGATGAACCGCGAGCGGAACGATTCGTTCAACGCGTCGCGCAGGTCGAGGAGGCGGCGACTGCGCGCTTTCTTTGCTTCCGGAGGGATTTGTCCCGACATTTCGGCTGCCGGCGTGCCGCGCCGTTTCGAGTAGCGGAAAACGTGCATGTATGAGAGTTCGAGTTCTTCAATCGCGCGATAGGTCGTCTCGAAATTCACGTCGGTTTCGCCGGGGAAGCCGGCGATGATGTCGGCTCCGATAGCGGCATCGGGAAACAGCCCGCGAAGCCGGCCTACGATGTCGCGGCATTGAGAGAACTTGTAGTCGCGGCGCATCGCGCGCAGAACGGAGTCGTCGCAGCTTTGAAGCGAGATATGGAAGTGCGGACAGATTTTACTGCGGACGGAGTCGAGCGCGCAGAAAAGTTCTTCCGAAAATTCGCCGGGGTCCATGGAGCTGACGCGGATGCGTGAGAGGGCGTCAATGTCGTTGAGTTTGAGCAGGAGCGAAGCGAGCGATGCGCCCTGTTCGCCGGCGCCGTAGCGGCCGACGTGGACGCCTGTGATGACGATTTCTGGGAAGCCGCGGGTGGCGAACACTTCGGCCTGAGCGACGGCATCTTCGAGTGGCGCGCTGCGTTCCGGGCCGCGGGCGTACGGGACGATGCAGTAGGCGCAGCGGTGGTTGCAGCCGTCCTGAACGCGGAGGAAAGCGCGGTTGTGGCCGGCGAAGTCGGTGATACGGGAGAGGCGGAATGTTTTTTCCGCGACCGCGTCGGCAATGAATGACTCCGGCTTGGCGGGCGCGGCGGCGGCCGTATTTTCGCCGAAAAGTTCCGCGATCAGTTCCGGGATTCGTTCCTTGTCCGGGTTTCCGACCAAGAGGTCGATGCCGGGCGCGAATTTTGCGAGATGTTCGGGCTCGGTCTGAGTGTAGCAGCCGGTGGCGACGACGACGGCGCCGGGGCGCGCGGCGCGGTTCAGTTCCCGCATTTTCATCACGCGGCGCAGAAGCTGGCGCGACTGGCGGTCGGTTTCGCCGGTCACCGAGCATGTGTTGATGATATAGGCGTCCGCCTCTTCGCCGAACGAGGCTATTTCGTAGCCCGCGCGTTCGAACGACTCCCGGATCGCTTCGCCGTCAACCTGATTCAGTTTGCAGCCGAGAGTGACTACCATAGCCCGCTTTTTCATAATCCCGCCTCCGGCCATATTGTATACGCCGCGCGCGGTTTTTGTCTCCGGGTCTTCATTTCCCGCGAACCGCGCCTGAAGGGCGAGGCGCTGTCTTTTGTTTCCTCTTGCCGTTTTTTCGTTCCCGGCGCCATAATAAGTGAATGATCCGCATAATGTTCAAACTATTTGGATTGGGGACAGTCGTTTTTTTTACCATATTGTTCGGAGTTGTAATCGCGGTGAACACAATTCCGCCGGAATACAAGATCCGAAATGAAGTCAGGGACTATCTTTATCCGGTAACCCGCGAGCATCTGAAAGGAAAGCTCGTTGATTTTATGAATGATGTGCAGGACTGCAGGAAAGTGACATCGTTCGAAATCAGCGAACTCGAATTGAATGCATATCTGTATAATTTGTTCGCCGAGGTTTTGTTGGTAAAGAACGAACCTTTTGTTAAGAACCCATACCTGTTCGTGAGGCCCGGAGAGCTTGTGTTGAGGGCCGACATACCGACGGCGAATGCGTTGCGGCTGTTTGTCAACGGCGTCAGCAAAATGAATCTCGATGAAAACGTAAAAAAGGTGATGAACGAGCAGAGGCGGGACAGCGAAAAAAACAGGGCGAAGTCAGACAAAGCGGCGGGAACGATCGCGCTGACTTTCGTGATGAGCGTACACTGGGTCAAGGACCATCCGTATTTCTATCTCGAACGCGTTTATGTGGGAGCGCTGCCGATTCCGATCTCTATTATGCTGTCCGATTATCAGGATCAGATGAACGACGTGTTGTGGCGGTTTTACAAGGAAAATCTCGGAATGGTTCCCGTTTACATCAGGAAAATCGAGGCGAAGAACAAAGTTATCAGATTTAAGACGGAAATGAAGATGACGAACGAGATGGTTCCGGCATGCGACCTTACCAATTTCAAGAAAGGCAATCCGACTCTCGCGAACGCGTTGTTCAGCAAAGACTGTCTTTACGGCTGCACGAAGGAAGAGAGGCAGGAGCTGGACGCATATTTTAATACTCTGAACGGATATGGAGCGGCTGACATCGAAATAGCCAAGGTATTAAGGGCGAAGATGTTCAGCGGAACGATGGAGGGGCGGGACCGTTTTTATCGCGAGCAACGCATGAAGGAAATTCAAAAGAAACAACAGCTTCCCGAGCGGATCATAATGCCCGGAGGTCAATATTAATACAGGGGCACAGGAGAAAACGAAGCTTCTATGGATGGTGTAATGTCTGAAAGAGCAGACCTGCACAAGCATTTTACAGGAGAGACTAATTGAATTGTCCCGGTTGCTCGGGCCCCGTGCCGGAAAGGGAAATCCTTTTGCCCAAAGTGCGGTCTTAATTTTACCGCTCACCGGCAGGCTCTTGCGCAGAAGGCCGAGTTTGTTCATGTGGATCGTCAACTCGCAAAGCTTCTTGAATCAAATTCCCCTTTTCATTCACCCCCCCTTTTTGATATCATTCCGAGCGCAACGAGGAATCTTCAATTCAACAACAATATGTTTTCAATCTTTTCCCCGATGCTCCAATCGTCTCCAATTCAATCTGCGATTATGCACGATGAAACAAAATATGACATAGCTCGAAATCTTGTTTTTGCGGTTTGCCGCTAATCTCAGCTCAGTCGTCAAGAACGAAAGTGATCTTGCAGTTGAGCCGGTACTCGACGATCTTTCCGTCTTCAACCTTCGCCTTCATCGAGACGACTTCGAGGCCTGTAATGCCTCTGAGAGTCTTGCTCGCGCGGGTGATTGCTTCCTTCGCGCAGGCGTCCCAACCCTTCGGCGATGATGCGCTAACTTCAGATACACGCGCTACGGCCATGATTACACCTCTTTCGGTTCTGTAGTTTGCGTCGCGGGCTTGATCTCTATGTGAGCGATTATATTATACCACGTTTGCGCGCAACGGGTAAACCGGCCGAAAACTCAAATATTGGAAACAAAAAGGGATGGGAAAGTTTTTGTCGCGTGGTTGTCAAACCGGATTTGGTGTATAATTCAAATAATATTTCACAAGGGTTGCAAGAAGATGGACTTTCGACTGACGCGAGACGAAAAGATTTATGTTTTCGGGCGGTTTCCGTACCTGTTTTGCATAGCGGCGCTTGTTTACGCGAAAGTCATGCCGGTTCCGCTCGATCTTTTGACGCTTGCCGTCATTTCTGTCGCATGGATTCTGTTGTCTACAATACTGGGGTTGTCTTTTTTTTCGAGGAACGTCGCGTTTTTCATGCATACTATAGATCTCATATTTCTGGGATATATTGTTCTGAACAATAACGGGACGGATTGCCCCTTGGTTTTTCTCATGCCTCTGTACACGATCACGACAGCGGTATTCTCCGGCAAAGGCTATGCGATAGTAATGACGGGGATGGTAGCTATTTTCGACTTGTTTCTTCTCTTTGCTTCGGGCAGGATGATTTTTATCCACGGCGCGTTCTGGGCGGTTTACGGCGCCGGATCGTTATCGCTGTCTTTTTATCTCGCAACGATAAAGGAAGTCCAGGATTTCAAAATGCTCTACTTCGAAACAGAAAAGAGGGAAAAGTATCTCGAAAAAAATATCTCCAAACTTGAAGAGAAGATGAACTCGCAATCGCTTGTGGATGAAGCCACCGGCCTGAAGAATTTCAGATATTTTCGCGAACGGATCGAGACGGAGATCAAGCGCGCGCGGCGCCAGAAGTACATTTTTTCTCTCTGCGTGCTGAGCATCGACGGGCTGGAGGAGTTCAAACATCGTTACAATGCGACAGAGCGCGATATCGTGCTCGTCAGAATCAAAAAACAACTCGAACAGGCCTTGCGCGACACCGACCTGATTTCGAGATTTCAGAGCAATCAGTTTCTGTTTCTGCTTCCGGACACCGAGCCGAGAAAGGCGATCATTCCACTGCGCAGACTCTGCGACAAGTTGTCCACCATAGGATTCGGCAAATCCAAGCTGGACCGTTTCAGTTTCAGTTTCGGAATCGCCGGATTTCCTCAGGACGCGAGTGATGTCAGCGGACTTCTAAGTCTCGCATCCGCCGCGCTTCAGAGATCGCAACAGCGCGGCGAGAACCTGATCACTCTCGCGTCTTCAATAACAAAAAATCTGTCTGGCGTATGAGAGCGACAGTCGCCGCAAAATATTTGAATATCGATATTCTCTGGATGAAAATTGTGAGCGGATGCTGATTCCTATTCGCCCCAGATAGCAGCCCTAAGACCTGAGGAACGCGCGATCCGGAGCTTTACTGCCTGCGCGAAGATTTCCTCTTTCCCTATTATTTCGACGCTTCTCCGGCAGCGAGTGACGCCAGTGTATAGAAGTTCGCGCGTGAGAATTTTCGAGTCTGCGGCCGGCAGCAGCATCAGGACCGAGTCGAACTCCGAGCCTTGGCTTTTATGCACGGTCATGGCAAACGCGGTCTCGTGCGCCGGCAGCCTCGCGGGCAGAATGGCTCGCGGCGCGCCGCCGGACGAGGCGAAAAACACGCGCAAACCTTCGCCATCGGCGCCGGGCAGCGCTATTCCGATGTCGCCGTTGAAAAGGTTCAGGTTGTAGTCGTTTCGCGTGATCATCACGGGGCGGCCGGCATACCAGCGCCCGTCGGGCGAGATCAGCCCAGCATCCGCAAGCGCGCGCTCCGCCAGCCGGTTCAGAGTCTCAACCCCGAACGGCCCCTCGCGCAAAGCGCAAAGAATCCGGAATCTTCCGAATAGTTCCAGCGCCGCCGCCGGATCGCCCGCCTTCAAATAGCCGACGTATTCCGCAGCCGCCCTGTCTCGAATGATTCCATAAAGCTCGTCCGGCCCGGCGGCTTCAGTCCAGCGCGCTTCCGCTCCGCCTGATTTTAGCGCCGCCATCGCGCCGCCGGCGTCGCCGGCGTTCACCGCGCGGCTCAACCGACCGATAGCTCCGCCCGCTCCGAATCTGTGGACTTTTCGCAACAGAACGAAACAGTCCGCAAGTTTTCCGCGCTTCTCGCCGCCGGGAGCGGACGCCAGCCGCTCGCCGGTCAGGCGGTTGTATTCAGCGGAGAAGTCGTCGGAAAATGTGTCTTCGGCTTCCTCGGCGAACAAATCGCCGAGCGCGCAGCCGGCTTCCACGGATGCGAGCTGGTCCTTGTCGCCAAGCAGAATCAGCCGCGCTTCCGGCCTTATCGCGTCCATCAGTTTCGACATAATCGCGAGGTCCACCATAGACGCCTCGTCGACAACAATAACGTCGTGAGGGAGCGGATTGCCCGCATTGTGTCGGAAACGAACCGAATCCGGCCGTGCGCCGAGAAGCGTGTGCAGCGTGTGCGCTTCGCGGGGCATCGCCGATGCGATCGCGTCCGGCAGGCCGGCTTTTTCGAGTGAGCCGGACACTGATTCTTCAAGGCGGGCGGCCGCTTTGCCTGTCGGCGCCGTGAGCGCAATCCGCAGCCCCGGCGACTGCTCAAGCAGCAGCGCGAGTATCCGCATCACCGTTGTTGTTTTGCCTGTTCCGGGGCCGCCGGAGATTACGCAGAAATTCCGCTTCGACGCGGCGAACGCCGCGACTTTCTGCAAGTCCGGCCCGTCCGCGTTGTCGTTGGGAAACAGAGTGTTCAGCCCGGCGCCGAGTCGCTTTACATCAATCGGAGGCGGAGTCGCAGCCGCTTTCGATTTCACGGCGGCTGCAAGGCGGCTCTCGTACTGCCAGTATCTGTGGAGATACAGGCGTCCCCCGGCGTCGAGTATCATCGGCTTGAATTCGCCGGGAGTTCCGACGACATCGGACGCGGCGCGCAGGGCCGAAAGCCACTTCTTCGAGTCCGGACAGACGAACGGCTCGCCCTTTCCGCCCGGCGCCGGTTCCGAGCCGCCCATCGCGTTTATGTCTATGCACGTGTGGCCCTGCCGCAACCCGCGGCTCGCCAGCGCAGCCGCAAGCGAAAGTTCTTCTGACGGCGCGCCGGACAGCCGGTTGATAAAGCCTCCGAAATAGAAGTCTATCGCCTCAATCCCGGCCGCCGCATTCCCGCGCAGTAGCGCAACGGCGACAAGCTTGTCTCCGGCGATGTCGTAGTTAACAGGCAATGCTCTCGTTCCCATCCAAAATTATTTTCTTACGCGTCTATCAGAATCGCGCGCAGATCGTCTATAAGCGCGCGGCCCGGCCGGTCGTGGAATATCCCGAACTGAGCGCCTTTTTTAGGGTCGACGCCTCGCAGGAAAACGTAGTATACGCCGCCGAATCGGGTTTCGTAATCGTATGCCGGGTCGCGGGAGCGCAGGTACTGGTCGAGCGCGAGCGCGTATATGTGATACTGCAAAATGTAAAAATCGCGGCGCATTTCGTAGGCGAGAGCTTGATGCCCGTAGGCCCGGATGGAGCCGCCGAGATGGTTAGATTTCCAGTCCACGAGATAGAATCGGCCTTCTCTTTGGAAGACCATGTCTATGAAACCCTTCATGAATCCGCGGGCGGGCGCAAAAGTGAGCGCGCCGATTTTCTCCGGGAAACCGCCGTCGGCGCCCGGGCCGCCTCGCTTCTCAAAAGCCGCCTTGACATCGCGGCCCGCCGAGCGCCGGATCGGAAAATAGAATTCGAGTTCGTTGCGACGGCTTTTGTTGTCTATAAGCGACAGGGTGAACTCTTCGCCAGGCCGTCCGAGCGGCGCAGTCAGCACGTTTTGCATCATTCGCAGAACAGTCGCCGACCATGCCGGGTCGTATCCATGCGCGCCGAGTATTTTTCCTATGTATTCGCCAGCAGTCGGCTCGTTTATGCGCTGGAAATCGAAGTTCTCGAAAAGACTGTGAAACATAACCCCGGCTTTCGCGCCGCGCGGGAATGAAAAAATGCTTTGCGGCGAATCCTCTTCCGGCGCGGAAGCGTCCGCGCCGGGTTCGGCGGCCTGCGCGTCGTGGTCCGGCAGTTCAGCCGCATGTTCGGTTTTTTCAACGCGCGCCGAGATCGATGAGAAGCTTGATATCAATCCTTCGCTCAAGATAGCGCCGCCGAATTTCCGGCAGTCCAGTTTCTTTGCGGAAGCGGCCGGCGATTTGTATTCATCTTTTTCGGCCGGCGCTTCTCCAATGTAAATTTCACTCAGCTTTATCAGCCCGCCGTTCGCAGCCGCGAGCGGCCTCAGATCGTCCATGTATTCGTCGGAGCTTTTTTTCTTCATCAATTCTTTCAGTTCGGCGACAACGCCATCGCCCGCCGGCGTGTCTTCGCGGCGATGTAGAAGATAAGCGAGCGCCGATGTTTCGGAGGCGCTGATGCGGCCCCACGCCAGATAGCAGCGGTTTTTGGCGCGCGTCACGGCCACGTATAACAGGCGCAGGTTTTCCGCGAGTTGCTCGCGTTCCGCCGCGCGCATGTTTTCGGCGCGAGTCCCGGATCCGATATCCAGCGCCTGAACGTGTTTCCCGCTTTCATTATCTTTTTGATGGAACGCGAAAGGCTCGTCTCCTCTTTTGCCGCCCACCGCCGAAGGGCCCCAGCAGAACGGACAGAACACGACCGGATATTCGAGCCCTTTGCTTTTGTGCATCGTAACTATCTTAACCGCGTCAGCGTCTGTTTCGAGGCGCAGTAGATGCTCCTCCGCCGTTTCGATGTCGCCGCTTTCCGCTATTCTGTCCGAGAGCCATTTGAGCAGCCCCGCGGCTCCGAGCTTGCGGGCCGCCGATTCCTTGTGCAGAAGTTCCGCGAGGTGAAGAAGATTCGTCAGCCGCCGCGCGCCGTCCGGCAGTTGAAGAAGTCGCGCTCTCGTATTCTCTCGAGCAAGCAGCGCCTCGAACATATAGATGAAGCCGCCGCGCCGCCATAGGTCGCGGTAGTCGCGGAAACGGCCCTGCAGCTCTTCCCACTTTGTCTCCGATTCCGAGGTTTCCTGTATCTGTTCTGCTGTCATCCCGACGATGTCCGTCGCCGCCGCGGTCTTCACTGCTCTATCGCTTCCCGGAGACGCAGCCGCCTCAAGCGCGAATTTCAACTGTGTCGCCTCAGCCGTCTCGAACACGCTTTGCATGTTGCACATCACGCTCGGCACGTTCTTCCCCGTCAGCGCGGCGGACACCTTCCGGCCCTGCCGGTTCGTCCTGACGAGGACCGCGATGTCTCCGGGCTTCAGCGGCTCGTCGCCGATCAGCGCCTCGTTTCCATCGCCGAGCGACGCCAGTCGCCCGATCTCGGCCGCGACTAATTTCGATATCGAATCTTCAGCCTCTTCCTTGTTGAAGTCGTGGTTTTTGTCAGTCTCTTTTCTGACGAACCACAAGTGGAACGGCGGTTCCTGCGAGCCGTTGATCGTCAGCGGCTTCTGCTTTTTATCCTCCGGCGGCGGCGCATTCACATTTTCATATTTGATGCTGTCGAACACGAACGGGTCCGCTGCCTCAGAAAACAGCGCATTCACCGCGCCGAGCAGGTTCGGCTCGGACCGCCAGTTGACGCCGAGCGTCCGCTTTGCCTCGCCGGCCGATTCCGCGGCGTCCATGTACGCGAACACGTCCGCGCCGCGAAAACTATAGATCGCCTGCTTCGGGTCGCCGATAAGAAACAGGGCGCAGTCGGCGCAGTTGAAGACGCGGTCGAATATCTCGTACTGCGCCGGATCGGTGTCCTGAAATTCGTCTATGAGCGCGGCCTTGTATTTCTCGCGAAGCGCGAGCGCAAGCGCGCCGCCGCCTGCGCCTCTCAGGCCGTCGCGCACTCTCAATATCATGTCGTCGAAAAACTGAAGTCCGTTTTTTTCTTTTATCGAAGGCAGCGCCTCGCGCACGTATTTAAAAAACTCGATCCGCAAATTCAAAGCGAAACTTTCGGCGGTCTCTTCGAGCGCTTCCGCAGCTTCCCAAACACGCTGGCAGGCGTCGAACAGTTCGTGCGACGGCGCGACGCAGTTCTTTTTTATGCTCTTTTCGATCTTCCCGCTGGTGAATTTCTCTATGTTTTCATATAACGCAAACGATATTTCGCCGCCTTCGAGAAACTGTTCCATCGCGGCGGCCATCTTTTTTATCGTCGATTCTCTTTTTGAGACGCCGGTCGATTCATCGGGTTTAAACGCGCCGTACGATGTTCCGTTTAAGCCGTCGCTTCGTAGCGCATCAAGCGCCGATTCCTTTGATTGATTCCAGATTCCGCGCGCGTCTGTAAACGCCGCGAGATAATTGTCATATCGCAGCTTCGATTTATTCTTCGAAAATTCGGGGGGCGCGAAAAGCAGTTTAACGTCCGGGTTAACCGCCTGCGGACGCAGCAGGCCCGCCATAGCGGCGCGTCCGAACTTTTTGATTGTGTAGTCAATGAGAAACAGCGGCGCGCAGTAAACGTTTTTGCGCCAGAAATCGTCGGATATTTCTTTGAGATATTCCGTCTGCCGACTGGCGGTTTCCATAGTAAACCTGCCGCCGCTTTCGAACGCGCGGTCGGTCAGAACCCTGCCGCAAAAGCCGTGGATAGTGAAGATCGCCGACTGGTCGAAATCCCGGAGAGCGGATTCGAGAAGCGCTTTCGCCTCCGGATTCGCTTCGGCCGGCGCAAGAGCGGCGCGCAGCGCGCGGCGGATGCGGTCCTTCAACTCTTTCGCCGCCGCATTTGTGAAAGTAACGACGAGTATCCTGTCGACGGAGAGTTTCTTTTCGAGAACGAGACGAAGATAAATGCCGGCGATCGCGTGAGTTTTGCCCGTGCCGGCGCTCGCTTCAATCAGGTTCACGCCGTCGAGCGGCGCGTTCGGAAGGTCGAACTTTTTCATTTCGCCGGCCCCCCTTCGTTCTCGAAACACGGCCCGAATATTTCGCGCGCGAGCGTAGCGAACTTCTCGCCGAATGGATTGGCGCCCCTGAAACAGAAATTGATATATGCGTCCATGCTTTCGCCGGGTCCGTAATCAGACGGCGCCCAATTCCTGTTCGCCGCCTTCAACGCCAGGCTTTGGTTTTTCACTTTTTCGAATTCTCTATAGAACGACATCGACGTTTCCGGGAAAAACGGAGCCGGCTTCAGCAGGCCCTCGGAATAAATCTCTCCTAATCGCAACAGTAATTCGGCTCCGTTCCCGACCTTGGCGAACGTCAACTCGCCGTCCTTCGCAATCAGCGCGCTTTCAGCGCCGTAGCCGGCGGCGCATGCGGCGAGGTGTTGAATCCACGCGCGCAGGCGGTCCTTCGCTTTCAGCTTCGCGAACCTGTAGTTCAGGAGATAATTTTCGCGCGCCCCCTCGATCCTGCCTGTCAGCCGGAAACCGCCGAGCGGGATGTCCACCACGAAAGGCGGAAGCTCGACGCCCGCGTTCATCGCTCTCACTTTCTCCGCGAAACCGCGCGCGTCAATCAGCAAATCGCGAACGTATTTCTCGCCCACCGCGCCGTGCGGCAGAACGCCGGACCGCCTTGCCGCGCGAAGAATTTCCTCCGGGTCGCCCCGGGCCAGAATGCGCCCGACAAGCCGTTCGCCGAGCTGGAATTTTTCAAGGCCGCCGATCTCGAACGGCTCAGTGTCCTCAAGCAAAGTTCCGTAGTCGTCGAGGTAGACGCCGAGGCTTTTTCGCATGAAACGTCGCGCAGGGTTGGCGAAGAAATCGCAGAACTCGGCGATGTCCACTTCGTCGCGGGTTTCCGAGGGCGGTTTCAAAACCGCCGCGGCGAACGGCGGTTGCGCCGCGAGTTTATTAAGGCTGCCGCGCGCCGCGAGCAGGTTAGCGCGATCGTAGCTGAACAGCTTTTCGCCGCCTTCGAAATATTCCGGACTGAACGCCTGAAGCCGGTGTTCGGCGACAACCTGGCCAAGAATAACGCCGGATGGATTCGTGTAATGTTTCTCTATGTAATCGAGCAGTTCGCTGACGAGAACGGATGGCGGGACGCGCTCGTTGTCGCTCGCGTTGCGGCCGATATAGCTGATGTAAAGCCGGTCGCGAGCGGAGACGAGCGCTTCGAGGAACAGGTAGCGGTCGTCGTTGCGCTGCGAGCGGTCGCCCGGCTCGTGGCGTTCCGCCATACGGTCGAATCCAGGCCGCCGCGTCCGGCCCGGAAAATCCTCGTCGTTCATGCCGATGAGGCAGATCATTTTCGCCGGAATGCCGCGCATGGGGACCATCGCGCTGAACGTCACGCGCCCGGTCAGATATCCGAGTTCGAAAGACTTCTTTTCGAGCTTGCCGGCTAATTGCTGCTTGACAACCTCAATGTCCACCGGTTCGGAAAACCCAGACTTTTCCCCGCAGTCGGCGAGGCTTCTCGCAGCGGTCCGGATCGCTAATATCTCGCGCTCGGTTTCCTCGCCGGACTCGAAAAACGCGTCAAGCAATTCCTCGAACAGCGCCGCCCATTCCTTAAGCGGCCGCGCGCCGTCGAACCGTTCTGAGAATGAAAACAGCTTGTCAGCGTATTCGGTGAATTTGCCGAGCGTTTGCGCTTCGCCGCCTTCCACGTCGTCGCAGGGCAGGATGCCGCCCGGCTCGTAAACGCGCTCACCGCCGCCGCTCATGGCGTAGCCGATCAGCAAGCGGCTGAGGCCGCCGTCCCAGGTGTTGCCGTTCTCGGCGGGCAAGCCGAGCCTTCGCTTGCTTTCCCCGTCCGCGCCCCAGCGGATTCCGCATTCCGCCACACGACGCCGCATCAGGTCCGCTTCCGCTTCGTCGAGCCCGAAACGGTCGCGAACAGCCGGGTTTTCGAGCGGCGCCATGACCTGAGTCGCGCCGAAACGGCTCCCGAACAGGCCGAGCAGCGCGGTGAACGTCTCCGCCGTCAGGCTTTCGCCCTTAAGGCTTCGGCCCGCGACGCTGTATGGAATCTCCGGCTTGCGCGTTCCGAAAACCGCCTGTATATAAGGCGTGTATGTTTCCATGTCGGGTATCATGACGATTATGTCGACCGGCCGCAGGGCCGGTTCGCGCTCGAACGCGTCCAGAAGGTTGTCGTAAAGCGATTCTATCTCGCGCATGACGCTGTGGCAGGAGCTAACCCTGACGGACGCATCGCCCGCCGGGATCGCGCGCTTTTCGCCGACGCCGGCTTCGTTCGTGAAAATGTCGCGCTGTATAAGCGAAAGCAGGCTTGAGCCGGCCGGCTCCTCGAAATCCACGATCACGCTCGCGGCGGGCGGCAGCGTCGCTCGAAGCTCCGCGCCGAGCGCTCCCATCGAGAAAAGCAGCTCGTTGCCGTTCGGCAATACCTGGGAGAGAGCTTCCCTGCCGCCGCATTCCGCCGCCGGAAGGGCGCCGCAGAACCACTGGTCCCGGCTCGGGCTCAGCAGAAACAGGTTCACCTGAACGAAACGGGCGAGCGCGGCGAAAATTTCGATGTAATATTTCGGCAGCGACGAAATTCCGAAGATGTTAACGCGCGCGGGCAGCTTGTCCGTGCGGATCGAGCCGCCCGCCGCTGCGTCGAGAAACCGTTTCTTCGCGGCGGCGTGGTGGGAGCCCGCCGATTCTTCCGGCAAATCCGCCGTCAAACGACGCCACAGTTCCGCCTCCCAGCTGTCGTCCGCGCCGCCGTCCCATTCAAGAATCAGTTCGGGGCGATAGAGCAGATAGTGATCCAGCGTGTCGGCGATCTGAGCGCTGAGTTGGTAACGCTTTATATTTTTGAAATCGTTTTCCAGGTATGAGCGGATGGGCCCGAAATCCTTGTGAGCGGCGCAGGATGGGAGCATTTTCATTATACGCCACAAAAGGATTTCCGGCTCGAAGGCCGATGCGTCGGCGATGCCCGTCGCGGCGGCTTTAAAAATGTCGCGGGTGACAGCGGCGGGGAAGGGGACTCGAATGTTCGCCCAGACGCCGAGCATGCGGGCGACGGTAAGCGCGAGCCAGCGTTCCATGCCCTTGCTGAGCGTCACGACTATCTCCGGTTCGAGAGCGTCCGCCGGAGGCGCCGAACGCAAAACCGAGGCAAGTTGTTCCGCCAGCCGCTCAAGACGGTTCGAGTAATAAATGTTGAATCCCGGCTCGATCAGCGCCATCCGCGCTTTCCTCCGATCCGGCGTTTCGCCGCCGCCGCGATACTATTATATTCAATTAGTGTGACAATGAATAAGAAGAGCGACAAAATGAATATTGAGGACAGGAAGCCGGAAACGATTTTAAATTGCGCGGCGCGCAACGGCGGCGGTGTGATATAATCCGCTTCATGGCGCAATATACGATCAAGGACTTGCCGGAACACGAGCGGCCGCGGGAGCGGCTCGAAGCGCAAGGCGCGGCTGCGGTGTCGAACGCGGAGTTGCTCGCGATCATACTGCGCACGGGCGCGGCGGGGCAGTCGGTGGTCGAGCTTGCGAACGTGCTGCTCGCGCAATTCGGCTCTCTGGAAAAGCTCGCAGTTGCGGAAATTGCGGATATCGCCTGCGTGAAAGGCATAGGAAAAGCCAAAGCGTGCCAGAT
>JBAYJY010000101.1:0-16055 GCA_041664945.1 bacterium | reverse complement strand
AGGCCGGATTGTATACTTGTAAAACAGTCTGTAAAAGAAATACCACGGCGTTCGCTATCAACAGACTCTTGATGACGGGTGTGATCCCCCCCGGACCGAAATTCACTTGCCTGTAATATGATCTATCCATGTCAGATGTTGTTCTTTCCCTCGTTGTCTATCGCGAGTAGCGCTTCCCTCGTTAGCCGCGCCCGGTAGCTGAATCCACCCCAGCCGGATTCTTCCATCTCTTTGGCGATCGGACCGAGCATTTCCTCTCTCGTGATTATCCGCGCTCCGCTTATTTCGTAGTGGTCGCGCGGACTCAGTTCGCCGCCAGCCGCCGCGCCGCTGAATACGTATGACGTCCACGGCTGCCTTGTTTCGTCCGGCCCTAAAAATTCCACACTTATTATAAGAAGAAATCGCCGAATTGCGACATCCAGCCCGGTTTCTTCCAACATTTCACGCTTCAAACCCCGCTCCAGCGTCTCTCCTCGCTTGATCGCTCCGCTCGGCGCGCGGTATATTCCAGTGTGTTTGTACATCGGCTTTTGAATGCCAGCGTAACCGCCGCCGAACTCTATGAACCCCGTTACGTCATGCCGACGCCCGTCGGACATGCTTCCGACAAGCATCTCATACTCAAAACCCTGCATCGCTATCGGCTCGAACGTCACTCGCTTCGCTTTTCCATACAGCCGTTCGGCATCTTCAATAATTTCCTTCGTAACATACATCCTTCGCGCCTCTGCTATGCAAGTTCATTCACAATTCATAATTATTTTATTAAACATAAATCGATTTTATTCAGCCATCCGGAAAACTATTGACTGCTGTTCTTAAAAAACTATTCCAGCATATCCAACGAACATCGAAGGCCGCCCGCGCGGCATTACATCGTAACTCGTCGTGTAATCGAGAAGAATGCCTTTCTTTTTGCCCTTCGCGTGCGCAACTGCTGTCGCCGCGGCCACCGCCCCGGATCCGCAAGCGTTATGATGCGTCTGCGCAACCGGAACCGCCTCCTCCGCCTTCATTTCAATCGCAATGTCAATCATTCGTCTGTCGTTCACCTCGCGCGCCCATTTCAACGCCTCTTCGCCTGCCCCTTTCGGCGCGAATCCGTATTCAAAACCATAGTGCGTCAGGTCCGTGCTTCCTATCGCTATAACGTCGTCCCTGCCCGCAATCGCTCTGCCGACAGCATCCCCGAGCGCGGCCGCATCGCCTGTCGGCGGCGCGAGTATCGGCACGATCTTCGCTTCTGGAAAAAGAAATTTTATGAACGGAACCTGCACCTCGATTGAATGCTCGCCGTCGTGAGCGCGCGCGTTGGATGTGAGTCCTGCGCATGCGCCAAGAAGTTCTGACGCCATCGACGCGTCTATCTCGACATCGCCAAGCGGCGTTTCCCACGCTCCATCCGCCATGACTGCCGGCGAATCCGACATGTATCGATGCACAGCTCCGAAAAGTATGAACGTTTTCGGCGTCGCGAATTGCTTAAAGAATGAAAACACCTTTCCCGCGGTAGCGCCTGAAAACACCCAGCCGGCGTGCGGCACGATGCCGGCGACCGGCGTTCCTTCATATTCATCTATCCGCGCCTTAGTGTAAGCCTCAAGCTCTCTTCTGCATTCAGACTCTGTTTCGGGATAGAATTGTCCGGCGACATATGCTTTTCTTCTCGCGCTCATCTATACAACTCCTTCTTCATCGATTCTTCGCTTATTATAACCGCATTACCGCGACGCCGGAATCTTTATGAATTATTTACATGAATGAATACATCGGCATATTTCATGTCACTTAGAAATCTCATGTTATTGCCTTTTGATTCCGGCTACAAACAAGAAATTCCCATGTACCATCTACTGTTACTTCTGTTCCAACTACCAATCCCCAACTACCAGCTACCATCTGTTTGATTTCGCCACACCCCTGCTGTATCATTTCACTGTTAAAACGCTTTGTATTGGAGATTCAATCATGGTAAAAGCTTTCAATTTCACGAATACGCCCAATATCGTTTTCGGGCCCGGCTCATTCGATAAAGCTGCGAAACTGATCCGCAAAGCCGGCAGAAACGCTCTGATTGTCACCGGCGCCGACTCGCACAAGGAATCAGGCCGCTGGGACAAACTCGTCGAAGCTATGGAACGCGACGAAACACGTTGGCATCACTTCGCGGTCAAGGGCGAGCCGACTCCGGAACTTGTCGACAAAGCCGTGGCGGAATTCGGCAACAAAAACATAAACATCGTGCTCGCTTGGGGCGGCGGCAGCGCGATCGACGCCGGAAAAGCGATCTCGGCCATGATCCCGCAAAAGGGGCCGGTCGTCAACTATCTCGAAAATGTCGGCACAGGCGCGAAACACAATGGCATTAAAGTTCCTTTCATCGCGGCTCCGACAACCGCCGGAACAGGCAGCGAAGCCACGAAAAACGCCGTGCTGCGCCGCGTCGGCCCGGACGGTTTTAAGAACTCGCTTCGCCACGACGAACTCGTGCCGGACACCGCGCTCATCGACCCTGAACTTATGCTCTCCTGCCCGGCAGCCGTTACGGCCGCCTGCGGCATGGACGCTTTTTCGCAACTGCTCGAATCTTACGTCTCGACAAACTCAAATCCGATGACTGACGCGCTCGCGCTCAGCGGCATGGAGCTGATCCGTGATAACCTGACGCGCGCCTGCGGCGACGGCGCGGGCGACGTCAATGTTCGCGGCGGTATGGCTTACGCTGCTCTTATGTCGGGAATTACGCTTGCAAACGCCGGCCTCGGCCTCGTTCACGGGCTGGCCGGCCCCATCGGCGGCCTGCACGACATACCGCACGGAGTCGTCTGCGGAACTCTTATGGCCTCCGTTTTCTCAGCCACTATCGATAAGCTGCTTGAAAATCCCGGTTCGGACGCGCTCGCTCTGCGCAAATTCGCAAGAGCAGGCTCGCTCCTTATGTGTTCAGGCATGATTGATATCGGCTCCGGCTGCCGGATGCTCGTCGAGCGTATCGAGGAGTGGACCGAAACTCTGAAAATTCCGCGCCTCGGCGCCTACGGCATTAAGGAATCCGATCTCGACGCGATTGTCGCTGCCGCAAGCAACAAATACAACCCTGTGCAACTTTCGCCTTCCGAAATTAGAGATGTTTTGCTTAAAAGACTCTAACAACGACTTCATGACGAGGTGTACAATATGAAACGTTTGATTCCGATAATTCTTTTTGCCTGCATTTTCATTTCGTCCGCGCAACACGCGGCCTCACAGCAAACAAGAGATTCATCGCCATCCCCGAAATGGACAGCTGAGTGGAGCGTTCACCCGGAAGGCCCCGGACGCGACCCGGCGCTGTTCCTTTTCCGTAATCAGCTCAATCTGACCTCCCGTCCGGACCGTTTCGTCATTCATGTCAGCGCAGATCAGCGCTACAGGTTTTTCGTCAACGGCGTCAGCGTCGCCACCGGCCCGGCGCTCAGCGACCTGTCTCACTGGCGCTATGAAACAATAGACATCGCTCCGAATCTCAAACCCGGCGTGAATATCCTATCGGCGCTCGTCTGGTCCGAAGCTAATATGGCGCCGTGGCCGCAAATCAGCGCGCATACGGCGTTTCTCGTGCAGAGCGACAGCGATTTAGAAAAACCGGCGAACACGCCCGGCTCATGGAAGGTTATGCATGACCTTTCATGGACGCCAGTTTCGCGCGTAAAACGTGAAGCGCACAATTGCAGCGCCCCCAACGAAAGGATTAACGCGGCGCTCCACCCGTGGGACTGGATGTCGGCATCATTCGACGATTCGAAATGGGCAAATGCTATCGCTTTCAACGATGCAATGCCCGTCGCTCGCGGCTTGGGCGACTCGCTCTGGATGCTCACGCCGCGCAATATTCCGCTAATGTCCGAGAAAACAGACAGATTCGCAACAGTTGTGCGCTCGAAGCGCGTTAAACTTGAGCCGGAGTTTCTAAGCGGCTCGGCTCCGTTCGTCGTTCCGCCCAAAACAAAGGCCACGGTTCTTGTCGACCGCGAAAAGCTGCTGATCGGCTATCCGGAACTGACGGTTAGCGGAGGCGCAGGTTCGAAAATCCGAGTGACTTATGAGGAATCGCTTTTCAAATACCCGGAAGTCGCTTTGGGGACTCTCATCAAGGGCAACCGAAACGACGTTAAGAAAAAGGAAGTGCGCGACAATTATCGGTTCGACGAGTTTCTGCCTGACGGCGGCGCGAAACGCGTCTTCTCGCCGCTCTGGTGGCGCACCGTTCGTTACCTTCAGTTGGACATCGAAACAGGCGACTCGCCCGTCACGATCGACGACTTGCGCTTCGTAACCGCCGCCTATCCGTTTATAAATGTCGGCTCATTCGATTCCTCAGACCCTTCACTGCGCAAAATCTGGGAAACCGGCAAATACACTATCGATATTTCCTCCAATGAGCTTTTCGTAGACGGCCCGTTCTATGAAGAGTTCGCTTATATCGGCGATTCGCGAATCCGCGCCATCGTCCTGGATTACCTCTATAACGACGACCGGCTCACGCGGAACACGATAGAACAGTTTTTCTTCTCACGCATTCCGGACGGACTCACTCAGAGCCGCGCCACCTCCCGTTTCCTTCAGATTATTCCCACATTCTCGCTCCTATGGATCAGCATGGTTCACGACCACTGGATGTATCACGGCGACGCTGCGTTCACAGGCCGCTTTCTTAACGGAATGAAGGAAGTTCTCGACTGGTTCGACGCGCGCATTATGAAAAACGGGTTAATCGGCAAAGTTCCATGGTGGAATTTTGTCGACTGGTCGTGGCCGGCAAACGGCGTTCCGCCGGGAGCGGAAGACGCGCGCGGGTCCTCAATCGTCACTCTGCAATACGTTCTCGCTCTGCGCGATGCGGCGGATATCGAATCCGCGCTCGGAGCCGACTATCTGGCAAAGAAGCATCACGCCGCCGCTGACGCCGCTGTTCTCGCAGTTCGAAAGACTTGCTGGGACGCGAAACGCGGACTTCTCGCCGATACGCCGGATAAAAAAGAGTTCAGCCAGCACGCGACAGCGCTCGGTGTTCTCACAGGCGCGGTTCCGACGGCGAACGCGAAAGCTGCCATGCAGCGCTCAATGAAAGATGAATCGATCGCGCAGTGTTCTCTTTATTTCCGTCATTATCTACACGAGGCGGCGGATAAGGCGGGTTTGAGCGACGATTTCGTATCTTTTCTCAAGCCGTGGCAGAAAGCGCTCGACCTCGGACTCACGACATGGCCGGAAACGCCCGGCGAATGCCGCTCTGACTGTCACGCATGGAGCGCGACGCCGACTTCCGACCTGCAATCCATCGTCTGCGGCGTCCGGTCCGACGCGTCCGGATTCACGAGCGTGAAAATCGCGCCACACCCCGGCAGCCTCGAATGGGTCACGTGCGATGTCCCGCACCCGAAAGGCGTCATCAGCGTCTCTTTCAAAAAAGAAAAGTCAGGCTTTGCGGCCGATATCGAACTTCCCTCTGGAACGCCCGGCGTCTTCGAATGGAAAGGCAAGACATCGCCTCTAAAACCGGGAAAGCAGAAAGTTATTTTTTAGGCTGCGTATTAAAGTAAATTGCGTCTATTAAGCATTTTACTTTTTGCGCGAAGAGCTGAGGAGCGCAAAATAGTTACTCGGTATAAATTCTTTGCCCACCCCGGCGCAACCAGATGTTTACACTTTTCAACCATATCTTCATTGAATGATTAGCGATCTTACTTTAATATCTTATGAGTAGAAAGCCCGCGCGGAATTCATCTTTTGCTTAAACAGCCATGCGGGCCGGAGGCCGACCGGATGGACATGAAGGAGTTTGGAGCGAGGATCAGAGAACGCCGCGAGCTGCTGCGACTGAGGCAGTCAGACATCGCCGGCGCGCTCCAGATCAGCGTTCAGGCGGTTTCAAAGTGGGAACGCGGGGAGAACGCGCCCGATATAACTACCCTGCCCGAACTCGCGAGACTCCTCGGCGTCAGCATCGAATGGCTGCTCGGAGTCACCACCCCTGAGAGCGATACTTTCCCGGCGACGGTTTTCTGCACATCAATAAACGGATTCGCTAAACGCGCCGCTTCCATGCCGCCGCGCGATCTTGCGGCGTGGACAAACGTTGTCTTTTTCTCGCTGACGGAGACAGTCAAACGGTTCGACGGCGTGCCGGTTAAATACGTCGGCGACGGTTTTCTCGGCTTTTTCGCCGGAAACGACCACCGGCGTCGCGCTTGTTCGGCTGCGTTAGCCGCTCAGGCGCTCGGCGTCGTTCCCGGACTCGTCATTACGCTCAACTCGGGCGATATCTACCTCGGCGCGATCGGGCACCCGGATTACACAACGCGCGATATCCTCGGCGAGACGGTCAATACTGCGTTCATCGTCATGCCTTGGGTCGGCGGAAACTGCCCGAGCGGCATTGGCGTGACAGGCTCTGTCGCAGGCGATCCGGCGCTGAAGCCGTTGTTTGCCAAAAAAGGACAGGTCAAACTGCACGGCCCGGAGAAGGTGGACGTTTACGAACCGCGCGCGAAAGCTACGACTGCTCTGCTCGGCAAAGTATGAGCTGGCGGCGCTATGAATCGGATTAAAAGCAAAATATCAAAATAGACGGAGGAAACAATTGTGGCAAATGATTATTTCGTAAAAGACATCACTCTGGCGGATTTCGGGCGCAAGGAATTAACGATAGCCGAGCATGAGATGCCCGGCCTGATGGCGACACGCGAGAAATACGGACCAAAGAAACCCCTGAAAGGCGCGCGGATCATGGGCAGTCTGCACATGACGATCCAGACGGCGGCGCTGATCGAGACGCTTGTCGCTCTCGGCGCGGACGTACGCTGGGCGTCCTGCAACATTTACTCGACGCAGGACCATGCGGCGGCTGCGATCGCGGCGGCCGGCGTGCCGGTGTTCGCTTTCAAGGGCGAGACGCTCGAAGAGTACTGGGATTTCACAAAAAAAGCGCTCACGTGGCCGGATGGGAAAGGCCCGAATCTCATAGTAGACGACGGCGGCGACGCCACACTGCTCATTCACCGAGGCTACAACGCAGAGGAAAATGCCGCGATTCTCGACGAACCGACAGACAACAAGGAGCTTCAGATCGTAAACAGCGTCATTAAAAAGAATCTCGCATCGAATCCGAAGTTCTATCACGACATCGTCGCCGAAATGCGCGGCGTGTCAGAAGAAACCACTACAGGCGTACACCGCCTCTACCAGATGATGGAAAAAAAGGAACTGCTGTTCCCCGCCATCAACGTAAACGATTCCGTGACGAAATCAAAGTTCGACAATATCTACGGCTGCCGCGAGTCGCTTGTTGACGGCATCAAGCGCGCAACCGACGTTATGGTCGCCGGCAAGACCGCGCTCGTCTGTGGTTACGGCGACGTGGGCAAAGGCTCGTCCGACGCGCTGCGCGGCCTCAAGGCGCAGGTATGGGTCACCGAGATCGACCCCATCAACGCGCTTCAGGCGCTCATGGCCGGTTACAAGGTTGCGACTGTCGAGGATGCGTTGCCGTTCGCGGACATTTATGTCACCGCCACCGGCAACTGCGACGTGATCACGGCTGAGCATATTTCGAAAATGAAGGATCAGGCGATCATCTGCAACATCGGGCATTTCGACAACGAGATTCAGATCGAAAAGCTCAAGACATGGCCGGGAATCAAACACTTGAACATCAAGCCGCAGGTGGACGCATACACGTTCCCGGACGGCCACACGGTCTACGTCCTTGCGGACGGCAGGCTTGTCAACCTCGGCTGCGCGACCGGCCACCCCAGCTTCGTTATGTCGAACAGCTTCACTAACCAGACACTTGCGCAGATCGACCTGTGGACGAAGAAACGCGAGATCGGCGTGTACCAACTCGACAAGAAGCTCGACGAGGAAGTCGCCCGTCTGCATCTCGGCAAGCTCGGCGCGCACCTCACGACGCTTTCGCCCAATCAGGCCGAATACATCGGCGTGTCCGTCGATGGCCCGTACAAAGCCGACTATTACAGGTATTGATCCTGTTTTTTTTAAGATAACGGAACGGCGTTTACTTCATTATCCAGATAGGGCTCGACCATGCCATCTGGCCGTCGGCTTGCGTTACGCGAATATAGATATAATCCTCCGCGTGTTCGCGGTCGGAATCAGTGAATAGCTTCGAAAATGTTTTTCCGTTACATGCATAGGAGCGCGCAGTTTTCCCGTTTTTGATGACCTCGACTTTTTTCAACGGCGCGACGCCTCGCGCGTAAATCGAGATTGAAACAGGCCTGCCGCCTGATTTCATACGGCCGCCCATGAATGTTGTTTCGTTTGCTCGAACATCGAGAACGATTCGCGCGCCGGTCACCGCGTAAACGCGATGAGCTCTCAGCGCCTCGAAAATTGCCTCGCGGCTCAGCCGTTCGGCATAGACGGCGGCGATTCCCGGCCCGGGCGTCGGCTTTCCGTGATAGAACATCTGAAGGAATTTTTCGAGTCGCGGCGGATGCGTCAGGTTGCCGGCGTAACCATCGTGGTTGTCGGAAGAGCCGATGAAACCGAAATGATGCCCGGCTTCGAGCGGAACGCGCACAGAATGTTTTCCGTTGTTATAAGCGTTGTATATTTCATTCGGGCAGCCGTCGCACTCGCTGTTTCCGTGCCAGGAATATATTTCGACCACCGGCTCGTATTTTTCGTCGAAATGATCCCATTTGAATGGAAAAATCGGGCCGCCGAGCGGGTGATGCGGAATGGAGATCGCGCCATAGGCCTCCAGATGCTTCCAGAGTTTCTCCGGCGTGTCGCATTCGCTCGAATCGACCGAACAGACAGTTTTCGGCGCGAAATCGCCCGGATAATAGACATTACGGTGTCCGAAATGCTTCGGGTCTTTTTGATACGCCCAGCGGTCGAGCCGCTTTAGCGTGTGCACCATGCATACAAGTCCGCTGCCGCTCGTCCATTCATACGCAATAAACGTAACATAGCGGCCATCGTCCTGAAAGCGGCGCGTGGCGTCGACCGATATTTTCCAGCGTTTGGGAACCGAAGCGAGCCCCCACGGCGCGTCGTGATCGGTGAGCGCAGCAAAATCGAGCTTTGCGACGTCGCGTCCGTAGCGGTAATACTGATCGGGCGAACTGAAAAATGCGTCGGGAGACAAACCGCTGTGGCCGTGGAGATCGCCCCAGTATAGATTGTATTTTTTGCCGTCGAGTTTGATGCTGTTCCGGTTCTGAACGACCTTTAACGGGTGAAACGGCGCATAAAGCAGCGGCATGGCATAGCAGACAAGATAAAACAGGAGAATCGGAACAATGACAACCGCGGCTATGACTCTTATAAGAATCTTAAGCCATCTTCGGTTCTTTTTCTCTGGCATCGGCGCCTCCCGATGTTTGTTTTGAGATATTAAATCGCTTGTCAGTCCTGCCTGACAACGCGCAAGCGGCATTTATCAGCGCCGGCGGCTATTGTTTCCTCGATGATCAGTTTACCGCCCAGACGTTTCACTACTTCGCTGTCGATGCTCATGACGGCGAGACAGGTAGCTTCATCGCATATTTCATAGGGACACGCGAGCATGTTGATCACAGCATCGTCATCGCTTCCCTCGACTACTTCAAACCCGCAGCCGATAGCCTGAAGAAAATCGGCGAACGATGCGCCGATAGAGCGCGGCTCTGTCTCTTTCTCCAACCCGAACGCGCCGGTTTCCACAAGCAAAGCGGCGACGTGTTTCCCCGTCCCGCTAACAATCTTTCGGCCTATTTCCGTCGAGCAGACATTTCTCATTACGCCGCCCATTATTTTCCACATCGTATCAGTGTCTCTTGTCAACATTATCTCAATCGGATTCAACTCTCTTGCCATCTATGTGGCCTCCTTATTTCGAAATTATTTGCCCGGTAAATCACTTCAATTTGCCGCGACTTTATCCTTGCCGAATTCTAAATGCCATTTCAGCTTAACGCTCGTTTCGCTTTTGAACATGACTCTTATCTGCAACCCGTCCTGCTTGAATGACGTTTCGACTTTGGGATTATCCGTATATATCTTTTTCAGTTTCCACGCGACCTTGCCTTCCGGCGCTATCACCCTCAGTTCGTATGCTTCGCCGCCGACTATGTCGCTGAAGCCTGAAATTGCGTTTCCGTCCCATGATTCGTTTTCGATGTCGACAATTCCCTGAGTTATGTGCCGGTTCGAGCTAATCACCTGCGGCCTGTCGGCAACAGGTTTAACTGCGATTATCCGGCAGTCGCCTTTAGGAACCTCGAAATCAATTGTCGTGAAAGGCTCGATAAACTTATCGTTCCAGAAGTCGAAACCGATGTATGACTCAGCGGCGGGCAGCCCCGCTTTTTCAGGCTCGAATTTGAATGTCGCCGCGCTCTCGCTGTCCCAGTTGAAGAGCCCGAGAACATCGCGCCGAACCGAAGCGCGTTTATCGGTCAGCGTCCAGACACGCGGTATATAGCTCTCGAAATAGTCCATAGGCCGCGCCTTCAGGCCGTGGTTCGGCATGATGCGCTGAAGGATATAAGTCCTGTCAGCGGGCATTTCAGGCAGCCATTCGCTGTATGTCATCATCTGCCCGGTCAGGCCGACCCACGAACTGATCAGGCGCGCGTGCTCGATCGGAATCGACGGGCGAATATAAACCGGGTCCGGGTCGTTCCACCACACGCGTCCATTCAGGAAATACCTGTTCGATGCGGCGCGCGGGCCGGCCAGCAGGTCCTTTTTCTCTGAATCCCATGCCGGCCCGTTGTCTTCGCCGACACGCATCGCGTCCACAAGCCCGAATGTCGCTCCGAACGAACGCATGTTCTGCGCGACAGTGCATCCGAGGAAAAAGACATCTTTCCCGACCGCCTCGCGCACGAGCTTCAGTCCGTCGCGGAACGCCTCGATATTCGTCTTGTCAGGGTTGAAAAAAACCGCTTCGCCAATGTCGTCAGGCTGATATTCGTGATTCACATACTGTTGCCGGACGGCGATTCCGGTGTAGAGGCCGTCCATTTTAAAATATTCGTATCCCCATTTCGCGGACAACTGCGCCGCGACGCTCTTGACGTAATCGCGCGCTTCAGGATTCGTCATGTCGAGCGAGGTTCCGCCCCATTCGGTTTCGTATGGTTTGCCATCCTTGTTTTTCACGAACCATTTCTCATGCTTCATGAAAAACGGGTCGCGCTGGTCGCCGGCGAAAGGCATCCACCAGATGCCGGGAACAAAGCCGAGTTTTTTCAAATTGTCCGCCGCGGCCTTCATTCCGTGCGGGTAAGGCCCGATCCCCTTCTTGTGCGCGTAGAAATTCTTCGCAGGCCCGTTGCGGCGCTCGCCCGCCTGCCACATATCGTCAATCTGTATGAACTTTAATCCGTACGGCTTGAGAAGCGTTTCGCTGCTTTTCGCCAGAATCTTAAGATTCGATTCGTCGTTAGCGCCTCCGTTCGGACTTGAATACCACGAGCAGTATCCATCCATAGGCGGCCTGATCCGAATGTCGTATTCCCTGGCGACCAGATCGGCGTATTGTTCGAGACCAAGACGCGCGTCGTCGAAATAACCCATCACCAATGTTTCGCCTTCGGCATGTCGCTCAGACGCGACTCGCAGGGCGCCGTAATCTATCTGCGCGTTCAGAACGGCTTTGAGTCCGGATTTTTCGGCTTTAATAATGCCGCTGCCCCTGTTTTCAGTGAGCCACGCCGACACAAATCCGTGATTTGTTTCCTTATCCGCCACGGCCATGAAAACATAGCTCCCCGGATTTTTATCAGGCGTCGTCAGAAAACCGGTTCCCTGAATCCGTATCTGTTCGTACGGCGCTTTCAAGGCGACCGGAAACCGTACGGCTTTAATGCTCTTAAAAACAGCGGTTTCACTCCCCAAGGCTCCGATCCGCGTTTTGATGAAGAGAAACGGAATGTTATCATAGAGTATCAGGGTTACAGCGTTCCCGCCCTGCCCCTCCACAACGGCCTGAGTCCCGCCGCCGTACTTTTTGTCTGTTATGCGGCCGGTGGCGCCTTTCTTCAGAGCGCCGGCCAGAAACGGAAAAGTTCCGGCAGTGACAACCTCGCCGGCATAGCCCGTCGGGAAGATGCTGAAACTGTGAGCCGAAACATCGAGTTCGACTTTCATAAACTTATTGCTGATGACATTTTTATTCGAAGGCATATCTTTAGCCTCACACACATGAATTAATACAATCGATAGAGCCATCCCCGCCGCTATCGCAATCAACCATTTTTTTATTTCCATGCTTTTTGCGACTCCATTTTTCAATTCGCTAATAATAACATTTTTATGATGTAAAGCGCCATAAGACGGAAACAGATTGTGAATTAAACGGTTAATTATCTATTTGGAAATATTAAACGCGTTCGGCGGCAAGTCTTTGCTCGACAATGCATCTGAATCTTGAATATTGATCGAACTCGTTTATTTCGCTTGATGTTATGGATAAATTCGAATTCGAGAAAAAGCGCACTCCATCCCTCGAAACGTTCTTATCGCGGCCCGCTAAAGGAAGCGAAGAACTGTTAAAAAGTTCATCAACCGTGATCTGCATAGACATTTTATCTAACTCTCTTAACAAAAGATCGCAGTTTGCGCTGAAATTGGGCGCCGCGCTTTCTTTGAAGGCATCGTGGAAATTGAAACGTCCTTCTCGAAGTTGAACGGCGTTTTTGCCGTCCATATCGTAAATATTAACTATATGCATTATTTGTTTTTTTGAAGATTGAGATTTGTGAATAGTCATTGGCACGGTGGCGACTGCATATGGGGAAAAGTAAGGCGTTGCTTTTGTAGAGATCTTTTTAGTGTCGATTTCAACATGTCCTTTAACAACAAGTAACCGCGCCGAGCTTCCGAAAGACACTTCGGAGCTTTTCAGATTCGAAATAAAAGTAATAGCGCCTCCGTCAACGCGAAAGGATGAAGGCTTTTCGATATCAGGAACATCGAAAAACGATGACTCGTCGAAAATATAAGGCTTGAAACCGGCTTTAATCAGTTTTTTTGCCTGTTCGCCGAGCGAATGGGCGTCGGCGGATTTAGATACAATAAAAAATCCGTTTGCATGAAATCTCAGTTTGATATCCAGCAATGTGATTCCGGTAATCTCGCTTAGTTTGGTTCTCATATCAGCATCGAACGTTATTGGAGTCATGACGACAAGCGCATGCTTCGCGGCGCTTGAACCGCATTCAGCGATCTCCCTGCCAAGCCAGTTGCATTTCATCTCTCGCCGCCGTTCAAATAACATTTCGAATTATTGAATTATTTTATCACAGCATGCGCTGAAATTACACTTTAAATAACATTAGCCACTTCAATAACATATACGATATAATACGCGCCAGTTGTTTTGGGAGGCTCGCCGATAAATGAAAACATCTTTTATCATAATTTCGATCACTTTGCTGCTTGCCGTCTCAGCAGTCGCATTTGCTGAGACGCAGGCTCCTTACCGGGAGGCACTGCCGCCGGATCTCGCGGCTAAATACGAACATTATGTGGCTTCATATAAAGCGCGGCATATCGACCGGGGAGGAACTGTCGAGGCTATTCTCGACAAGGAGACCAAAACGCGGGTGGAGAAATATTACGGACACGGCGACAGCCAGGGTTGGACCGGTGTGACGATGGCCGTTTTCGCTCTGCAAGGCGACTGGGACATGGTGCGCGTGAACCTTTCATACTGGCCTCTCTGCGAGATCGAACCGGGCAGCTACAAACGATATCCCGACTATGACATAAATGAACCGTACGGCCAGACGAGCATCGACCAGTACGGAGAAATGATCGAAGGCATAGCGGTTGTTTATCTCCTCGGGCCGGAAGATTTGAAGCAAGAGATGAAACGCATCATCCGGAACATAATAGTTTATGGAAACAGGCATAACTGGATTTTCGGGCCCGGACCTTACGCGAACCTTGAGGACATCCGGTTCCTGTTCCAGCTTTTAGCGGACCGTATGGAACTGGACGTGAACGTATACAAGGATGGTGAAAATTTCGACTCCCTGAGAAGTCGTTTTCTGGACGTGATAAAGATGGCGCGGCTGATTCATCAGGCCAAAAGAAATTATTTCACGCTCAATCTCCATTACGAGCGCTTGCTGGTGGCAATGCTGCTGAAACCTGATCTCAAAGGCTTGAACCGTTCGATCAATGACTGGCACAAGGTTGTTGGCAATGACGACAACACGATGTTCGACTGGTTCCATGCGAGAGCCACCGGCGCGGACACTTCTTTCGTAATTGACAAACTGCGCGCCTTTCCCGCTAACCTTCCTAACAAGTGGGACGCGAACGGTTATAACGACAACAACCGTTGGGAGCGAAGCCCTGAAGAAATTGCAAAAGGACCGGACGGCTCGACTATCGAAGGCTCAGGCATGGACTTCCTCGCTCTCGCGTCCTTCTATTCATATTTTCAACTGCATGACTTCGGGAAATAACTTAATTAATAGCAACCAGTTCTAAGGAACTGTCACTTCTTCTCTGTTGAATTGTGCCTGTAAGCGATGACCTTTACCTTTTCGAGCGTAACAAGGCCTTCTTTTATCATTGAATCCAGCTCGATCAGAAAATCATCGATGCGCTCCAGTTTGTCGACTATCTCAACGACGACCGGCAGGTCTTCAGAAAGTCTGAGAATTTTTGATGTGTGAATCCGGCTGTTCGCGCCGAAACCGGCTATGCCTCGCAGCGCGGTTGCTCCTGCCATGCCGCGCTTCCTGGCGCTTTCTATAATCGCCTCATATAAAGGCTTTCCGCCGTGCTTGTCGCTTTCGCCTATGAAAATCCTGAGCAGATACGATTCATCCGGCAGTTTCATGCGCTCACCTCATTAAAAGATTCTTCCTGTAATCATTCCTACATAAAATGCCATCAACCCGATTCCGTTGTGGAGCGTCAGGTTTCCCATTGCTCGAAGCCACTCCGTGTCCTTCATCAGGCCTGTTGTTTCCAGAATCAGAGACGAGAACGTCGTAAACGCGCCCATGAAACCTATTAGGACGATCAACCTCATCTCTCCGCTTATGATATTTCGCTCCTCCGCAAGAGTCCAGACCAAGCCGGCAAGCAGACAGCCGATGATGTTCACCGCTAACGTTCCCCATGGAAATGACTGCCCGAATCCACGCTGCACAATACCGACAAGCCCGTACCTCGCGAGTGTTCCCGCCGCGCCCGCAAGGGCCAACCAAAACAGTTTCGGCATCACCTTAGTTGCCTCCGTAAAAAGAACTTCCCTGAAAAACAAAAACCCCGCCACGCGGCAGGGATTCATCAGGGCTAATGCGCCCACCGCAACGGGTCCAGCAGTAGGAGTCATCAGCCTGTCGGCGGTTATTGGGGAACTCCATCCCCTTCGGTTACGATATTTTATAAGTTTTCATTTTCATTTCAAGCTTAATTCGCAGATAGAAAGTATGCATTTATATGAAGATAACTATTATATTTTCGCATCGCTTCAGTTTCGCATTGCCCTCATTCGCCACAAGCTTTATAAGACTTCCAGTCAATGCATCATTGAGGCTTGGCGCCCAGCCTCACGATCACGCGGTGCTTGATCAGTTCTTCCTCAAGCGGTATTGAGGTATCTTTCAATCGTTGGCCGTCCATCTCCACCCAAGCGATGCCCCGGTTAATCCCATCGGGGTTCTCAATGGCAATCTCGTAAACAGTCTTTCCATGGCGGTAGCGGATACTTACCTTGTCCCATCCTGAAGGAAGGACCGGGTCTATCACTAATTTTCCGTTGCTGACTTTCATTCCGAGTATTTCCTCGATCCACGCGCGATACATCCATCCCGCCGCGCCTGTGTACCACGTCCAGCCGCCCATTCCGACTTTGCCGGGCAGCCGGTAAACATCCGCTGCAACGACATAAGGCTCTACAGCGTACCGGCCGACCGTTTCCGGTTCACGGGCATGTTCTATCGGATTCAACATTTTAAGGAGTTCGGCACTCCGATTGCCGTCGCCTATTCTTGCAAATGCCATGGCCAGCCACAACGCTCCGTGCGTGT
>JBAYJY010000100.1:0-16224 GCA_041664945.1 bacterium | reverse complement strand
GGTCAAGCGGCGGATCATGCTCGGCACATACGCGCTGAGCGCCGGCTATTACGACGCATACTATCTGCGCGCGCTGAAGGTGCGCACTCTAATCGTGAAGGATTTCGAGCGGGCTTTCTCTAAGTGCGACATTATGCTGTCGCCCACGGCTCCATCGACGGCATTCAAGATCGGCGAGAAAACCGACGATCCGCTGAGCATGTACATGAACGATATATGCACGATTCCGGTCAATCTGGCCGGACTGCCGGGGATTTCGATTCCTTGCGGACTGAGCGAAGGCCTGCCGATCGGCCTGCACCTCTTTGGCCGTCCGTTCGGCGAGGAAGATGTATTGCGCGCCTCGCACGCGTTCGAGCAGAACACCGACGCTGTTCGCTGCCCGCTCGCATAAAGAGCTGTATAGCAACACTGAAAGGAATTTACTTTACATGGATTTCGAAGCCGTCATAGGGATTGAAGTGCACGCCCATCTGAATACGAACTCAAAACTGTTCTGCTCATGCAGCACGGAATTCGCCGCCGAGCCGAACCACCATGTATGCCCGGTTTGTCTCGGCTTTCCCGGAACGCTGCCCGTTCTGAACGGAAAAGCAATCCAGCATGTCATAAAAACAAGTCTCGCCATGCATTGCGAAACGCCGCCGATGAGCCGCTTCGCCCGCAAGAACTATTACTATCCCGATCTTCCGAAAGCCTATCAGATCTCTCAATACGAGTTGCCGATAGGCATAAACGGATATCTTGAGGTTCAGGCCGGAGGGAAATGGAAAAAGATTCGGATTCACCGGATACACCTTGAAGAGGACGCCGGCAAACTCGTGCACGAGGAGGGCGGAACAGGAAGCTGCGTCGACTATAACCGAACCGGGATTCCGCTGATGGAGATAGTGACTGAGGCGGACGTCAAAACGAGCGAGGAGGCGGTCGCCTATCTCACCGCGCTGCGCACAATACTGCAGTATCTCGGCGTGTGCGAGGGCAATATGGAGAAGGGCGAGATGCGATGCGAGCCGAACATCTCTGTAATGCAGGTCGGCAGCAAGGAATGGGGCACAAAAACAGAGCTTAAGAATTTGAATTCATTTCGCGCGGTTCAACGCGGAATCGACTATGAAATATCGAGACAGATAGAAGCGATCGAGAATGGCGAGAGAATCGTGCAGGAAACGCGCCGCTGGGACGACGCATCTCAGACAACACAGACAATGCGCTCGAAAGAGCAGGCTCACGACTACCGGTATTTTCCGGATCCGGACCTCGTGCCGGTCGAAGTCGACGCGGCGATCATCGAACGCATACGTTCCGAAGTTCCTGAACTGCCATACGAGCGCATGTTGCGCTTTATCGAACAGTACGAATTGCCGGAATACGACGCCGGCGTGCTGACCGCCTTGAAACCGCTTGCCGATTATTACGAAAAAGTAGTGTCGCTGTTCGGCGACGCAAAACAGGCCTCCAACTGGATAATGACGGAACTGCTCGGCAGCCTGAATGAGAAGGGGCTTTCGATATCCGACTGCCCGGTTGCGGCGGAAGACTTCGCGGGGCTGCTCGAAATCATTCGCAAGGGGACGATCAACGCCCGGACAGGCAAAGACGTTTTTAAGGAAATGTTCGTTTCCGGAATGAGCGCCGAAGCGCTCATAAAGGAAAAGAATCTGGTTCAGGTCAGCGACGAGGGTGAAATTGCAGCGGTTGTCGACAGAGTGATCGCGGAGAATCCAGGACCGGTTGAAGATTTCCGCAACGGTAAAGAAAAAGCTATTGGCTTTCTCGTAGGCCAGATTATGAAACAGACACAGGGCAAGGCCAACCCGGCGGTCGCCAATAAACTTCTAAAAGATAAACTCGGCTGATAGATAAAGCAGTATTTTTACGCCGGCTTTAAAAGTGCGCTTCACATACGGCTGATTTTACAATTCATCAATAAAATTCATTTTATCTTTAATAAAATATGGCTGTTTCTGCTGTGACTCGTAATAGATGCGCACGAGCAGTTCAGCGAGAATGCCGAGCATGATGAACTGAAATCCGAGAATTAAGAGAAACACGGCGACCAGAAGCTTCGGGTTTCTGTGAACGTAAACGCCGTTAATGTATCTGTCATATAGAGAAAAAGCAGCAAAGAAAGCTCCTACGAACTCGAGTATGAAACCCATGGAGCCGAAAAAATAGATAGGCTTCGTCATGTAATTGCCCATGAATTTTGTTGTAATGAGGTCGAGAAGAACTTTGTAGATTCGGGTAAACCCATAGTTCGAGCGGCCGCTGGCGCGTTCGCGGTGGTTCACTTCGATTTCGGTTGTGCTTGCGCCGACCTGATGAGCGTAAAGAGGAATAAACCGGTGCATTTCGCCGTAGAGGCGCACGTGCTGAATAATTTCGCGGCGGTACGCCTTCATGGAGCAACCGTAATCGTGGAGTTTTAAGCCGCCGATTTTTGATATAATGAGGTTGGCGATGCGGGAGGGCAATTTTTTTGCGATAGTGTCTTTGCGCGAGCGACGCCAACCGCTGACGACGTCGAAGCCTTCATCGATTTTTTCAAGGAATCTCGGGATGTCATGAGGATCGTTTTGAAGGTCGGCGTCCATTGGAATGATTATTCTGCCTGTGGATAGCTGGAAGCCGGCGGATATTGCGGATGTCTGGCCGAAGTTGCGGGTGAAGAGAATCACTTTGGCGCGCGGGTCCGACTTTGCGATTTCTTTTAATATATTGCGGCTTTGGTCAACACTGCCGTCGTCGATATATACGACTTCATATTTTTTGCCTAAGCCCGAAATGACTTCCGACAGTTCGCGATGAAACTCGCGGAGGTTGCCTTCCTCGTTGAAAACAGGAACAATGATTGAAATTTCGATATTCTCTTCTTTTTGTGCGTTGTTTTCCATTAAATTGCCTGTCTTCCGGTTTATCCCGGCATTCGCTTTCACAAAATCGCGGTTTTAATAGTATCCCCTTTTAAAACAAAGAATTTCCGCTGTACAGACTCAGGTCGCTTGCGAAGAACATTACCGCCCACTGATAAATAGAATACTATTTGTTATTCGCGCCGAACATCTTTGAAACCGCCAATCTATTTCGGGCGAATCATTCACTTATTTGAACTAAAATATTATAACTTATATGCTATGCAATATAAACCGGATATGGAAGTGTAATGAACGAAGAAGCCCAAAAAAAGCGTTATGAACCGTACAAGATAGTAATTTTTGTCGCTTCGCTCGCAGCGTTGATAGCTATTCTGTACAACATCCGCGAAGTCTTCGCGTGTGTAACGATAGCAATATTTTTCGCATATATACTCGATCCTGTCGCAATGTGGCTATACGGCCGCAAAATCGGAAAGAGGATAACGATATCGTGGGTAGCGGCGGTAACCATCGCGTTTCTCTTGGGTATATTGGTTGTCACGGCGGCAATACTGATAATGATTCCTGCTATCGCGGATCAGGTGCAGCGATTCAGCGAGAACATGCCGGCATATACGCAAAAGGCGGATGAAACTCTTAAGATGCTGCAGGCGAGGTATCACAGATTAGAGCTGCCGCCCGCGGTTCAAGCAAACGTAACGAGCAGTTTTAATAAAATAATCGCCGGATCATCGAGTTTTCTTAAAGGCGCCGCTGGCGTCGCCGGACACTTCTTTTCTCAGATCGTGCTGATACTTCTGATTCCGTTCCTGACTTTCTATATGCTGGTCGAGCGGAATGATGTGAAGTCGGCGATTGTCGGGGTGTTTCCAAAGAAGTTTCATGAAGAAACCGGCCAGATAGTGACAGAAGCGAGCCACGCATTTCGCGGATATATATTCTGCAAACTCTTACTTAGCATCGTTATGATGGTTGGGATGTCGACCTGTCTTGGCCTGATGGGCGTGAAGGCTCCGTTGCTGCTCGGCATAATCGCAGGCATTGCGATTATGATACCTATAATCGGTGTTTTTTTTGCATGTATTCCGGCCGCCTTCGTCGCGCTTTCGAGTTCCACTTCGCTCGCAATTTGGGTCATTATTATTTTTTCGTCCATCCAGTTGCTTGAAACAAAGGTAATTACCCCATTGTTCTTTTCGAAATATGTGAATCTAAGTCCATTAACGATTCTATTGGCATTGGTCGTCGGCGAACAATTAGGCGGGATATTAGGCATGTTCATCTCGACGCCGGTCGCGGCTATTCTTCATGTCGTCTACATTCACCTTCGCAAAAGATACGATTGATTTCAACGTTGAACAATTTGATTTCCTGTGTATTTATAGATTATTTGTCGAATTGACAACGCGCATACTATATTCTAATATATTATCTTTTTAGGCTTACGAAGCGAATGGGGAAACAATATGGACGAAGCGACGCGCGCAAAGATCGCGGCAAGCATAAAAGACTTGCCGACTCTTCCGTCCATAACAACCCAGATTTTTGCCATCACGAGCGACCCGGACGCGACGGTTGAAGAGCTAAAGAGTATTATTTCGACTGATCAGGTGGTTGCCGGCCGAATCATGCGAGCCGTGAATTCAGCATATTACGGGTTCCCGCGACAAATAGACAATCTCACGAAAGCTATAGTTATTCTAGGTTTCAACAATGTTCGCTCCATCACGCTGTCAGTTTCAATGATGGAGATATTCAAACCGACTGCGACCGGTTTCAATCACAGCGAATTGTGGGCGCACGCGGTCGGCACGGCGCATTGCGCGCGAACGCTGGCGAGAGCAAATTTCCCGCGAAGCAACGATCAGTTTTTTCTGGCCGGTCTGCTTCATGATATAGGTTTCGTCGCTCTGAATCGTTGCTTTCCTGATGAATTCATGGCGTGCGTCAGCAGCGCGATCAATCAGAAAAGGCCGTTCTTTGAAGTGGAAGACGAGATGTTCGAATTCAATCACGCAGATGTGGGCCAGTTCATAGCCGACAAATGGCTGCTCCCCGCCGGGTTGGTCAAGGCCATCGGTTGCCACCACCGGCCGCAGGACGCGGTCGACGATCTCGAAATAACATATGCGGTTCACGTAGCCGACATTTTGTGCAAACTCGCCTCATTCGGCAGTTATGGCGACAACGAGCCGTTCAATCTCAGTTCGATTTATGAACCGGCGAAGAGGATGTATGAAATCGGCGAAGACGGACCTAAAAGCGAACTGAAAAACGAAATAATTGAAGACCTCGAAGAAGCCGCAAGTTTCGTCAATATACTGAAGTAACTTTTATAACCAGGGACAGGCGCCAGTTTTATTGAGCGTTTCCGATCATTTCAGCGACGGCGCGGATATGATCCGGGGTCGTGCCGCAGCAGCCGCCGACGATTGTCGCTCCGGCGTCTATGCAAGCGCGGATTATCCCCGCGAATTCGGCAGGAGTCATATCGTAAACAGTTTTGTCTCCATCAAGCCGAGGTTTTCCGGCGTTCGGCTCGACCAAAATCGGCAGAGCGCTCGCCGAACGGTATGACTCGACTATCTTGTATGTATTTGCATGGTCGATAGTTCCGCAATTTATGCCGATTATATCGGCGCCGGCTTTTTCGAGTTCGCGGGCGCAGTCAGCCGCCTTGTTACCCATCGATGTACGGCCGCCTTCGGATTCCGTTGCGTATGTCATTGACACGATCACAGGGAGTTTGAAGTTTTCCTTGCATGCGCGAAGAACGCAGAGCGCCTCGCGCAAATCGGAAATCGTTTCTAATATAAATGCATCAACTCCAGCGTCTGCCAGCAGTCGCGCCTGTTCGAGACTCGCATCGTAAAATTGCTCCTCGGTGTATGTTCCGTAAGGCTCCAATAATTGGCCGGTTGCACCGACACCGCCGAGAATCGCTGCTTTTCCATCGGCGGCCTTGCGGGCGATTTCAACGCCGATACGGTTCACATGTCCGACATCGAATCCGGAACCGTGCGTCGTAGCAAAAATCGGATTCTCAGAAAAAGTGTTCGTGATTATAGCGTCCGAGCCGGCGGCGATGTAGGCCGTGTGAATATCGAGCAGGATTTCCGGAGCGTTGATATTGCTGAGTGAATTCGCCGTCGCTCCGAGCAGTTCGAGTTGAGTGCCGATCGCGCCGTCGACCATCACTATTTTTTTTGTTTTAAGCAAATTTAAAAAATCCATTTCAAGCATCCTTTCGATTTGCGCCTATTTGAAAATAGGAGACGCATAAGAACTCCCTTTTAATATTAATATTTATTTTTCATTACGCCAAGGCATTAAAAAGGATTTACAATAGTGTGAGATCATTGGAGGGCTATATGAGAAGAAATATTATTGCATTATTTGGAGCGGTCGCTTTCATAGTTGCAGCTATGTCAACGCCTGTCAGATGCGGCGAAGCAATGAAAGTTAACGTAAATCCTGCAAACAACACGTTCGAATTGACAGTTGGCGATATTCCTCTCGCATCTGGATTGTATCCAGAACTATCGACATTTCAGGATACGTTTTCCGCGTCGAATGGCGGTTTGAAAGTCTCAGCGCCCGCCGCGCCGGAGAAGGGCAGGAGCAAACTTGGCGATTACGAGGAATGGATATTGCCATATAGCGATATAACCGGCGCTGTGGTTATAAGGCTTAAAATACGGAGCTATCCGGAGATGTCCGCTGCGGCGATCGGATATGATTACGAGGGAGCGAAGGCATTGAGGCCGGAAAAGGGCATGAAGCTTTTTATCGGAGAGTTGCCGGGTTTCGTTAAAGGAATGGGGTCTGAAAGGTACAGTCAATTCTGGACGCGGCCGGCGTTTGCGGTTAAACCAGAGGCGTTTCCGTCTGAGACGCAATATATGCTCTGGGGCGACAAGGCGTTCAAGTACGGCGTGGCAATACCGTTAGTCGGCGGCGGGATGAAGAGTTCGTTTATGCCGGAGGGCGGCAAGCTAACGATAACACAGTCGTCTTACGACGCCGGCTTTAAGCCTAAAAGCTCACAGGAGATCGTTTTCGCGTGGGGCGCCGACCCATATAAGACGACGCACTCTGCATATAAAGTCGGAATGGAATTTATGGGGAATCCCGGAAGGCTTCGCGAAGAAAAAAAGTATCCTGAAGTTTTTGATTACTTCGGATGGTGTTCGTGGAACGCATATTATTCGAATATTACCCAGGATAAGATCGCCGCTAACGCCCGCTCGTTTAAGGAACACAAATTCCCGGTCAGATTTTTTGTGGTGGACGACGGCTGGCAGTCTGAGAAGGACCGAATGTTAACCGGTTTTGACATAAAACGGGATAAGTTTCCGGATGGAATCGACGGGCTCGTGACGATGTTGAAAAAAGAATATGGAATCACTTGGGTCGGATTCTGGCATGCGTTTCAGGGATATTGGAACGGAGTCAATCCTAATTCGCCGCTTGCGAAAGAATATAAGGATTCTCTTTTCAAAAGCATAACTGGCGGCCTGATTCCAAATCCGATAGATGGCAAAGGATTCAAGTTTTACGACGCCTATCACGCGAAACTGCGCGCCGCCGGAGCGGACATGGTTAAGGTTGACAATCAGAGTACCATGATCCCATTCTCGATGAACAAAATCCCGATCGCTTATGCGATGAGAGGCCAGCAGGCGAATCTTCAGGCATCGGTCAACAGAAATTTCGACGGCGCGGTAATCAACTGTATGGATATGACTATAGAGAATGTGTATTGCTGGAAGGATTCGAACGTCTCCAGAAACAGTGATGATTTTTATCCGAGCAAGCCCGACAGCGCGGCCATCCACGCTCTTCATAACATTTACAACTCGATGTGGTTTTCTGAACTCGCTTTCCCCGATTTCGATATGTTCCAGTCGCATCACCCGCAGGGAAAAATGCACTCGGTTCTGCGCGCGATAAGCGGCGGGCCGGTTTACTGCACGGACACTGCCGGTCAGGAGAACTGGAATATTTTGTGGAAAATGGTATTCAGCGACGGTAGGATTCCGAGGCCGGATAATCCCGCGAGGCCTACCCGCGATGTCCTTCTGAGCGACCCAACAAAGGAGAAGATCGCGCTTAAGGCGTTCACGAACGTAGGCGGCGCCGGCGTAGTTGCTGCGTTTAATGTCGATATGTTCGGCCGCAAAGTCGACTCTCGAATCGCTCCCGCCGACGTTGAAGGAATCAAAGGGAATTCATTCGCGATTTATGATCACTTCTCGGAGAAACTGAAGTATTTCAAATCGCGCGATGAAGAAGCGAAGCTTACGATCAACTCGTTGAACGTAAAGCTTTTTATTATCACTCCGGTTGAGAACGGTTTCGCCGCAATCGGCGCATTGAATAAATACATCTCGCCTAAATGGATTAACGGCGTGAATGTTGATTCAAAGAAAATAGACGTTGGGCTGAAAGAAAGTTGCGTGTTCGGCGCGTTCATTGATAAAGCGCCTGTTAAGATAGAAGTCGACGGTAACCCGCTCGATCGCGGCGCTTGGAAATATGATGACAATCTGCTGCGCATTGAGTTGCCCGAAAGCATCAAGACTGTAAAACTGACAATATTCAGGTGAGAATAAGAAATTATGAAAATGAAGATCGGGACGGCGATTCTGACTGAAGCAGGCGCAGCCGCTGTTGACATATCGCCACGTAATTTGAGGAATGCGAAAATATGGATGAGCGGTTATATGCCTATTCGTTACGCGACTGAGCAGGCGGACCCGATAATGGCGCGGTCGCTCGCGCTTGGCGGAGCAGGAAACGGCTTGCTGATTGTCTCAATCGACACATGTCTGATTAGCCCGCTCACCGCTTCAAGGTGGGCGAGGGCGATAGCTCGAAGCGTTCCTGTTCCTGAAGAACGGATATTTATTATAACGACGCACACGCACTCCGGTCCGGATTTCAGCGGTTTGTTCGGTGGCGTTCCGCCGGCTTACTATTTTAAAGCGCGCGCAGGAATAATTGAGTCGGCGCGGCTTGCATGGGACGCCCGAAAAAAAGCGGCTTTGTATCTGGGAACGGCTACGCACAACACGGGACTTCCGCGCCGCAGAAAACACAAAGAAACCGATATAGACAGGGAAGCTGTTGTTCTCCAGTTTCGAGGAGACGCCGGAACGATCGCAACGCTGATCAATCTTGGATGCCATGGAGTTGTTTATCAGGCGGATTCTCAATTGCTGAGTTCCGATTTGCCGGGCGCATTGTGCAGGACGTCGGATGCGGCATTCGGGGGAGTATCGCTTTTTGTCCCCCGGATTCAGGGCGATGTGAATCCGAATATAATCGGCGAGGACACTTATCATCAAAAAGGAAATGCGAAAGAACTTGACCGGCTCGCGCGCGAAGGGCTTGCCGCTGCGCAAAAAGCCGCAGCGACAGCGAAGGCAATAGACGCGGCTCCGTTTCGCATTGAGACGAAGCGTTTCACTGCTTCCTCGAAGAATCTTGCCAAGCTTCTTTTCACAGCGCCTTGGTGGAACGGCAGACTACCGGATTTAAGCGGAATGGCGAATATCGATATGAGGGAGTTCGGGATCGGCGGCGTTGAAGGAATGGCTGTTCCGGGTGAAGTTCTAACAGGTTTGGGACGCGCTTTGATCGCCCGGTTCAAACAGCCCGCGCTTCTTTTTTCTTATTGCGGCGGTTATATGGGCTACATGATGACCCGCGAGATTTTCGATAACGGCGGCTATGAGCCCGGCGTTTCTCCGGGGCCGATTGACCCCTGTCAATAATCGACGCGCACTGCGGTTCCATCCGGCGATAAAGGAATTGAAAGTTTAAGAACTCGCGTTTCTGAATGCCATACAGAGACAGAGCCGGTCTTTGGCGCGTTTTTCAAGCCGGGGAAATATATCCATGCCGCTCCTGTTCTGCCTTCCGGGCCGCTCAGCCGGAATTCAAATGATTTTTTATCAGACTTCATGCCGCTGACATTGCCTGCGGCAAGCAGAACGCAAGCGCCGGCGTCCATTGCGCAATCCAATGATTTCTTTTTTATATCGAGAAGAAAAGCATTGTCGCCCTCCGAAATCGTCAACGAATCTTTAATCGGATCGTTCGGACGCAGAATATCCGCGAATGGCCCGTTTAGAATTAGCTCGCCTCTCACGGCGCGCGCGACCACAAACGAACCGCGGCGAACAACAATTTTGTCTGATTCCTCATATTTCAGGTCCTGCGTAAGAGCCGCGGCGGATTGCACGAGTTTGGTGAAAAACTTTTCGCCCTCAGCGGTATTTGAGACCGCCTCGCCCGGGAATCCCGCGTATACAAGAATTCCTTTTCCGCAATCAGCTTTCCATATGACAGGTTTGTCGCCGTTTTTGAACCAGACTTCAGGTCCTTGGAATGCGTAAGATGTGACAGGGAGCGCGGAAGCGAAAGGACTGAGCGATTGCAGTTCGCTTGGCGCTGCGGGAGTAGACGCAAGGGTTTTGCGTTTTGTTGAATCAGAAAGAATGCCGGGCGCGATGTTGGGAGGCGCTTTATAGACGGTTTTCCGTTTATCTCCGGGCAGCAGCATATCGAGAAATGCGTCTGCCGGCGTTTTAAATCCTGATTCTTTCCACCATGCGCCATCCATATCGTCGTAATCGTCCGAGCCGCCGAGGAAAATGAGCGTCCCGCCGTTTTTCACCCACCCGGCTATAGCGCCGGCAGTCTCCCGCGTTTCAGGTTTCCAAGCGTCAAAGCTGGCGATAATCAATTTCATGTTTGAATATGGATTTGTTTTTTCCTGAAATCGCTCAGCAGGCAGCACATTTACCGGAACTCCCCGACGGATGAGCGCGAGCATCGGCGCCGCATGGCCCTTGAATCTGTCCGCTCCGCCGCCGCGCTGCCACATGAGAGTGTCTGCCGTGAGAAAACCGATCCCGTCCGTCCCGCCTGTAAATTGGGCATTGCCGATAGGCAACAACCTCTGCGCTGACCAGACCGCCATCAATTCTGTCGCGTATTCCTGAGGGATGGGAACGGCGGGGTTTCCGCCGTAACCGCCGACCCAGACGAGATAGCGTTCGGGCCACGGCGAAATCTCATAAGTGTTGATCTCGGTTTGCATAAGAGCGGCGGCGAGCGTCGCTTCATACCATGCTCTAAGCTTGTCCCATGAAGCGCCCGGCGCGTCTTCGACAGGGTCTGTCAGAAGCCATGAATCTTTGCCTGTCCCGCGCAGAAGATTGTTGAAGTAACTGTATTCGAGAAACGCATAGTCGAAAACGCTGGCGAAAGGTTTGCCGCCGAGTTGATGCGGGTGTTTCGCCGTGCCGGTCCATACCTGAGCGACGAAACCGTCGGAAGAGGGCAGGGCGGCGAATGCGTGATGCGGGGCGACGATGTTCCAGTCGGCATAATTGAGATTGCTGTGCGCGGGAACGAGGCACGCGACATTGCGGTTCAGCGACTTGGCATAATCGAAAACGTCTCGGTAAAACACAGTGAACAAATTTGCTTTAAGCCGGTTTGCTTTCCATTGCGCTGAAAGCGAGGAATTCGGCGCCTGCCAGGGCGAACCGTAGAATTTAAGCCATTCGTTCTTGAAGGCCTGGCTGTATCCTGTGGAAGCGAAAAACTCCGGCTCCTCCGGCAGGACGGCTCCGGCTCCGGCAGCGACCTGCTTTGCGATAATGTCTTTTATATATTCGCGCCATGGCTCCGTCGGCGCCACCCATGCGCGGCCGGGAATCATCTCGAATGGAACCCCGCCAGCCATCATCTGCACTATTTCGGGATGTTTTTTTACTATTTCCTCGTTTTTGCCGAGCCAGCTCGCTCCGAACATTGACCAGACAGTATATCCGCGGTCCGCCCATGATTTAATCTTGTCTGGAGCGGCTCCGTAAGTCATAGCGACATCGCCGGGAATGTTAAGCCCGGGGCTCCATGGCTGTGATGTCTGGAAACCGGTATTGGGCTTGACGCCTGCGTTTTCAGCGCGCGCCGGGAACAAGCATGATGAAATAAATATAAACGATAAAACAAATGACGAGGCAATAAGCTTTTTCATGCGAAAATTATAGCATAGAGATGAAAAAGGATAGTCAATTTATATCGAGATTCGGCTTCCTTATTCGATCAGGTGAGTTTTCTGCCGACTGCCTGAGCGACGAGCCTCACTTCGCGTTTCAATTGCTTGAAGTGTTTGAGATTCAGAGTCTGTTGGCCGTCGCTGAGCGCTTCTTCCGGTCTTGGGTGAACCTCGATCATGAGGGCGTCCGCTCCGGCGGCGACGCCGGCTTTCGCCATAGGCGTCACGAGTTCCCACCGGCCTGTGCCGTGGCTGGGATCGACGACGACCGGCAGGTGCGAGAGAGTTTTCGCAGCAGCGACCGCATTGAGGTCCAGAGTGTTGCGCGTGTAAGTTTCGAATGTGCGAATGCCGCGTTCGCAGAGAAGAACCTGCGGATTGCCCGCTTTCATGATATATTCGGCGGCGAGAAGCCATTCCTCGATAGTGGCGGCGAATCCGCGTTTGAGCATCACCGGTTTGCCTGCCTTGCCGCATTCCTTGAGAAGGTTGAAGTTCTGCATATTGCGCGTGCCGATCTGGAGGATGTCGGAGAACTTTGCGACTTTTTTAACGTCTCTGGATTCCATGACCTCGGTGACGATAGCCATGCCGGTTTCCTTGCGCGCGCGGTCCAGCATCTTGAGTCCCTTTTCCTCAAATCCCTGAAAGCTGTACGGAGATGTGCGCGGCTTGTATGCGCCGGCGCGCAGGATTTTAACGCCGGCGGATTTTAACATGTGAGCAGCTTCCAAAATCTGTTCGTCGCCCTCGACAGCGCAGGGCCCCGCCATGATGACAATCTCCTTGCCGCCGATGGTTATGTCGTCGTTGACTTTAACGATAGAGCGTTCGCGAAGCTCCTTGCTGACCATTTTATAGGGACGCAGGATCGGCACGACGCGCTCGACAAATGACATAGACATGAGTTGCGCCATGACTTCATTTTTGTTCTCCACGTTTGAGCCGATCGCGCCGATAAGAGTGCGTTCCTTGCCTTCTGAAACGTCGACGGTGTAGCCCTGATTGCGGAGCCGGTCGATAATGTTTTTCTTATTCGTTTCCGTTGCGTCGTGCGAAAGAATGATGATCATTTTATTGCCTCCGGCCGTTTATTTGTTGGGCGCCTGCCGGGCAAAAAAAAACCGCGGGGTTTTCGTCCTCCCCGCGGTTGTTGTTTGCCGGTTGCATTTCCTTGAGTCAGGAGCGCAGCCGAACAACCCGGGGCGGAATAAAATAATAATAGCCGTGCCATCCGGCGTATATCCCGTCCTGTGTATGTTGCGCGCCCTCTTCTATCATTGCGGCTCCCGATTCATTATTGAATTTAAATCTATCACATACGTTAAAAGGTGTCAATTTTTTGTGATTTCATTTTCCGATGTTGTTATTCCGGCCGTACTGAGGAATTTTGTTAAAATCGTTTTCTCTGAGATTCCGCGTTCCTCGGAACAATTCGGCGCAATATTCAACAACCATGCGTCACCGCTTGTCCAGAACCTGTCTGACCATTCTGCATAGGTCACGCATGGTGAACGGCTTCTGCAGAAATCCGTCGATGCCGGATTCCATCAGTTTGCCGGCCTGTCCTTCGATGCTGTAACCTGAGAAAAGAACAATTTTGATGTCCGGTTTGATGTTTTTCAGCGCTTGATAAATATCCGAAGCGTCCATTCCCGGCATAATCATGTCAAGGAGGACGAGGTCGATGTCATTATGCTTTTTGTCGAATGTTTTGATCGCTTTAGAGTCGGTATCGGCTGTGAGAACGTTATAGCCGGCTTTACCGAGCATTTTTTTCGCTATGGAAATAATATTCTTCTCGTCGTCGATGATAAGAATTGTTTCGTCGCCGTGTTGGATTTCCTCCGTGTCGGCGATCAATGAAGTCACATCTTCATTTCCGGCGAAAGGCAGGTAGATATTCATGACAGTGCCCTTGCCTGGCACGCTGTTTACTTGTATGTGGCCGCCATGGTTAAGAATGACGCCGAGACTGACGGAGAGCCCGAGGCCGGTGCCTTTTCCTTTGCCTTTAGTGGTGAAGAACGGTTCGAAAATTCTTCGAGCTATTTCATCCGTCATGCCTATCCCGGTATCGCTGATTTTGACGAGGCAGTAGCGTCCCGGTTCGGCATCCGGATTATTCCGGCAGTATTCCTCATCCAGAATCGTTTCGTTGCTTTCAATAGACAGTATTCCGGCGGACGGCATTGCGTCACAGGCATTGTTGCAGATGTTGAGGAGAGACTGATAGATCTGGTTCGAGTCGATTTTAACGGGCGGCATTTTATCGGCCAGCGATGTTTTGATTTCGATTCTTTTTGCGATGCTTCGGTCAAGGATAGAGGCCAGTTCGTTAAGGATCTCATTGATGGAAATGGTTTTGACGTCGATTTTTTCTTTTCTCGCGAAAGTGAGCAGCTTCATAGTGAGGTCTTTGGCGCGCTCGGAAGCGTTTGTGATTTCCTTGAATTCGATGTAGCCGGTATCTTCCGGCTCAAGCAACATGGCGCCCATCTGCGCGTTCCCCATGATCACAGCGAGCATATTGTTAAAGTCGTGAGCGATGCCGCCTGCGAGCGTGCCGATCGCCTCCATCTTTTGAGACTGGAGAAGAAGTTGCTGGAGTTTTTCTCTTTCTTCTTCAGACCGCTGGCGTTCGACCATCCCGGCGATAACGTCGGCGACAGACCCGAGGAACCTGTCCTTTTTTTCTGAACGAATCGAGCCTTCGTCGAGGTAGAGAGAGATGACGCCGATAGTTTTCGAGCCGTAACGGATGGGAACGCAGTAATGGCCGTGAGGTTGAATTCCATCGTATGTAGTATGGTGGCTCTCGTCAATGCGATCAGCGAAAACAATTTCTCCGGATTGCGCCGCTTGTCCGCAAAGGCAATGCCCGTACTTGACCCTGTTGCATTGTTCAAGAAGAGCCGGGTTCAGATTTTTTTGAACTTTCAGAGTGAGTTCTCCGGTCTCACCCTCATTAAGAAAGATTGCGCCCTTGTATTGAAGGGAGAGCCATGGGATATTAATAAGGTAGTTCAGAAAATTCTCCATTTTTTCGTCGAACGGCATATCGGTCAGAGAGATATGCAGAAGCACATTGAGAATGAATTGAATCTCATAGTTTTGAATGTTTTCAGCTTCCGATTTTTTTCTCTCGGTTATGTCGCGGACGAGACATTCCATGGCGGCGAAAGAACCGTCGTCGCCGCGAATGGGAATAAGTCGCGCTTCGAGCCATATTACATCATTGGATTTCGTAATGAATCTGAATTCCACTGTTTCGCCGCTTTTGCCCTGAATGAAAGATGTCTGAGCGGCTTTATAAAAATGAGGAATGTCTTCGGGGAAAAGCATTGACGCGAGAAAGCCCGGATTAGCGATGACTTCGTCGGTTTCATATCCGGTGATTGTTGTAAGAGCCGGGTTGATGTATTCGATGCCATGACCTGGAATCCACCGGAAAATAATATCCGGCGCGTTTTCTGCGAGTCGTCGAAAGCGTTCCTCGCTTTCGAAGCGGGCGCTTTCGGCCTGAACCCGTTCTGTCTTGTCCGTTACGAGTAGCATAATTCCATTGACATCTCCGTCGGAATTATAAAGAGGCGCGGCGGACAAGCCGATTCGGATAGGAGAGCCGTCTTTTCTCAGATGGTCGAGCTCGACTTCGGTAACTATCGCGCCTTTCAGGACGCGTTTAATCAGTTCAAGGAATTTATTTTTATTACTATCAGGCGTGGTCGGCATGAATTGTCCGGCCACTTCATGTTCGCTCCACCCGAACATCAGATTCGCCGCTTTGTTCCAGTTCACCACGTTTCCGTCTGAGTCGAGTATGATGATGGCTATCGTCGAAGTCTGAATGATTGTTCTCAGGGTTTCATTCAACTCCATCAGCATCTCTTCATTCTGTTTGCGCGCTGTCACGTCGCGCGCGATGCCTAATGCGCATACAACACGGCCTTTTGTGTCTTTGACCGGCGTCAGTTCGGTGTCGAACCATCTATCGCCTTTATCAGTCTTAGATAATGAACCGAAAATGCTGACCGAGTTGCCTGTCGAAAAAACTTCTTTCAATTTTGACATCTGGAAATCGGCAATTTCCTTAGGAAACATGTCTTGTATGTTTTTGCCGATGATTTTATTCTGTGAGCCGCCAAGTCCTTCGGCGGCCGCACGGTTAACAGATAAATATGTGCCGTCTTCGGCGAACATGAAGATGGAGTCGGACGCCGATTCGACGAGCGTTCTGTATCGTTCCTCGGAGGCTCTCAGTTTCTC
>JBAYJY010000099.1:0-16271 GCA_041664945.1 bacterium | reverse complement strand
ATGCGCGAGATCTTGCCCGGAATGGTTTTTCCGAGCGCCGGGATAACGACAGTAAGCGAGTCGCCGATGCTGTGGCCCGCGAATTTATTTTCGTCGACATAAGCGTCGACCCAGAATTTATCAGTGCGCGTGATATTGAAGATAGCGTAGCCGGGAGCGACGATCTCGCCCGCGCGGCTCATGCGCTGGCTGATGCGGCCTGATATGGGCGCTATGATAGTCGTCTGCTTTTTATATGCTGAAACCTCGCGCAGAACGCCTTCGCTCGCCGCGATTTTCTGGTTCGCCGCCTCGACATCTTTTTTTCTGATGTCGACCATCATGCGGGCGTCTTTCGCGAGTTGCAGAGTCTGCTCGGACGCCGATAGGCCGGCGCGCGCCTGCCGCACCTGTTCCCGCGCTGCGTAAACTTCTTCTTTTCTCGCGCCTTCCTGAGCCATGTCGAGTCGCGCTTTAGCCACATTGAGCTGCGCTTCCGCGCTCTTATACGTCATCTCTATCTCGTCGGCCTTCTGCTGCGAAACGATGCCTTCGTTGTTCAGGTTCGTAATGCGCGCATAGGTTTTCTTCGCCGTGTCGAACTGCGCCTGCGCTGCGGCGACGCCCTGTTCGGCCTGCGTTATCTCCTGCGGGCGGGCGCCGCGTTCGAGAGCGGCGAGCTTCTGGCGCGCCATCTCAAGCGCCGCGCTTGACGCTTCAACGCCGGCCTCGGCCTGCTTGACCTGCGTGTCGGACTTGCGCGTTTCGAGCGTCACCGCGAGCGATGCCTGCGCCGACTGCGCCTGCGACGCCGTCACGCCGGCCTGCGCCTGATCATGCTTCGCGTCTATCTCTTCAGCTTCCAGCACAGCAAGCGTCTGCCCCGCCGTCACGTAGTCGCCTTCATCGACGAACAACTCGGAAATGCGCCCCGGCAGCTTCGACGAAACATCGACTTCGTCAGTCTCTAATGTGCCGTCCACCGTGAACGATTTCACCGGTCTGTCTATAGTCCCGGTTGTCGAATCGGCTCGCCCGTAAAATGCGATGAAGATGAAGCCGAAAACGAATATGCATATCGTTATCGACACTCCGATCCATGTTCTGGATTTTGGAATCCGATGCTCTGAATTTTCCATTGCCGTTCCTCCCGGATTCAAACGTTTTTCCGATCCATTAGCGGATTCGGTTTATATCATCGCCGCGCGTTCGATACAGCGGCTTATTTAACGAAATGGTTATTAATTAAACTCTTCGACAATCTGCCCCAGCGCTTTTTTAAGGCTGTAGTAGGCTGAGTCATACTGGTAACGGGCCTGCTCGCGGTTCGTTTCCGCTATGGAAAGCGCGAGAATCGCGTCCGTGACTTCAATGCTTGTTCCTTCGCCGACTTCGAACCGCCGCACAGCGAGCCGGCGGCTTTCTGTCGCCAGTTCAACCGCTTTATCGGCCGCTTCAAGGGCTTTCTTCGCGCTCATCAGATCGAGGTAATTCTTTCTCATTTCGAGCTTGATGCCGTTGCGCAGGCGGGTGATGTCGGTTTTGTTCCGCTCGCGTTGCGCGATCTGCTGCGTGACCTTGGCGTGAGAAACGCCGCCGTCGATTATCGGCAGCTTTGCGAAAATGCCGAAGTAGGACTCGGGGGTGAGAATGGAGAGGTCCTCGTCGCGAAGGTCGGCGGATGCCACGAAAGCGACAACGGGCAGCCGCTCCGATTTCGCGGATTTGATGCCGTTGGCGTAAATGCGGTCGCGCGCCTGAAGAGCCTTCATGTCTGTGGACGCTTCGAGAGCTGTCGCGGCGGCCTGCTCGTATTCGAGCTTCATCTCTTTTGAACCATCCAATTCAGTCGTCAGCGTCGGCGGTTCCTCGTCAGGAGTTCCAATCACGTCCTGAAAGAAAGCGAGCGCGAGGTTTGCCTGGTTTTTTGCGTCAAGGCTTCTGCGGTCCTGATTCGCAAGCTCTGTCTGAGCGCGCATCAGTTCGTACTTGGGAATCAAACCCTGTTTATAGAGTGACTCAGCCTGTTTAACGTGCTGGGAGACCGTTTGAAACGCTTCTTCAGAGACGATCTCCACGCGTTTCGCGAGAACTGCGCCGAGGTACGCTTTAACAGCCGAAAGAGCGACTTCGCGCTGTTTGGATTTTGCGCGCTCGTCCAGCGCTACATATGCGTTTCTCAATTGAGCGACGCCATATTTAACGCGGCCGCCGGTGAAAAGCGGTTTCTGAAGATTCAAAGTGAATCTGCGCATGTCCTGTTTAGAGAGCGGGTAACTTAAAGCGTAGGAAGCGTTTGAAAGGGCGGCCGCGGTGGGCGCCTTATAAGGATTGGGAATCGTGACGTAAGTTCCCGGCGAGGCAGGGTTAGGAACCTGAATGTAGGAAGGAACAGCGTTGAGAACGCCGAGGAATGCCGGTTTGAGCATGTTTCCGATATCGACGTTGAGAGTGGGAGCCTCGGCGAGATGGAGGTAATTCATGTCGAGGCCGAGGGTCAGGCGCCCGCCGGCGCGGGCTTCGTTGATCTTGGCGCGGATAGCGTCCGCGTCCTGATCGGCTGCCGCAATCTCAGGGCTGCTTACCAGCGCTGTGTTGACGGCGTCTTTTAAGCTAAGCTGCTTTGCCTGCGCCACACCAGCAAAAACGATGCAGAGGCAAGCTGTTAAAACCAATATTTTCCGGTTCATGGCGATCACTCCGTATTTGATGCATATATCTTTGACTTCCTTTATGCTTTTAGTGATCCCCGGCCTTGAGGCGGCTCCGCGCCGTCTCACTATTCGTTCAGTCGCCCTGTCAGAGGGCTTTATTGTCGATAAAACTCATATTCCTGTAGGTTCGGCGCCTTGCATGAACAGCGAGAGAATATGGTCGACCAACGGCTCTACATCCAGTTCCTGACTGTTTACAACGAGTCGAGAGATGAACATATTGGCAATTCCGAAAATGGAGTATGCCCAGTAAACCGGGTCCGGCCCGGCGCGCAGATCGCCTTTAGCCTGCGCTTCGGCAAGAACCGCAGCCAGACGCCGCACGTTGTCCTTGATATGCTCGGCCACCGTAAGCTGTGCGTTGTCGCACTCGCCGAACGCTTCGCGGAATATTATTTTTGCGAGTTCCGGGTTCTCAGAGGCAACCGTTAAAAATGTGCCGAGAAAGAGCTTGATTCTTTCCTCGATGTTCGAATTTGGGTCTTCTGAGGCGGTTACTGCGCGTTCCACCAATCTAACGCCTTCGTCGATGAGGAAATTATAAAGGCCTTCCTTGCTTTTGAAGTAGTAGTAGAGGGTGGCTTTATTTACTCCGGCGGCGTCAGTAATCTGCTGAACGCCGGTAGCGCTGTAACCCTGAGCCGCGAAAAGGTTTGCGCCTGCTTTTAATAGCGAATTCCTTGCGTCTGAGGCTTCGTGAGAGGAGTCGTTGTGTTGCTTAGCCATGATGCGCTCCGCCTTATTTGCGTTGGACAGAGACCTGATGCGCTTCCGTGCAACCAACCGGTTGGTTGATTCGCTCTCATTATAAAAAATCCTGTTGGTTTGTCAAGTTTTATTTGATATTATTTTCACAAGCGCAAAAACTACTCTTTTTTACTATAATATTTTAGAATGAAAAACATTATTTCAGCGTCGCGACGAACGGATATTCCGGCATTCTACGGCGATTGGTTCATGAATCGCATCAGGGAGGGCGCCGCCGGCTTCGTGAATCCGTTCGGCGGGCAGCGTTACAACGTGTCGTTACGCCCGGAAGATGTGATATTTATAGTATTCTGGTCAAAAAATTTCGAGCCGTTTCTGAAGCATCTCGATGAGTTGGACGAACGTGGCTACAAGTTCTACTTTCAATTCACGATAACGGGGCTTCCGAAAGTATTCGAGGAGAATACGCCGATGGCGGCGCAGGCTGTGGAGACATCCCGGCTGCTCGCGGACCGTTACTCGCCTGATCATGTCCTTTGGCGGTTCGACCCGATTATTTTCACATCGATAACATCACCGGCCGAGACACTCGAAAGATTTGTCGAACTCGCGGGGGCGATGGAGGGTGTTACGAGGCGTTGTTATTTCAGTTATGTTCAGTTTTATGGGAAAGTTCGCCGCAATTTTGAAGAGATTTACTCCAAGCGAGGAATTACATTTCGCGCGGATCCGGATGAAGAAAGAAAACGGACAGAAAGCAAAGCATTTACATACGATCTGACGCGGGGAGAGAAGATCGCATTCGCGCGCGAACTGAGCGTCCATGCAGCCGGCAGAGGAATAGATATGCATACCTGCTGCGGCGATTATCTTTTGAACGGCGGAGGCGACGGCGGACCTTCTATTTACAAAGCGCATTGCGTGGACGGCGAGTTAATAGAGCGATTAACCGGCGGCGTCTGCGGAGCGCCGCTCAAGCCTACCCGTGAAGAGTGTGGATGTTACGAAAGCCGGGACATAGGAGCATACAACACTTGCCCGCACGGCTGCCATTTCTGCTATGCTAATGTGAATAAGGAAATGGCCGCGAAGAACTTTGAACTGCTGTCCGCGCGCGTGGCCGCGTTTTCGATGAATTACGAAATCGCACGAGAAGAATTTCCTGATTCGGCGACCGGGCGAGGAGCCGCGCAATTGGATTTCGAGTCCTGATCGCCCGGCGCCCGGATTTCCCTCATTTTATTGAAATTTACAAATAATGGTTTATTATTCCGGAGTGTTAAGTGGAGGCTTCGCGTCGGCCGGAAGCGTAACTTTTAGTCTGAAACCGCTATAACAGGGTTCGGGAACACAAATAACTTGCATCGCGGGGTATGGATTCATGGTTGCTGAAAAGTACACAAACTTCATGTACAACTTTATCAAGCGAGTGATGGACGAGGTTGGCCCACGAGTTCCATGCAGTGAAGATGAGAAGAAAGCGGGCCGGATGCTCGTTAATGAATTGAAGCCGGTCTGCGACCGAGTTGATGTTGAAAAATTCCGGTGCAGTCCATACGCGTTTTTGGGATTTCTGCCTTTCGCGGTATTGCTGTATCTCGTTGCGTTGCCGCTGTACTGGTATTATCCGCCGGCGGCGCTGGCGATAAGCGTGGCCGGTTTCTGCATGCTGTTTTTTCAGTTTGTGCGCTACAGGGAATTTCTCGATTTTATGTTTCCGAAGAGGGAAGGCGAGAACGTGTTGGGAATCATCAAGCCCAAGGGAGAGATCAAGCGGCGCTTGATAGTGGGCGGGCATTTGGATTCCGCATACGAGTTCAATCTGTGGTACATATTCAAAAACGCGGCGATACCGGTGATGATAGTCGGAATAGCGGCGGTATTGTTGCTGCTTGGCGGCAGCGCGGCGAAAACGATAGCGTTTTTCATGGGCGGGGCGGGAGCGCCTGTTTACAGGATAATCGGCATTATATGTGTCGCGCTTTCGCCTTTCGTAAGCCTGTTCATTGTTTTCCACACATACAAGCCGGTGCCTGGCGCGATGGACGATATCGCTGGAGTGGCGGTAGCCGCCGGACTTGGGAAATACCTCGCCGACGCTAAAAAAGACGGTTCGTTTTTCCCGCAGAATACGGAAGTGGTTATATTCGGCGTTTCATCAGAGGAAGCCGGGCTGCGCGGTTCTAAAAGATATATAACAAAACACAGGGAAGAATTAAGCAAGACGCCTACATACGTGATAATGGTCGACGGAGTATGCGAAGAGGAATATCTGACAGTGATCGACCGCGAGATATGCATGAGCGCAAAGCACAGTCCTGAACTCGTTCAGATGGCTCTCGATTCAGCGGCGGAACGAAAATTGAAGATGAGAAAGAAATTAGTGCCGCTCGGCGCTTCCGACGCGTCCGCCTTCTCGGTCGCCGGAGTGCCTGCGACATGCATATTGTGCCAAAACGTTGATAAGCTTGTTTTCAACTATCACACGAGGCATGACGTTATCGATCACATCAGGCCGGAGGCTCTCACCGTTTCGCTACAGGTCGTCATCGATATGCTGGAAAAGATCGACAGGAAAACCAGCGACTGATATTTAAACCGGATTCGGCGATAGAAACCGAATCCTGGGCAATGTTCATAGCGGCGATTTGTTTCGTTATCTGCGGATCAGAGTTCGCGCCAGCGAATGACTTGAATATATCTAAGGTTGGTGCTTTGGTTTGTGCGCCTGATGATCGCTTGAACGCTTCTTGCGAACTGGCCTGAGCAACCGCCGGCTCCGAAAGATCCCTTGCATCCGATGGAAGTGAAAATTTCGTAGTTGCAATAGGTGTAATTGGGGTCGGCTTTAAAGGATTTGTCCTGAATTCTATATGTCCAGCCGGTGTTGACCGAACCCCTATTGTCAGAGCAGTCATTCTGCCGTGTTGTTGTCGGGCAGGCGACGTTTGCAGCTCTTGTGGCAGGGTTGGCGTTTGCGTTTCTTATTCGCCTGATTTCGTATTCGATCCCGGCTTCCGCGCAATAGTAGGTCTGCATGTCTTCGATGTGGTTTGAAATGATTTCGATGTCTGACAGGCGCATAAGTTCGAGAGTAATCATCAACACGGAAATGAAGAAAACGAGGAACACCGCCATTAGAACGACGGAACCGCTTTGATTATTCAGCATGCGTTTTCCGTGTTTCATGGGATCACCTGTATAGTATCCACGAAGTCGCAGGTTTCTCCGTTATTGTCGCGAATGCGAATTGTAATGCGAACGGCCGGCTTCACAAAAAGCGAGCTTGATATCGGGCATCTGGTGAAAATATCGTTGACCGCGTCATAGTTCATATTGTAAGTGACGGAGAAACCGCCGGCGAGAAGAGCGAGCGTGATAGTCCTGATAGTAATGCCGACGGCGGGGTCGACGCGGTCGCAGTAAGCTTTGACGCAAATGTTGTCGTTGGAGCTTTGAACGAAACGGTAAGAATCGGTCGCGTATGTGCTGTCGTGGGCAAAGACGTAGCCTTCCCGGGAAACCCGCATCTGGGATTGAGTGTAAAAAGTCATTGGGTTAAGGTTTTGGGCGGCAGTAGCGGGCAGGATCCGGCGTTCATCTGAAACAGTGAAAGTGGTGACGAAAGCGTTGACCCTTCGGAAAGCGGCGCCTGTTTCGAGACGCCGCGTGTAAGTTTTGTAAGTGAACGAGTCAATGGGCGCGGCGAGAGAGTCATTTATAAAAACAGGAGTAGTCGTGCCGAATTGCAGTTCCATGTTCGAGGCGTTGTCATAGTTGAAACGGAAAGGCGTGCTTGACGCCCAGTCCGGATAGAAGTCGATTAAAAGCGCGTTCGAGGTATCTTTAAGGTCGTATGCTCTGCGGAGTTCGCGGCTCATTTTATCCATTCCCACGCGGCCGACCTGAAGGAGTTCGGCGCGCCGGTCAGCGGTGCGCCACGATTCGTAAGTGGTGGAAATGAGCGGCATCATAGCGGCGGCAAGCACTGCGACGAGCGCCACTACTATCATCAGTTCGACGATAGTCACTCCATGATGTCCGTATTTTTTATTCATCATTTACCAGAGCGGCGGCCTCTGCGTCAGCAATGTTTCAAGGAAAACAGAGGGTTCGTTGTTGTCAACATCATAAACATTGTCGTCGTTCCTGTCGTACCATACGCGGATCTGAATGTATTTAAGACGGGTCTGTGAGGAGGCGCCGTATTCGACAATGCATTTGTATAAAGTAAACGGCGCCGGAAAAGAACAGGCTGGCGGGTTCTGATTGAAGTCCTGATCGAAGTCGTTATGGCTTGTGCCGTCGTAAGGGCAGTTCACGCCGCCGGCAACCGTGTGGTTTGTGTAGCAGTTAGCGCTGGTTCGAGTTTCCTCGATTTTCAGTTGAGCAAGAAATGCGCAGTGTGTCAGATGCTGTTCGTTTGTAGTGGATTCGAGAGATGAAGCGATTACTCGCCCAAGCGGGTATAGAACGACGAACATCAGAACGATGACGACGAGAATCTCGACAATAGTAAAGCCGCCCTGCGAATTGATGGCGCGGAGACCGGCGTTTGTTTTTGCGAGAAAATTTTTCATATTCATCGTTCGATCAATTTGACGCGCCCGGTTCCCCTGACGACCGAAACGTCCCATTGGTATTTGTTGTCGCTGTCGTGGACCTCGACCGCGCCGCCGTTGACCGGGGAGGTTACGCCTGTGATATCGAAATAAAACGAACTTGTGGAAGTTTCGTTAAGATAGACGCCCGGCAGAACCGTTACGGATTTTATCGGCGACGCCTCGTTGTCGCTTTCGAAGATTCTCCACGTGTCGGTTGCGGAGCCGACTTTATACAGTTTCAACCAATAAGTTTTTCCGGAGTTGCCAGTAGGTCCGCCGCCGAATGTCAGTTGCCTCGCATATCTAATGTCAGCCGCCAGATCATGCGCTGTTGAATATACCTGATGTTTTCTGATCGCCAAGTGGGTGTATCGGGGCACGAACATGCCGTACAAAAGAACTATCAACGCGATTATGAGGACAAGCTCGATAATGGTGATGCCTGAATCGGACTGTCTTTTGCGGGACAATTCGCCACACGCTCCTCTCTTTAATTCCATACCCAAACGCACGGAGCGTCAAACCTCGAGCGTCATTCCCTCCCGAGCCGCGATAATATCTGGGAACAATTTCTGAGCGTCTTTTTCGATCGCTTCGACGGTTGCGTCGTCGTGCGTCGGCTCGTGGTGGAACAACACGAGCTTTTTTACATCTGCCATCTTAGCTATCTCGATAGCAGCCTCGTACGTGCTGTGTCCCCAGCCGACCCTGCCTTTTATATACTCTTCTGGAGTGTATTGCGCGTCGAAAAGAAGGACGTCCGCTCCGCGGATCGCTTCAATATATTTTTCATGCTTGCCGCCGATTTCATGCTCTGTGTCTGTTGAATAGACTATTTTTTTGCCGCCGTCCTGAATTACGAATCCGTAGACTTCCTGCGGATGCACGAGCGAGAACGGCTTGATTGAAACGCCGTTGATATCAATCCCGTTCTTGTCTAATACGTGGAATGTAATATCTGAGTTGAGTTCATCCAGCCTAATCGGAAAAAACGGCGGTTCCATCTGGATGGAAAACGGTTTTTTGATATCCATCCCGCTATAAATATTAATCTTCATATCCGCGAGATAGGCGGGCACGAAGTATGGGAAGCCCTGAACGTGATCCCAGTGGACATGAGAAATGAACAAATGCGCTTCATCGGACCTGTCGTTGCGTCTCAGAAAATCAAGGCCTAATTCCCTGATTCCTGTGCCGGCGTCGAATATCAGTGTTTCGCCTGAGTTAGTCGTTATTTCTACGCACGATGTGTTTCCGCCGAATTTAGCGGTTCTTTCTCCGGGAGTGGGAATACTGCCGCGTACGCCCCAAAAGCGAATTTTCATTTTTCGGATCCTTGTCTTGTTTAATTAAAAACACAAACGTCGATTAAGATATATTACCAAATTATTGATAGTAACAACAAGTCGATAAAAAAAATTGATGATTACGTCTATTTTGTTTATTTCGTGAATATCTACAATTTTTGCAGATATTTCAAGATAACTTAAGAACGCGCGGATCGGCGAGCAGCGCGGCGCAAAGCTCACAACGATGTGTGTATTTGCCTTCAAGCAGGTCGCCGGCGCCTGCTTCGATAGCGAGTGAAACAGGCCCGCCACGGGCAAGAATATTAAGCAGTTGGCTTGTGAGCGCGCGTTCATATATCGCTCCAAGCGGTTCGCGGGTCACGTTTCCGACAACCAAAGCGCTTGAAAATATATTTGAGTTGCCGCAGCAGGCGCGCGTGTCGCCGTTCGGGTCAAGCCAGAAATAGCCGACTCCGCCGGGGCCGAGACAGCCGAAAGGGCCGATCGGAGCGTCACGGTCATATCTCGCGGCCGCTTCAGGATCAGTTGAAACTCGCCGGAAACTGAAAGCGCTGTCCGGGAGCGCTTTCCATGTCGGACGGGTCGGCGCCCAAAATCCTATCTTGATTCTTCCGGCCGATGTCACGAGGCAATTGCAGTCGACGCTCGCTTCGATTCCTGTTTCGCGAACTGCATGGGCAAGAAGCTCTAATCGGCGGCGCGATCGGTCTTCGTCTATATCGCAACAGCCGATGATGAAACGGTTAAGGTCGAAAAATTCGGATGCGGTTGCTAAAAAGCGCGCGGTCCATTCGACCGGGACGCGCGCATGGAACGCGTCGCAGCTCACCCTGAATCCGGCGGACCAGCCTGCGTCGCTGAGGCGTTCGAAAAAATTGCGCAGCCGCTCGGGGTCGCCGCCGAGCCAGCAGTTAGTAGGCGGGCGGTGCGCCTTCATGCTCAGCCGGCGGCCCTCTTTAAAAACTTCAACCATGAAATCCTCGCAGAGAGTTGGCTCGGCGCCTGCAAACTGAAACGCATGCAGACCGAGAGCTTTGCCCTCGGCGAGAACCCGCTTCGCGGTTTCAATTTGAAGTTCGATAGAAGTGTCCACGTTGTCGAACGGAATATTGCAGTGGTCGCAATGCGCAGGGCAGTTGTAACTCGGCGAAAAAACGATTCCTTTTGGCGTATAAACGGAAGATTTATCCATTGAGGTCATTAGTCCCTGATAATTTCTTTCAGGGCGAGCGCCGCCTGTTCGGGGGTGAGAATTTTGTGGGCGCCGGCCGGCAGATTGCCGAGATCGAGTGCGCCGATGCGGATGCGTCTGAGTTGCAACACTTCATGGCCGCCGGCGCGGAACATGCGGCGCACCTGTCGTTTCCGGCCTTCGCGGATGGAAATAGAGATAATCGAGGCTTTGAGCGGTTCCTGCGCACGCAAGCGTTTGTTGCGTTCGACAGGCGGCGGCATGATACGTGTGCCGATAAGCCTGACGCGAGCCGGCGAGGTTATGCCGTCATCGAGTTCGATTCCGGAGCGAAGCAGGTCGAGAGTGGTTTCGCCGGGAATTCCGTTGACAACCGCCTCATAGGTTTTGTAAACCTTGTGGCTTGGGTGCAGAACCTGCTGAGTGAAAGCGCCGTCATTGGTGAGGATTAGAAGGCCTTCGGTGTCGAAGTCCAAGCGGCCGACAGGAAAGACACGAACAGGAAAATCTTCGAAATAGTCCATGACGGTTGCGCGGCCGTGCTGGTCTGGAAGTGCGGTCGTAAGGCAACCCGCGGGCTTGTTGAACATCACGTAACAGATTTCGTTGGTCAGGATTGGGTTGCCGTCGACAGATATTTCGTCACGTTCGGAGTCCGCTTTCTCGCCTAACGCTGATACCGTGACGCCGTTAACCTTAACGCGTCCTTCTGTGATAAGGGTTTCGCATTTTCGACGCGCGCCTAATCCGGCGCGCGCAAGTATTTTTTGAATTCGTTCTTCAGCCATATAATGTTATTATACAGGGCGGCATGGAAAAACTTAATGATTTCGCGCGGATATACGAAAAGTCAGGTAAAAAAACAAATATTCATTAATTAAAAGGAGGCGTAAACGGATTAATCAATTGATCGGGAACATGAAAATAACTTCTTTTTTCAGGCCGCCTTTTTTATAGATCTCAATGACCGCGCCGTTAAGCGTTTTATTGTTGGCTTTCATCCATTCTACCGCTTTAGGATAAACGACTGAAGGGCCGAGCATGGAGAGTCCCTTGAAAGAGGCGATAGCGTAGTGGTCATACTGAATAGTTCCAAATGCCATAGGCGAATCGACTTGAGTTACGCCGGAGACGAGAACGCCGCCGATGCTTCTCAACTTGTCCGCCGGAACAGTTTTCGGGTCGTCGTAGAACTGCCCGAAACCATCTGTGTAAGGAAGGTTTGCGTCATCCATTCGTTTCGAGACATCTTTGACAACTTGCTCGATTAAAGGGTAGGCGCCGACATGGTCTTCGTAAACAACGAAGAACGGGCCTTCATATCTGTCGGTAAAAGTGACTGGAGAGAGAACGCCGGAGAACCACGCCGCGGCAAGAGCTGCTACGCCGAGAACCACTGCAATTATTAATATTTTTTTCATTTTAATCCTCCTGCAGCCGGGCTTTCATTGCCCATCGTAGATTTTATCTGTTAGTCATTATCATAACATATACGGTCGCTAAAGCAAATCTGTTGATTAACGAAAAAAAACAACTTTCATATTCCTTCGCATTATTCAACCGTAACCGATTTAGCGAGATTTCGCGGCTGGTCTACATCCGAGCCGCGGTTAACCGCGACATGATAGGCGAGAAGTTGCAGCGGCACGACGTTGATAATCGGAGACAGCAATTCCTCTGTGTCCGGCACAAAAATCACGTCTTTAGTGAATTTCAGAATTTCGGCGTCTCCTTGTGTCGCGAGCGCGATGACGATGCCTTCGCGCGCAATGACCTCCTGAATGTTTGAGAGCATTTTGTCGTAAACGTGGCTCTGCGTTGCGATTGATACGACTGGCATGCGGCGGTCGATCAGCGCGATCGGGCCGTGCTTCATTTCGCCGGCTGCGTACGCCTCCGCGTGGATGTAGGATATTTCTTTCAGCTTCAGCGCGCCTTCCATAGCGGTCGGAAAATTTATCCCGCGGCCGAGGTAGAGAAAGTCGCGGCGGTCGGAGTAGCGGTCGGCGATATCCTTGATCGAAGTCGTGTCGGCGAGCGTATCCTCGATTTTCTGAGGGAGAGTCTTAAGCAGGTGAATGAGCCGCCGGGCGTCCGGCGCGGTGACGAGGCCGCGCATGCGTCCGAATTGTATGCTGAGCAGCAACAGCGCGATAAGCATCGCTACGTATGCCTTTGTCGACGCGACGCCGATCTCCGGTCCGGCGTGTATGTAAAGAACGCCGTCGACCTCGCGCGAGATCGAGCTGCCTTTTACGTTTACTATGCCGATAACCTTCGCGCCACGTTCTTTCGCCATGCGCAGCGCCGCAAGCGTGTCCGCCGTCTCGCCGCTCTGGCTGATAACGATCACAAGCGTGTTTTCGTTCACCATCGGGTCCCGGTAGCGGAATTCCGACGCGAAATCGACGTCGACGTGGACTCCTGCGAGCTTTTCAAGCATGTATTTGCCGACAGCCCCGGCGTAATAGGCGGTTCCGCAGGCAACGATATATACCGTGCTGAGCGCCTTAACTTCCTCAATGCTCAGTCCGAGTTCTTCGAGATATATTTTTGCGTTTTCCTCGTCCGTGCGGCCGCCTATGGTATTGCGGATAACCTGCGGCTGCTCGTGAATTTCTTTCAGCATAAAATGCGGGAACCCGCCTTTTTCGGCGAGAACCGGGTTCCATTCGATGACTTCAACCGGTTTTGTGAGCGGATTGCCGTCGAGATCGGTGATTTTGACGCTGTCGCGGGTAAGAACTGCGATTTCCTCCTCTTCGAGATAAATGATGCGGCGCGTGTATGGCAGAATGGCAGGAACATCAGAGGCTATGAAATTTTCGCCTTCGCCGAGGCCGATGATCAGGGGGCTGCTTTTTCGTCCTGCGTAAATAACATCAGGATGATCTTTATGTATAACGCCGATGGCGTAAGCGCCCTCGACACGGCGGAGCGCGCGGCGAAGCGCGGCGCCGACATCGCCGCCGTTTTTCTTCATCTCCGCTTCAATCAGGTGCGCGAGCACCTCTGTGTCCGTCTGGGATCGGAATTCGTGTCCGCCGGCGATCAATTCATCCTTTAATTTCAGGTAATTTTCGATAATGCCGTTGTGAACGACGCTGATCGCGCCGGTGCAGTCGATGTGCGGGTGCGCGTTGAATTCGGTGGGGCGGCCGTGAGTGGCCCAGCGGGTGTGGCCGATGCCGGCGCAGCCTGCAACCGGTTGCGCGTCGAGCAATTTTGCGAGATTGATAAGTTTGCCTTCGCTTCGACGCCTCTCTATTTTGCCGTTGTTAACGATAGCGACTCCAGCCGAGTCATATCCTCGATATTCCAATTTACGAAGGCCTGAAAGGATTACTTCGGCTGCTTGGCCTTCTCCGATATAACCAATTATTCCGCACATAAATCCACGTCCTCCATACTTAATATTACATACTTACCTTAATATCCTCGAATATCGGCGAATAACGAACATTTTACTCATCAAAATGCCATATTTTGCAAAATATCTCCTTTTGTGATTGGAATAATTTCCGTATATTCGCGACCGAAATAAAAAAATAATATTTCACACCGCTAAAGTTTTAGAAATAGCTGCCGATGAACATATAGATTGACATGGTTGCTGCTAGCCACAGCAACTCCTCCTAAAGAGCCACCAGGGAAGGTGGCTTTTTTTTTGTCTTAATTAAGGGAATTGAACAAATTCCGCAAAAAAATAAAAGTATTAAATAAAGGTCAATTACATCTTATTAACTGTTTCAGATGTGTGAAAAATAACTTATAGACGCTATTGGAACCGCAAGAGAACAAGTGTTAATACAAATCTAAGCGGGAATATTTCAAATTATGTCATAAAGGGCTAAACCTGATTTAATGACTTTCGGTATAATATCCGCATGGGAAAGTTAAAACAAGTTGGAAATTTTGAACGAAACGAAAATAGCGGCAGTTTATCTTCAGGTGGTGAAGTTAATAGCGCGAGTTATTGAATAACTGCGCTTCAAAAACCCGGTAACGGCCGTTTTCCCAGACCTGCGTCAACCATTTTCTGAACGCGGCAGCGAACGCTTTCCACAAGTAACCGTATGGCGACAGGGTCGTCAAGCGCTGATGTGTGGCTGCTGAAATCCATAGGCTTGCCGAAGTAGATGCGGTATTTGGAGGGCAGCGGCGCGACGCCGAGCAACCCGAACCACGGGAAAAACGGCGTGATAGGAAAGTACGGCAGTCCGAGCGCTTTCGCGACCGGCTTGACGTTATAGAAACTCGGGGCCTGTTCCTCGCTGCCAATCACCGCCGCCGGGATGATAGGGGCTTTGAATCTGATGGCGAGTTCGAGGAATCCCATATTGAATTTCTGCATTTGATAGCGTTGAGCCCACAATTTGCCGGAGCCTTTAACGCCCTCCGGAAAAATCATCAGAAGCTCGCCTTGGCTCAACAGACGCTCAGCGTTTTCAATGACGCCGACCGCCTCGCCGCACCGTATCGCCATCGTCGAAACCAGAGGTATGGTAGGGAACAACTTCTCGATCAGCGCTCGAGGAACCCGCGGATGCAGTTTCTCCATCAGGCACCCCATAATTATCATCGCGCCGTCCATCGGCAATTGTCCGGAATGGTTCGGCACAATGATCGCCGGCCCGCTGTCGGGGATATTTTCGATGCCTTCAGTTTCCACCCTGAACCATTTTTCGTATAAAAAAAGAAGCGGCGATAGGTACGACTTCAGCCCCTCGCGGCTGAACCCGAATTCATCGAGATCGGGGTTGTCCGCCGAAAAAGCCGGAAGGGCGTTTATTCTGTTTATTGCCTTTGGGGACAACGGCCCGAATACTTTTTCAATTATTTTGCTCATCGGCATTCATTGCGCGTATGGAGAATCATTCAGTCACTTAACCGGAATAATCGTTATCCTGCCATCATTAGAATCTATTTTATTCCTGTTGTATTTCGCGTGTTTGATCAAGACTTCTCCGAACGGCGCCTTTTCTCCGGAGACTAACCTGCCTTCACGGAACTCTTTCATACCGCCGCCGCCGCTACTCAGAAATTCGGTTACAGCGACAATGTATTCTTTCTCCGGCATAAGCGCTTTTCCGATAACCGTTATGCCCGATACACGAGCGCCGGACGGCTGATTCAAGTCGCATTTGAATTCGACGCCGGAAACCTGAAGGAAATTCGAAGACCGCCTCGGAAGCAGCGAGTAGCTGTTTTCGAGTATGCGTTTCAGCGCGTCTCCTTTCAGATTGACCGAAACGATAAGATCATCGTCAAATGGCACAAGCGCGCCAACTGTTATATCAGTCAAATTATCCGGCATGTCTTTGTAGCCGAGCGCTCCTCCATTCACCAGCGCTACATCCGCGTTCCGCGCCGCTTTCATCGCGTCCGTAACCACATCGCCGACATAGGTCTCGCCAAATTCCGATTTGTTTGCGATTTCTTCTTTGTTAGCCGCTGCCAGAGCAGGAATCACAACCTTCACAAGAATAACCGCCATAGTAATAACAATTATCATAAGCCCTGTGAATATGTAGCTTTTTTTCATTTCAGTCGCCTCTTTCATGTTATAGTTTTATGTCGCAGAAATACCTATTTACATCATACGGTCGCTTGAGAGAGTGCATCGTTCGCGACTCCGGACAGGAATATTAACGTCTAAATCTGTCGATTGCTGTCGCTATTGACGCCCTTTGATAATCATACGGCTGTAAAGCTCCTTGAAGACAGTCATAAATGTCATCCATATTGCACGGTTTTGCAAGAT
>JBAYJY010000098.1:0-16302 GCA_041664945.1 bacterium | reverse complement strand
TCGTCACCGCAATCTTCATCGGCATTGCATGCAAGCGGGTCGTTCGCACAGAAAGCCTGAGCCGTGCCGGCGCTGTTGCATTTATCGAGCGTCCTGTTGTTCTGATCGTTACAATCCGCGTCGTTTAGGCATGCAATATCATTGTGCGCGCATGATGCCGACGCCGTCCCGCCGTTCGTACATGTGTCGAGCGTTCTCGCGTTGTGGTCGTCACAGTCCGCGCTCGTGTTGCATTCAATTTCAATGCCCACACACGCCGATTGAACCGTTCCCGGATTGGCGCAACTGTCTATCGTCAACTCATTGCCGTCGCCGCAGTCGGCGTCATTCAAACACGCTATCGGATTGTGCGCGCAGGCTGACGCTACTGTTCCTCCGTTCGAACAAGCGTCTTGCGTCCTGGCGTTATCGTCGTCGCAGTCAGAGTTTGTGTTGCAGGCTATCGCCGCGTGGTTGCATGCCGCAGTCGCCGTTCCTCCGTTGGCGCATGTGTCAAGCGTTAATGCTTCGTTATCCGCGCAATCGGCATTCACATTGCATTCAATTCCAGTGTTCGCGCAAGTTGACTGTATTGTTCCCGCATTCTTGCATTTATCGAGCGTAAGAGCGTTGTCGTCGCTGCAATCATTATCGCTCAAGCACGTGATCGGACTGTGTGCGCAGACTGACGCTACGGTTCCGCCATTCGAGCAAGCGTCTTGCGTCCGGGAGTTATCGTCATTGCAGTCATTGTTGTTATTGCATTCTATTGAAACGTGCGCGCATGATGACTGTGCGGTTCCGGGGTGATTGCATTTATCAAGCGTAAGCGCTTCGCCGTCGTTGCAGTCAGTGTCGGTCGCGCATATAAGCGGATCGTTTGAACAGAACGCCTGCGCCGCTCCGGCGTTATTGCACTTGTCGAGCGTCAACCTGTTATTGTCGTTGCATTCGGCATCGTTCAGACATTCAATCGCGTTATTCGCACAAGCTGACGCCGCGGTTCCGCCGTTAACGCAGACATCCTCGGTATGCGCGTTGCTATCATTGCAATCGCCGTTGTTCCGGCATTCGGCGCACACCGCCGCCGCCGTCCCGCCTTCGACACAGAACCTTGCGTCGCCGGCGCAATCGGCGTTCGTGTTGCATGCGATCTGCGTGTTCTCGCATCGCGACGCGCCGGTTCCGGGATTAATGCACTTGTCAATCGTCAACGCATCGCTGTCTCCGCAGTCCGCGTCCGCGCGGCAAATTATCCGAACATAAGTCACGCTCAAAACGACTGTCTTCGCATGTTCCGCGCGATCCTCCGCTACAACCGCAATCACATTCGCGCCCTCTTCAAGCGCAAAATTATTCAGCGTCCAGTTCCCGCCGTTAAGCGTCGCAGCCGTACCGTTAACCTCAACCGACGCCACGCCGCTCGTCGCGTCGCCCGCCGTTCCTGCGAGATTGATCGCCGCCGTGTTCACCGTCTGCCCGTTCGTGTGCGAAATCACCGTGACATTCGGCGCAACCGTATCGACAGTGAAATTAACGCTCTTCTGTATAGCAGAATTATTATTTATATCCCTCCCTTCAACCGTCAACGCATGCGTGCCTTCCGCCGGGTTCAAAGTACAATTCACGGAGACAGCCGTCACCGTACACTGCGCCGTAACAGCAGTCCCGTCCAGCTTTACCACAACCGTCGACGGGTTCACAGCGACATTGTCCGTTAGCTCAGCCGCAACCAAAACCGGCTTCACTCCGATCAACTCATTCGCCGCCGGATCGGTTATCGCGATCTCCGGCGCTTCCGTGTCCTCTTCCACATTGTCAACCGTGATATTCACAGTATCCCGCCGACACCACTCGCTGCCTCCCGAAGGCGGACACTCACTCACCATCAGCGCCAGAGGCCCATCCGGATATCTGGTTGTATCCAATGAATATGTCACCGAGCCCTTTTTCACGCTGACGCTTACGCGCCCAGCCTCTACGCCGTTCGCATACAGATAAACATTCCGGGTATAGTTATAAAGAAACTCGAAACTCGCGGACACAATCACGCTGCCCGACACCGTTTCGCCGGACTCCGGCGACATGATCTCGATCCACGGAGCTTCGGGCCCTTCGTTGTTGTCCAAAACAACATTCACGGTGTCAGTCGAACAATGCCCGCTATTCTCGTCCGCCGAACACGCCCTTACCTTGATCTCCAGCGAACCGTCCGGATAATTTGCAGTATTTAAATTGAAAGTATAAACGCCTTCTCTGCGATGTACGTCGACATTCAAGACTTCATTCCCGGCGGCGAACAACGTAAGAGAATGAATATTTCCGTTGTCAATTGAATAATTCGCCACAACGGGAATAGTTCCGGAAACATCCTCCCCCGCGCCCGGCGACGTTATCTCCACCGTTGGAATGTGCGCTGCGAACAGCATGCCTCCGAATAAAAATAACCCGGCCGCGATCAACAGCAATAACGCCGGAAATAGCTTTCGCATGACACTACCGCTATTATTCCTCATGGATAGCTCCGTATACTAATTTTTCAACGCAAAAAGAATAGTAAATAATTTCGGCCGCAACCTACGTAGCAAGTCTCTATTCATTTTGCTCAGAAATGCTAAATTCAAACTAACAATATCATGCGCTGCAACAACCAGTCAATAATATTTCTTGATTAGTTTGCTGTTTAACAACAAACAAGCGACAAAACGTTTCTTTTACGTATCGCTTTTGGCGATTCAAAACCGTCGATATGTATTTTTGGAATTTTAGTCAAAATTCATTAGGCATGCTTGGGATCATCGTAAGCTTCCTAATATTACAACTTCAGGCTTGTTTTAAGCACGACATTCAATTACGACTCACTGTTTTTGGAGCTCGGCTGATCCTTTCACGCTTGTTTCCCCGTTCAATATATGAAAAGAAATTTCTTATAAATTTGTCACAGGCTCTTTTTATAATTACCGCCACAGCGCGCGAAAGCGCCTTTAATGGCGTGTAACCGCGTGTCAAGGCAAATAAATGGAGGGAACAATGAAGAAAACGCCTAAGAATTCTGTCAGCGAGAAAGATAACGTAGTGTTTATCTCGAGCACGGAAGGTCTCGGGGCCGTGTTGGCTCCGGGCGCATTCAGCGAGATAAATGTTTATGACGCGATCCCGCGTTCATGGGAAGAAAAGGCTGCAAAAGCATGGCATTATTACAAGCATGAGCCTATCGTCAACAACATCATCAACACTTGGCGCACATTTGCGCTCGGCGATTCCGTAAGATTCGTATGCGGCGATGTGGATTTGAATGCCGAAGTGCGTGAATTCGCGGAGCGTGTGAAACTGAACACGCTTTTGAAAGACAGCATTATCAATCTTCTCGTTACGGGAGACGCCATCTGCTGGAAAGGTTACAACGGCGATGGCACGGACTTCGATGAAATCGTATGCGTAAATCCGATCACCGTCCAAGTGAGGTATGAGGGCCGCAAATTGGAGGAGGCAATCCAATTCCGAAATTCAGCTTATATGGGCGATTCTATTCCCATGTCGCTGACCCGTTTGCTACACCTCCGCCGTAATCCCGCGTTGGATTCTCCGCGAGGAAATTCCATGGTGTTGGCAGCGTTCAATGACATCGAGCTTTTGCGCAATTACCGAAAAGTACAGGAGGCTATATCGAAGGGGTGGATAAATCCGCTCCGGCTCGTGCAAGTCGGCGGCGTGTTCGGGGATAAAGTAATCATGCAGGACGAGAAAATGCTCAGGACCGTCCGCGACACGCTGAACAGGGTTGAACTGAAAAACGGCACAGTAGTCCCGCCTTATATCAAAGTCAGCTCTTTCGGCGCTCGGGGGAACATCGGCAACATCGAAGAGAAAATCCGCGAGGCGCGGAGCGATGTCATGGTGGCGCTCAGGATCAGTCAGAGCCTCGTTACAGGCGCGGGCGCAAATTTTACAAATACAACTCTCGCATGGCGAAAGACAGTTATCATGCTCAAGGAAATCCGGCAGCATGCTCGCGAAATCCTGAACTGGGTGTTCTTCGACTGGCTTAAGATGAAAGGCCGGGAAGAGAACAGCATCCATTACATATTCAGTGATTTCGGCCTATCGAATGATATGGATGTGAAAAAGATGGAACTCGCGCTGCTCGACAGGAAGATAATTTCACGGGAGACATTCATGCAGAAAATGGGGCTGGACCCCGACATGGAAAACGCGATGATTAAAAAGGAAGCGAAAGAGCCCATCCTCTTTAAGGACGCCGAAGGCCTTTTAACGCTCTTCGAGAATGGAATAATTTCTATCGAAGATGTGCGAGAACGTATGGGATTAAATAAAAGAGATGGAACCACTAAAGACAGAAGTAATGAATAGAGGCCTACAAGAGGTTGTTGAAGTAACTGCCACATCCCAAAAAATTCCGACACCCCTGCCGCGCGAAAAACAGGTGGCGTACAACCCCTTGCATTTATGTGTCGAGCTTTGAAAATTCAGTTTTCAAAGTGAATTGATATAAAAATATTTTTACCGCGATTGTTTGTGATGCAACAACCCATGACGGCGTCATTTCCCGTCGCAGGGCGTCATCCAAACCTTGGCGTGATCAAAGCGCCGCATTATGTCGGCGGCTTCCTTGAGGGTTTTTCCTTCGTAGAGCCTGATGTCGGAGACGCCGCCAACAGCCTGATACAACAAAGATAATATGTTGACCGCTTTCCAGAACTTTTCCTGTGGCATGTCTTCCATCGTCATAATATTTTTCTTGCTGACACATGTGTTGTCCGCGCCGACTTTGCCTTCGTACATCACAGCGCTGATGTTTCCGGATTTCAGTCGCTTGGAAATGACGCGCCTTACATGGTTGTTGCCGGGAATCGGGAAATCCACGATTGCAAACAGGCATTCATCCGGTTCATTGATGACAATGAGTGGATTCATCCTCTCGATGTCGGGGTTTGTTTTTCCTTGCAGTTTCTTCTTTTTCTTTTTCATTCCGGCTCCTCGTTACCTATATGTATTTCGCTTTTTATGCCCTATCAAATTGCCTCATAGTGGGCGACGGTTGAAGCGGACAAGTCAAGCTGTAATCCACATAAAATCGGCATGTGAAAACGGCACAAAATGTTTCCCGTATCTTTCTTTAAAAGCGGCTTGATATGCTCTCGCTTCTGGGGCCTAATGTCACCTGAAAAACAGAAAGGAGGTGACACATGCAAAAGATCATCGAACGTAAAGCGAGATACAAAGGAACGGAACATCCGTACCTGAAGGAGATCGTTATTATCAAGGCTATTATTTCAAACGGTTCGGACAATTCTGACGACCATCTTTATCTCGACAACGATGCGGACATCGCGGCCGCAGGCGGCGTGAAGCCGACCGACCGGGTCGAGGTTCAGCCCATCCTGCCGGACGGTCGCCGGAGTTGGGTGACGAGCGACCCTCTGTTCAAAGGTTGTGAATTACTGGATTGAAAAATTTCTTATCAAAGGGAGGCAAGACAAATGGCAAAGAAGAAAACAGTAGCAAAAAAAACCGCCGTCGCAAAGACAAACGGCGCGGACATCACACTCGATCAAGCGGCGCTGCAGCTCCTGAACGCGCTAAAGGAACAGGGAAAGAATGAACGCACCATCGAAGTGTACGGACGTTGCCTTGAGAACGCCGTGGAATTTTTCGGCGCGGACAGACCCATCAGCAAACTTACGCCCATACTTATCGGGCAGTATTTGAAGTCGGACGCTTTTTTGAAAAAGCCGAACGGCAAGGCGAAATCGGATATCACAACCTGTCAGGGGCGTCGCGTTCTCCGGTTTATGCTCGTTTGGGCGAACGAGAATGGATTTCTTGCAGACATCCCGCTTCCGAAGTCTGAAATGAAGGGAGATAAAAAGAAGGATGGAAACGACACAGGCAACAGCGAGCCCACTGACTCTGCGCAGGACAATTGAGTTTTTTGAAACCAAGCTCCGCGCGGACGGGCGCTCGCCGCACACGGTGTCGTCCTATCTCCGGGACCTCGGTCGGTTGGAGCGGTTCTTCACATACCGCACCGCCTGCCCGGCGGTTTCCGGCATTACGCACGATGCGCTGAACGATTTCCTCGTTTCGCCACTCGCGGCCCGGACGCCGGACGGGCGCCAGAAAGAAAAAAGTTCGATCAACCGTATGAAGAGCGCCCTCTGCGCGTTTTTTTATGGCTGCATGCAAACGGGCACATCGAGGCGAATCTCGCGGCAGGGTTGAAAATAACGCGCACGGAACGCAAACCACCAACGTATCTGACCGAGGCGGAAGCGAAGCGGCTGCTGAAAACCATTCATATGCGCACTGGACAGACCGCGAGACGCGATGCGGCGATTTTTGAATTGTTTCTCAAGACCGGTGTCCGATTGCAGGAACTCGTCAATCTGGACGTGGTCGACGTCCGGTTGAACGAGAAGCGGCTCATAATCCGTCAAGCAAGGGTGACCGGCAGGTGGAAAAATTCCTGAACACCGCTCTCCGGCAGACGATGAAAAGATATCTGGCGGAAAGAAAGAAGGCGTCTGCCGACTCCTCTGCGCTGTTCCTCAGCAACCGGATGGAGCGGATTTCGCCGCGCCAGATAGCTTTCCGGCTTGAATACTGGCTGAAGGAAGCGGGCATCGACAAAAAGCTCTCACCGCATGGACTGCGCCACACATTCGCCACAAGCCTGTTCACAAAATGTAACGACCTGCTCGTTGTCCAGAAAGCGCTCGACCACAGGAACCTTGAAACCACGCAGATTTACACCCACATCAACGACGAGCGGTTCCAGAAAGCATTGGAATGTTTGTGAGCAAAAATGGATAGCGAATATCAAATCAGGACTTTTTCGGAATTTCCATGCTTAATTATTTCTAATCGCCACTCCACAACACGCTCATTGGAATGGCATGAAGATTTTTCCCGAAAGGAATGATCTCGGAGCCGAGGTAAAGAACAATTCCGCGAACAAACTGTTTTTTTAGAGATTCCATCAGCGTTTTGAGCCCGGAAAAATCGGATGACGATACAGTTGAAGCCGACTTTATTTCAATCCCCGCGACCGAGCCGTCTCTTCTCTCCACGACCACGTCCACTTCTTTTCCGGTCGACTCTCTGAAATGATATAGGCTTGCTTCCGTTTCACCCCAGCCGATCTGTTTGTGCAGTTCGGACACGACAAAGTTCTCAAGAATACCGCCGGTGAGATGCGAGTTTTCCATCGCCCGTTTCATGTTGTATCCCAACAGGTTGGATGAAAGCCCTGTGTCCGTAAACATGATTTTCGGAGATTTTACAAATCTCTTTCCGATGTTTGAGGACCAAGCCGGCAGCTCGTAAACGATGAAAAGGGATTCAAGCATGCCCATGTATCTTTTCAGTGTCGTCTGAGGCAGGGCAAGGCTTCTTGAAAGTTCGGCATAATTAAGCAAACAGGCGGATCGGGAGGCGAGAACCTTCAAAAGCCGCAACATTGCTCCGACATCCTGAATATTGGCGATGTCCCTCACGTCTCTTTCCATAATGGCGGAAACATACGAATCGAACCATGCGCTTCTTCGCTTCTCGCTTATTCTCTCGACCGGTTCGGGGTAACCGCCCGCGAGGATTTTCGCGTGGACCTCTTCCCGGGTCTCTGCTTTGATTTCCAAGCGTTTGTCCCATTCCCCGAACAGCAGGTCGATAAATGAGCCCTTGGCGCCTGCAATCTCCCTTTGCGCAAGCGGCCAGAGAGTTAGCGCTTCCATTCTTCCCGCCAGCGAATCCGCGATTTTCATGGAAGTCAGAATATTTGACGATCCTGTGAGAAGAAACCGTCCGGGGCGTCTATCGGCATCCACCGACTCTTTAATTGCCGGAAACAGCGCCGGAGCTTTCTGCGCTTCATCAATAATTGCCGGGGTCTTAAGGCCGGCGAGAAATCCCGCCGTATCGTTTACGGCGGCGTCAAGCGCGGCTGCATTATCAAGCGTGAAATACTGCGCCGACGGATTCCCATGCGCTATCGATTTTACAAGCGTGGTCTTTCCGACCTGCCTTGCGCCTCTGACAAAAACAACCGGCGTATCGGCGAGAGCGTCAGTGATTTTTGTTGTGAGCATTCGTTCTATCATGGCTGTATAATAACCACAAAATGGATGAATTTCAACCGCTGTGTGGCAAAAATGCTTCGAAGAACAAGAATTAATTTTTGTCCGCCGTCACGCCTCGGAGCCAAAATACCTAATTATTCAACAGCTTTTTACGTTTTGAGAACTTCAGATAATGCGTATTATCCGCAGTTCCGGCACATCGCAAGGTTCAAAAAGCTTGAGTCTGTCGCGCTTTTTGGGTATGGGCTCCCACGACAGACCGTATTATCTGAAGTTCTTTTCCCATTTTTCGGCACACAGCGCCGGGTTCTCGCGCCCCGCGCCGTTGGATGGATGGAGCGGCTTCCTCAATAAAAACGCGGCAGGTTCGAAACTGGCCGCTTCTGGTTGCAGACGGCGCGATGGTTTCGCACATCCGCCGCCATGGCTGGTTCCACAAGCGCTTGGTTCATGGGGTTTGACGAAACGCTTCGCCAGAGCGCGGAAGATAATTAATTCACTTCCGTGCGGGGGAAATCTGGCGAGCAAATACAACGGGCATCGCAAGGCCCTCGAATTCCATTGAAATCATTAATAAAACACATCGATTTTACATTAATCCATGAGGGTACCGAAAATCGGGGTGGTCCGCGAAATAGAGAAATTTCGCAGTTTTGTGGCGACACGAGCAGGGATCGGAAGACAAAATCCGTGCGTTAAGACACCATGCCGTCAGCCGAGATATTTCAACCGGTGTGATACAGGTACTCAACCGTGTGATTCCCGGTTGTTTTCGTTATTCACCATGAGGTTGGTGGAATTTGAGGAAGACCGCAAAAAATACAATTTTGGCGAGTTGGGCATGGGCTGGTATTTATAATAGAAGGCTTTTCTGTGTTAAAAAGTCGGAATCAGGGCAGAAATAAAAGTACATAAAAATTGCGGTTACGTTTTTGACCAAAAGTGGCCCTGTATAAAAAGTGGGTATTTTCTTTCATGCAGATCTTCCATGAGGTTCCCAAAACAGCGGTTACGTCAGTAAATAGTGGAAAACTCCAATTCAGGAACCTGATCAAATTCACCAAGTCACCAATTTTTAAGAGGTTCCCGAAGTGCAGGTTATCCCATTATATATATAAGGATAACCGACGTTTTGGGAACCTCTTCGCGCGCACTATTGAGCACAATAGCGCATTATTGCAACACGGCTGCCCTTGTGTCTGTATTTACACATTTTCTGGCGCCTGCCGAGTCTGTGCGCTTTTCACATCATTTCATTCCGTGGTTCCGAGTTGCCGCCGAATCGGAAGGACTTCCTCATGCCCCCGTTCCTACCGGTGCAATACACCCAGATAAGACAAATCGAGCGAGCTTGCCATTTGTTGTCATGATGTAGCCTGAGGCAGATGGGGACTTCGAGGAATGTAAGAAAAATACAATTCCAGCGGTTATGGGCCTGTTCAGAGAGCGAGATGATTCATGGTGATGCCTGCAGGTCGCCCAAATCGCATTTAACTGAAAATTTTGGTTGCAATACTGTTCAAAAACAGCCGCGTATAAGTAGGGGGTATTTTTTCAAATGCGAAGTGAATCGTGCAATATGGCCTTCCAGCGTGATTCGTGGACCCGCCCGGTTGACGACAAAGCTGAGGTTATTAACCCGTTCCGCAGTGCGATGCTCGCCATCCATGACACCATGAACAGGGCTCAGACACAACTATTTGAAATTCCCATCATAGATTTGCCCGATTTTTCGCAATGTATATATGAGCGACTTGGTTTGCAGAAGAACAAACACCTTCGACGAGTTAGCCACCAAGTACATGATGGAAATCGTGACGGTCAAAATGACGGTTCCGGGCGTTCGCAAAAAAGCTTGTTCTAAAGCCATTTTTTAAAGAAGGGATAATATTTAAAAGATATCCTTCAGAAAAGTGGGCTAAAAACACGCATATATAAGTAGGAGATGTTTCACTTTCGGCATCAGGCTCGGAGACAGCGATTTTGAAACATGCCGGAAAAATCAACACCATTTAGCGTATGTAATAAGTAGGGGGACTTTTTTTTGATAAGCGCTACGAACAACAGCATTATAGCGAATTATGGCGCGTCATTGAATACTATTGCACACGCTCATGAGGGGAATAATATGAATTTTTACATCAGGAACAAGATTTTAGAAATGTTCGCCCAAAAAAAAATATTCAGAAAGGTCTTTTTCAAAATTAAGAAGCAGTTCGCGAGGATGTCCAATATGGAAAACACACATGAAATGAGGCGTATTTGCCATTTTGACGGGCCTTGGGGACGGCGAACCCTGCCAGCGGACATAAGATTTAAAAATGTCCGCTTAAAAAATCGCCCTTAAAATGCCTTTTACATAATCGGGCAGTAATTCGCGCGAGGATGCCGACAGTAAGCAGTCCACAAAGTTCAGAATGGGACAACGGAATGCCAACCCTCAAAGGCAGCACATGCTTGCCAAGCGGGGATTCTCAGAAATTTTGTCCCATCCGGCCAGTACAATGCCCCTTATTACTTTGTGGGAGATGCCGAAAAGACGGCGTGAAATGAAAAGCTTGAAAATCATTTCAGAAAAATCCGTCCAAAATGACTTTTTTTCGGTAAGTAACTCGCAGGCAGGACTCAAAAGGAACATGTGGCAGTGACGACCGGAAAGCGGATCGATGAGAGAAATCATAACGTAACGGAGGTTCGAGAAATGAATGAGGCTGCATTCGACATTTCTGAAATCAATATCAGATTTGAAACCGGCAGGCCTGACGGCATCATCGCGTGGGCCTCGATGGTGTTGAACCGATGCCTGTTTATCGGCGACATCGCCGTGAGAAAAGATGGAACAGGCCGGGTGGCGATCACCTTTCCGGCGAGAAAGAAAGATGAGCGCTGCATGTACTTCTATCACAAACCAATTAACGGCGCGTGCCACGAAGAAATACAGCAAGCGATAGAGCAATCTCTGACCTTGCGCTGAAAAATGAACCGGAGAAATTGCGCGAATGATGAATAAAAACCAGACCAACATAGAAATATCGTCCTCGGATATCGACCGGATTCTCTATGGGGCAAACCCGCTCAATGGAGTAGTCGCGGTCGGCAAGGCGAGGACAGTTTATATCCGGCAGTGAAACGCCGTTGAGAAGCGGAAGATTCCCTGTCATTATTTTTTTCTCCTATCTGACGAGCGGTATGCCGACGGGATCGATTGCGCGGAACATAAGGTGTTCAGCGGGCCCGAGCATTTTCGCCATGCCTACTACTTTTCATCCTTAGCAGCTTTTTTGAATGCGCGCAGCATGGCAGTTGCAAATTATAACCATGTCAACAGCACGAACTTCGACAAAAAAGAAACATACCGAATTCCCGACATCCTCCATATCCCTGACACCGAAAACCAGCTTCTGATGCAATCCGGCATCGGACAGTTCAGAGGCATGGAGTTTTCCGATCACAGGCGGATGCGGATTGCGATGTCCGTGGCCATGCCGTGGGAACCTCGGTACACTCAGACTACCAATTCTGAAAACAAGATTCTTTGCGTCGCGCTGGCAGATAACACTGGATGGCAGGTTGTTATGCACGCCAATGAGATGACCGAGAAAGAAATGCTCATTGACATCATAGAAAGAGTAACAGATCGCGACCCGGATGGTATTGAAAGACATGATCTTTTCGGCTTGATTCTTCCATTGTTGGCAACCAAGCGCCGGATGCACGATATCATGCTCCGGTTAGGACGCAGTTTTCATTTTGTCACCAGCGATGATTCGAACCGAACCATCGCCGGCAAGAAGTCTCCATTCAAAAATTATCTTGTTCCGGGGCGGCATGCCGTGGACACGTTGGTACTGGCGGAAAAGTCCGGGGCGGTGAGCCCTGACACGGGTGAACTCGACGCTTGCGCTGTTGCAAATGACGTGACCGGCACAACAGATTACGCCATCGGAGGGTCTTGGCGTACCGCACATGAATGGGAAGCCGACCGGGAACGAATAGTCGAGAGAACAGTCGCGCAGTCGGAAGCTGTGTCTAGGATTTCTGAAATTCTACTGCCCGCGGAATTCTATCAGTCGAAGATGGTTCCCATACCGCTTGGAAAACTGTGTTTTGCAGGGCAAGCGAAAAAGATCGAGCTTATGATGCTGCGAGAATATCTGTGGCAGGGACGCGCCATTCCAAAACCGCAAGAGCCGTCGCTCTTTGAAGGCGGATACAACGAAAGATTCATCACCGGCAAATGCGACGACGTTGCAAAAGTGGATGTCGTATCGCAATATCCATCAATCATGGTCGGCAAGAAGATAGCGCCGGAATCAGATACGCTTGGAGTCTTTCTGCCCTTGATTGAGAAAATGATAAGCATGCGCGTCGAGGCTAAGAACCATCGTGACAATGTGCCTGCGGAAGATCGCGTTCGTTACGACAACATCCAGAAATCGCTGAAGATACTTGTCAATTCGGCTTACGGAATGCTCGGCCACCAATATTCATATTTCGCCGATTTCGATGCGGCAGCCCGGATAACCGCAAAGGGCCGGGAGATCATGAAAACGATCATCTCTGTTCTCCAAAACAATGGTTTCGCGCCGATCCAATGTGACAAGGACGGTTGCCATTTCTCGGTCACTGATGAAACCAAAGAAAACCCAAACACCGGGTTTTTGAAACTGCGCGACGCTCTAAAGAGAAAGTTGCCCGGTTACATAGAAATCGACATTGATAGAGTCTGGCCATCTATGCTGAGTCTGCGTAAAAAGAATTACGCGCTGCTGGACGCTGCCGGGAACGTTTCGATTACCGGTGGTCTGCTGGGAAATCGCAGGGATTGAAATTAATCAGGGGCTTCTAAAAACGGCTGCTGAGAGCGTTCTTACAAATAACCTCCAGCGACTTCATGATCGTGTTCTTGAACTGCGTAAAGCTGTTACGGAATATCGGTTGCCGTTGTCGGAATTCGTGATGCGCGAAACCATCACGATGAGTGGCGATGAGTATCGGGAAATAATAAAAGGCGGCGCAGGAAAAAGACCTGTATATGACAAAATGCTTCTGCCCAAAGAAGGGCGCGTTTGTCTGGTCGGCGGCTCCGTCGGTTATTACCACTCATCAGGCAATCATGCCGATGATGACCCCGGAGTAGAATTCGATTTCAAATACAACCCGGAGAACAACAACGTGGACACCGGGCATTATCTCCGGAAACTTGATCGGGCGCTTCAGAGATTGCAGCCTCTTTTCACGCCGGAGCAGTACCGGCTCTTGTTCAATACGCCATCCAGCGAAATTACGCGTCGTGTGTCAGGAAAAATGTCTGTTGGCGCGATATCCACTTCGAGAACCGAGGCTGGGACGCTGAACAGATATGTGGAACTTTCAAAAGGTTTTAAATCCAAGAAAGGCATCAAGAGACACATATTTATCCCGGCTGATGACGGTAATGCTCTTGTTGAGTTAAGAGAGAAATATTCGGATACGGATGTTTACGCATCAACTTTTCAATATCTGTGCGCCCGTCTGCCGGACAAGAATATTACCCGTTTTTGCCCGAAGTCCGGCGATTTTATCATTGAGCTTGAAGCTGAAACCGGCGACCAGTCAAAAATGTCGAGAACGCTCTTGCCGCCGCGCGGCGCTGTGTCGAGACAATCGATAGCGTTCTGAAGATATTGCAGAAAGCCGCGATGCGGGCAGTGCAGGCTGTCATACAGCACACGCTTTTCAAACGGCGACATGGAGCCGAGATACAGGGACCCCATCAACACGCCCGCCGGCGGCCCGGCTGATTTCATAAACGCGCTGCGGGATGCCGTTAACACGGTGCGAGAAGAGGTCGCAAGAAATGTCATCCGAAAAGACATCTTCGATCTTGATGCTGTTGAGAAAAATATCCATCGCCTCGAACAAATACTCAAACCCGCTGATTTTTACAAAAAGCCCAACGAGAAAAGCATAACCGTGGAGCAGCACATCAGAAGAGAGAACGAACATCTATGCGCTTCGGGCGGCGATGATATTCATGGCGTCACTGATACCGGCATCATCTTCGGCTATCAGGACGAGATTACAAAATATCCGGCGATAAATTTCGTAAAAGTCCTCGTTAAGCCGGATGAAATACAGTACGACGAGGAACCGCCGAGCGATGATGCTCCCGGCAGGTTCCGTTTCTCCGTGCCAGGCATTTATTCATCAAACGAGGATTATCAGTATTACCGCAATGGGGATGCGGTCTATAAAAATAGCATCAACGTTTTTCTGCTGTTTCTGGAATTCTGCGAGAATGTTCCGAACAACGGCGCTCTGCTGCGTCATGTGCCGAGAAACGATGAGACTGAAAACGCCTGCCGGATCGTCCTCAGTTATCTTGATAAGGAACAGTTTGGAAATACCGTAGACCTCCTGCAATTTCAAGTGAATGTGTTGCTGCCAGGCACATTCATAGAACCGGCAATGGCGGCCGCCGTATTCCTTCTCGATGAGAAGGGCATCGACTATTACGGCACAACAGTCGGAATGCACAATCTCGCCACCCTTGTTCTTCACAATAATTGCATGGGCGAGATTCTGCTCTCCGGCAACAAACGGGACAATCCGGTAAAGCCAAAGGCGCTTAACCACGATTCGTTCTTCAAGTTCTTTAACTACTGCATAGACATGTCGGACGATGATCTGAATCTCTACTACTTCGCAAAGAATAAGAATATGGCGAAATCCCTTTTCGATTCATACAAGCGAAATGCGGGACGGATGAAGTTTAAAGCGCGCTTATTGGATTCTGACGACAATGTGGTTCACTACTCCGGAGATGAAGTTTTGCTGCATCCCAACGCGCCTGCCGAAACAAGGCTTCATCTCGAACGTGCAAGCTGCATGTTCATGGACAACTACCGTTCATCGCGGGCCAGAGGCAAGAATCTGCCGGATTTCCACCTGTCTATCGCGGACGGCAACGAGCGCGCCAACTTCGATCATTTCTTCGACTATGTGGCGGCGATAAATTCATCCACAAATATGCGGATCACGATGGGCGACCTTCTTGGATACAATCGCAACCGGGCTGTGTGTCAGGCCATGTTGCGCACCCCGCGCGACGAGCATGAAACGCACCTCATTATCTACAACGGCGACATGACCGTGTTCGACACCCCGAAGTATCTGAGAAATCGCATTATGGAAGCGAAGGATTTGTACGAGGAGTACATCAAGGGGACGAGGAAGAAAACTTATAACACGGTTGCCGACAAGTACAGCCCGGAAAGTAATGAGGAATTACAGATGCTGCTGCTTGCCGCCTATTTTACTGAGATGATGGGAAATGTGGATGCCGAAACCGCAGAAGCCCCTGAAGAGCAAAACAAAGCGAATGCACTGTTCGAAACGGATGGATATTTATCTTTTGCAGACGCCGCAAGAATCAGCCCGGCTTTTTCAGCGACGATTGTCAAAGAATTATATGCGATTCTCAGCAAAAATAAATTTGTAACACACAAAGATTGTGTCGGCAGAAAAGCGAAATGGTTCGTACTGCTCGACAATCTTGTCGACGCCGGTCTTCTTGAAAAGAAAAAGCATGGACGAAATGTTGTGTTCATTTCTCCTGTTGTAGACGCGGAAAGCTCGGTCACATTATGAACAAATAAAGTCAACATGAAAATATTTCATAATAATAAAAAGGAGGCATAAAGTTGGCAAACAGGAAATACATCGCCGAACAACTGAATAGGTTTTTCGCGGAATGCAGGGATGTCTTCACATCCATCAAAAACCGCAAGCGGCCCGTGTCCGTGTGCATGAAATCTTTCTTTCTGAATTACTTCATGACACACGCATGTGGAGGTAACCTACAGGACATCGATGAAGGGAGTGTGCCGGATAATGACTGAGAACCAGAAACAGGAAAAACCCTGCGCCATCTACGTGCGCGTCAGCACGCAGAAGCAGGCCGAAGAAGGAATGTCCATCGAGTCTCAAATCGAAACTCTCAAGCATGAAGCAGCAAGGCGCGGCAAGCCCGTGTTCGAGGTTTACAACGACGCCGGCTTTTCCGGCGGCGCCAGCAATCGCCCGGAATTCACGCGCATGCTGAAAGATTCGCTGCAGAAGCCGCCACCTTTCGATTTGGTTCTCACATGGTCTATATCACGCTTCGGCCGCAACACAATGGAATCCTACATCGCGACGGAGAAAATGAGAGAGCGCGGCATTACTATTTTCTATCACAAGG
>JBAYJY010000097.1:0-16912 GCA_041664945.1 bacterium | reverse complement strand
CTGAGTGATCTTCAAAATATATTTCGCGTCGATTCTCGCGATGTCCGGTTTTTCGGGAGTGAGGCTGAGTTGCGTGATTTCGCCGGACCTCTCGGAGAAAGCGAAGTCGCGCACCGAGCCGGCGAGCATGCCGGTGTCGGTAAGGACCTGAGCGCCGATCACGGCGATATCCTTCAGGAAAACGTTAAGAATCTCTTGCGCGTCAGTGATCGGCACAGGCGAGGGAAGGTTCTCGGTGATCACGGCGTTGTCGTAAACGCTTTTCACCGACGCGAAAGGAATCACGTCGAGAGACCCTTTTTCAGTATCCGGAGCAAGAAGGAGCGCGATGACGCGTTTTTGTACGGGATCGATAACATATCCCTTGACGCGACCCATCTTTTCGTTCTTGTCCGAGTTAATTACCGGCTTATTCAGTAAAACCAAACTATATATCATTATCGCCCCGGCTTCCCGATGATTGCTGCTTCGGGTGACACTATATTATATCATCCCCGGCATTTGGGGCAAGGTGACGCGTTTAGAAAAATACTTCCTGATTACAATAGAAAGCAACGTATCGCGAAAGAATGGAAGATAGATAATTGATTCCCGATAAAAGAATTCAGTTTTCCTGATCGAGCGTGAAGCGGTCGCCGTTGATTTCGAGGTAGTAGTCGCCGGATTCCGCGTCGTGTTCGAGAAACCTCCCGAACTGCGAGAGCGCTTCGCGAGAGAACCGCGCTTCAAGGTCCGTGCCCGGAATCGAGCAGTAAAGCGACTGCGTGTCCGGAGCGCGGAGAGTTTCCGGGGCGAGGCATATCGTGCGCCCGTCGCTCAAAAGCAAACGTATCAGGTCGACGCCTTCCTCCGTGTTTTCGAGGTAGAGGCCGCGCACGCAGAATGGCGTGTCCTCGACAATGACCGGGTTCGACTCCTCGCCGATCCGGATCATATAGGAGTCCCCCTCGCGCACAATCGACTGGCAGAAGAGGCTCAGGATTTTTTCATGAACGATTGGCTTGCCGTTGGCGAACCAGCGGCCTTCGCGGTCGATTCTTATGTCCGCTGGGGGCGGCTTCATTGATAGTTTCTCCTGTTCGGTCAAAAGGCTCAGCGTCACTCAGCCGTTTTCGCGGCCGGTTTTTTCATTTTGCCAACGACTTCTTTCAGCATGTCGGGGTAATTGGAAAAAATCCCGTCGACTCCGGCTTTGATCAGCCGCTGCATTGTTACCGCGTCGTTCACGGTATAAACATTGACGGCCAGCCCTTTCTCATGGGCGGCTTTCACCTGCGATTTGCTTACGTTCAGATAACGAGGATTAATAGCGTCCGGATGGCAGTTTTCGATTATTGAGTCGATATTCTTTGCGCTGCCGATGTCGCCGACGAGCGCGCCGGTCTTGATCTCCGGATCGAGTTCCTTGATTTTTTTGATGATGTTATGGTCGAAGCTGGAAACAATCGCCGTCTCTTTCAGGCCAAGTTTATTTATCAGCCGGACGGTTTCTTCCTCGCAACCGGGGGCTTTGATCTCGATGTTGACCTGAACTTTGCCTTTCGCGAATTCGAGAACTTCGCTGAGGGTCGGCACTTTTTCGCCGGCGAAATCCTTGCTGAATGACGAGCCGGCGTCGAGCTTAGACACCTCATCATATGTCATTGTGGCTAAGGAGTTTTTCACGCCCGTGGTGCGCAGAGTCGCGTCGTCGTGCATGACGACGATTTTGCCGTCTATCGTGCGGTGGACGTCGAACTCGATCATGTCCGGACCCATTTCGACAGCTTTTTTGAAAGCGGCCATAGTGTTTTCGGGCGCATAGCCGGAAGCGCCTCGGTGCGCGATAACACGGACCGAACCCTGTGGCGGCTGAAGGTCGACGGCAAAGACTGTGGCGCAGGCGAACGCGCTCAGAGCGAAAGCGAGTAACGAGCTGGTGAATAGTTTCATAGCATCTCCATAATAGCCGCAGAGTTTCGCGGCGAATTGATCTTTATTATATTAAACGAACTCCGGAATGTCATCCGAATAACTGAATTGCCGGCCACGGCATTGAAATCATGCGATATCTAAATCATGCAAATTTAATTGTAACGTGGCGCCTTTTACTTTAAAATCATCATAATTCGCGGGATGGAGAGAACGAGGGGGCGGCGAGATGCAGGCTGCGCGGTTGCGCGGTTTGCAGGCGGCAAAGCGAATGCAAGCGGCGTTTTCGGAGGAGTTTTGGAAAAAATCGTTACAGAAGCGGTCGGCAAACGGTTCGGGCCGCATTTAATATTCGAGGAAATCAGCTTCGAGATAGCGCGTGGCGGTTCTGTCTGTCTTTGGGGTCCCAACGGATCGGGCAAAAGCACGCTCCTTAAAATAATGGCCGGTCTGATTCGGGCTTCGTCCGGGAACGTAACATATTTCGCGGGCGGCAAAAGCGGCAAACCGGGGCAGTTCAAGAATTTATTTGGCATGTCCGCGCCGGACGTCAGGCTGTACGATGAGCTTTCGCCGCTCGAAAATCTGGAATTTTTGCGACGCTCGCGCGGCTTGAGCGAAGATACGAAATACGAGTCGGAACTGCTTGAGCAGTTTTCGCTGACGGAATTCGCGAAAGAGCCGATTGAGAATTTTTCGTCGGGAATGCGACAGAAGTTTCACCTGATCGGGGCGCTGGCGCACCGGCCGGCGGCGCTTCTGCTCGACGAGCCGACGTCCTTCATGGATGAGGCGGGCAGGCGGCAGACCGCCGAGATAATCGCCGGATTGAAACCGGCGTCTCTGCTTGCCGTGGCGACGAACGATCCCGCGGAACGCGCGTGGTGCGAGGCGACTATTGAGTTACGCAAGTAAAATATACGCGGTCGTCAAGAAAGACGCCCTCGAGGAAATGCGCGCCCGCTACGCGGTGAACTCGACGCTGCTTTTCTGCGTGACCTGCCTGATGGTGGTGAGCTTTTCGCTCGGCGGTTCTGTGTCCGACCCGCGTCTCCAATCGGCGCTTTTGTGGGTCATACTGTTTTTTTCGTCGATGATGGGACTGCCGAGGGTGTTCATTAAGGAAGAGGATCGCGGAACGATGAACACGCTGCGGCTGGTTTGCGAACCGGGGCAGGTGTTCATAGGCAAAACGCTGGTGAACCTGTTTTTATTAACGGCGGTTATGGCAATTGTCGCGCCGTTGTACATAATATTGCTGAATGTGACGCTGCGGCACGTTGGATTCTTTATACTAACGATAACGTTGGCGTCGCTGGGACTAACGGTAGTGAGCACGTTGCTGTCCGCGGTGGTGGCGCAGGCGCGGGCGCGCGGAACATTGTTCCCGGCGCTCGTGTTTCCGGTGCTGATGCCGGTTTTTCTGATAGCGGTGGAAGCTACGGGCAGGGCGTTTGAGGCGCCGTCGCCGTGGGACCATGCGAACCTGCTGGTTTTTCTGACGTGTTACGCGGTCGCCGCGCTCGTCGGCGGCACATTTTTATTTGAATATGTTTTTTCGGAGTGAATGATTTGCCGGTATTGATAGGAACAGCGCTTTTTTTGTGGATGGCGGGAGTGATGTATGGCGCGTTTGTTTATGCGCCGCCGGCTGAAGGCTTGGGAGAGACGAGCCGCCTGATCTTCCTGCACGTGCCCGTGGCGTGGACGTCGGTGATGGCGTTCATAACGTCGTTCGTGTATAGCATATTGGTGTTGCGCCGGAACCGGCACGAGGACGATATTCGGGCCGAGGTGGCCGCGCGGATGGGGCTGTGGTATTGCGTTTTGGCGACAATCACCGGAGCGTTCTGGGCGAAGGCGACGTGGAACACCTACTGGAACTGGGACCCGCGCGAGATTTCGATCGTCGTTCTGCTCCTCGTTTACATGTCGTATTTCGGACTTCGCTCTGCGGTCACGGACCCGGACAAGAAGATTCGCCTCGCGGCGGTTTATGCGATACTCGCGGCGATCATAATGCCGTTTCTCGTTTTTGTCGTTCCGAGGATGTACATGAGTCTGCATCCCGACACCTTGATTAATAATTCGGGGAAGAGCCAGCTTGCGGATGTGCGCATGAAACAGGTGTTTTTCTTTTCGCTCGCCGGTTTTACTTTACTCTATTTCTGGCTGTTTAATTTGTCTGTGCGGATCGAGCGTTTGGTCCGCAGGAAGGAGGGCTGGAATGTCTGATTGGAAGACAGTCCTGATTTGCTCGATGGTTGTTCTTGTTGGAATATTCGGTTACATGATTTACTTGAATCTCAGACTGAATAAGGCGGAAAAAAAATGAAATTGAAATATGTGGTCGGATTTGCGGTAATCGCGGCGTGCGTGGTTGTGGGCGTTTACATGTTGAAGACATCGATGACGCCCTATCTGCCGTTTAAGGAAGCGATGGCGGCGAACGGCCGCGAGGTCCAGATCATCGGCTCGATAGTGAAAGGCAAAATCGGTGTGGACGCTAAAACGGGATTGCGCCGGTTCATGCTGAAGGACCAGGCGGGGACGGAGCTGGAAGTCGAGACGCGAGAGAACCTGCCGTCGAATTTCGAGCACGCAAAATCGGTGGTCGCGGTCGGCTCATATAAAAACGGAGTATTTGTGGCGAGCAAGATTCTCGCGAAATGCCCGTCGAAATATGAAAAGAAGGCGGATGGCGCATCTCCGGAAAGCCGGTCTGCACAGTGATATTCGGACAGACGCTCATATTAACTCTTTTAATCCTCAATGTTGTGACATTCGGGTTGTATCTGATGTCGCTCGGAGCCCCGGACGGATGGCGGCGCGCCGGACGTTCAGCCCAGTGGCTCAAGGCGGCTGTCGGAGCGCTCGCGGTTTTTTATCTCGGAACGCTTTTCGTGCACAATCAGTTCGCATTCAAATATGTTTATGAAAACAGCGCCTCCGCGCAGGAACTCCTATATAAGATATCAGGAGTGTGGGCGGGGCAGGAAGGCACGTTTCTTCTGTGGCTGTTCTTCCTCTCGGCGGTAGGAGTCGCGGTGGCGTACGCGGCCGGCGAGTACGAAGGCTGGGCGCTGATCTTCATGTCGGCGCTCGAGGTTTCGATCTGCGCGCTATTGCTGAAAAGCAATCCATTCCAGTTGTCGCCGGAAGTCGCGGCCGACGGGCTGGGGATGAACGCGCTTCTGAAAAACCCGTGGATGGCGATCCATCCGCCGATTGTTTTTCTCGGATACGCGCTCGCGGCGGCGCCGTTCGTGATTTTTCTGGCCGGCGCGGCAAAAGGCGACCCGGCGGCGTGGGCGCGGCGCGCGTGGCCGTGGGCGGTCCTGTCATGGGGCGTACTCGGAATCGGAATATTTCTCGGCAGCTACTGGGCTTACGAAGTGCTCGGCTGGGGCGGCTACTGGGGATGGGACCCGGTTGAAAACGCGTCGCTGTTTCCGTGGATCGCGCTGGGCGCGCTCGTGCACGGCCTGTTTTTGCAGGGCTACAGGCGCAAATATGTTTTCTGGAACGGCGCGATGGCCGCAGCGGCATACATACTTGTGCTTTTCAGCGCCTTCCTAACGCGCAGCGGCGTCCTGAGCGAGTTTTCCGTCCACTCTTTCGAAGGGCTGTCTCTTTATGTTCCGCTTCTGACGATCCTCATCGCAACCGGCGCGCTTGCGGTTGCGCTTCTCGCAGCGCAGGCGAGAAAAACCATTAAGCTTGAAAAAAACGACTCCGAAAAAACAGACGCGCGTCCTGCATTTCTTTCATGGACCGTAATCTTTTTCTGGATATTTTTCGCGTTTGTGTTCGTCGGCACGAATTTCCCGCTGATTTCGCGCGCGCTGATGGAAAACGCGTCGCCGGTGCAGACGAAATATTACAACGTGACCTCGATGGCGGTCGGCGTCCCGTTCGCAGTTTTGTTATTGTTGTGCCCGCTGTATTTCGCGCGCCGCGCTGGCGGTAAAATTTCGATGGCGTCGCTGGTCACCGGGATCGCGGCCGGTATTGCGGCGGCGGCGTTATGCTTCGCTATAGGCGTGCGGCATCCGGCGTTGTTGCTGTTCGGCTTCGCGGGAGGCGCGGCGGCGGCCACTCAGGGGTTGACGTTCGTAAAATATCTGTTCAGCGGCAAAAAGAATTTCACGGCGTACATGTCGCATCTCGGCGCGGCGCTGCTCTTTATAGGGTTTGTTGTATCGACCGCCGGAACCAAAACAGAGCAGCTTGTTCTGGCGCCCGGAGAAACGGGCCGCTACGCGGGCGGAGAGATAACGGTTGTCGGAATAGAACCTCACGAACACGGATACAGCGCGATTTTGAAATTCACGGGGAAGCAGTCCGGCGAAGCGAAACTCACTTTCGTGTCTGAAGAAGCGCGCGGAATGGCGGTGAACAGGCCGGTTGTCCGTAATTCGGCTGCCGGGGACGTATATCTTTCGCCGACGCAGATTGTTTTCCGCGAGAACGCGGTTGAAGCGCCCGGAAGCGGATCGTCGGGTTCGGCGCACGGCAGCTTTAGCATCAGGATGGGCGAAACGGCGACAGCCGGCAAAGTTCAAATCAAATTTGAAAAATTCGATCTCGAAAAGATGAAAGAAGGAATAGTTGGAGTCGTAATAAAAGCGGCATACGACGGGAAAGAAGAAGAAATTATTCCGCAACTCGTGCCGGGACCGGAAGGCATGTCGTCTCAGGAAGCGTCGATGAAGAGCGTTGAAATGTCGTTCGGCGTATTATCAATCGACCCGGCGAATAAAGAAGTTGAACTTGGATGGCGCGAAGGGCAGGGACCGGCAGTTTCCGCTAATGACACGATGACGGCGGCGGCATTTACAGCAGGCTGGAAGCCGTGCATCTGGATTGTCTGGTTAGGAATGATAGTAGTTTCGGCGGGCATAATGGCGGCAGCCTTGAGGCGTTTTATGAGAATCCTGTCGAAGAGGGCGGCTTGACGTTTCGCGGCGTTGGCTGAAAAAAGCATAAAAAGGCTATTTGTTAAGCCATAAATATCAATTTCAGATTTTCCAATGACTCTTATAGAATAATATGATATATTTAAGTGTTTTTAATCTGTCCGGCTGTATTTTGTTATGTCCGGACCGAGCCGGACCGGGTGAGCAGGGTGCGAGTAATAGGCGGCGAGAGGAAGAGAGCGGCTCTTTTAGGGCCGGGTCCCGGCGACCAGACGATCCGCCCCACATACGACCGGGTGCGGGAAAGCGTTTTTGATTTGCTCAACAGGGTTGAAGGGTTCGAGGTTCTGGACCTTTTCGCCGGGACGGGCAGCGTCGGGATTGAGGCGCTGAGCCGTGGAGCGCGGCGCGCGGTGTTCGTCGACAGCGGCGCCGAAGGCATACGGCTGATAAACGCGAACCTTGAGAAGCTGAGGATGAAGGACAGGGCGGAAGTCGTGCGCTCGGACGTTCGAACGTATATCAAGCGTTTGAGGCCCGCGCGGTTCGACGTAATATTCATAGACCCGCCGTATGACTCCGAACTCTTCAGCGAGACGATGGAACTGATCGCCGGCGGTGAATTCACCGCGAAGAACGGCGTGATTATAGGCCAGCGAGGGCGCCGGCAGGAGAAAGAGGAATTCGGGCGTTACAAGCTCAAAGACCAGCGGCGCTACGGAAAGACTTGGATAACGATCTGGAAATCAACGGAAGGAACGGCATCGCGAAATGATTAGAGCGGTATATCCGGGAAGCTTCGACCCCGTCACGCACGGGCATATGGACATTGTGCATCGTTCGGCGGCGATATTTGACGATCTGATTCTCGCGATTTCCAACAATCCGAGCAAGAAAGCGCTGTTCAGCATCGAAGAGCGCCTCGAGATCGCGAATCATCTCACGAAAGACATTCCGAATGTCCGCGTGGACAGTTTCGACTCGCTTCTTATGCAATACGTGGTTTCGAAAGATGTAAAGGTTGTGGTGCGCGGGCTTCGCGCGGTGACGGACTTCGAGATGGAATTCCAGATGGCGCTGATCAACAAGCACATCAAACATGACGTTGAGACGATATTTTTAGTTACGAACACGGATTATTCGTTTATAAGTTCATCGATAATAAAGGAAGTGGCGTCGTTCGGAGGCGATGTGAGCCATCTGGTGTCGCCGATAGTCAACGAAAGCCTGAAAAAGAAGTTTGGGCGGTGAGAAGTTGGAAGGGGATAAGAAAGCCGAAACGGCGGCAAACGAGCGCGCGGCGCGGTTCCACAGGCTGCTCGACAATATGGAAGCGCACCTGGACAGCGGTTTTTTTCTCTCGATGATAGGAAAGATAGTCGTCGACGAGAAAAAGCTTTTCTCGGTATTGAGCGAGTTGCGATCCTTGCAGTTCGATATGGAGGCGGAGGCGAAGGCCGCCGCTGAGAAAACGCAGAGCGCGCGTGAGAAAGTGGAATCGAAAGGATTCAGCGGCCGGGCTCCCGAGCAGGGGGCGGTAGGAGCGCAGGATGTCGAGGAAGCGGCGCGTTACGCGCAGGCGATGAGGCAGGGAGCCGACCAGTATGCCGCCGAAGTCCTTGACAATCTCGACCAAACAATGCAAAAGATGAAGGTTACTTTAATAGAAGGAAAGAAATTATTACAGCAAAGGCTGTCTCGGGAGGTGAAGAAAGATGGCGCAACCGAAATATAAGAAATCGCGGTCGGCAACGCGCAGTCAGAAGGCGCAGTGGAAACGCGCGCTGACGCCGCCGACGCTGGTAGAATGTCCGCAATGCCACCAGCAGAAGATGATTCACAGGGCATGCATGAGTTGTGGGTATTACAAGGGGAGAACAGTGATTGCCACAAAAGTGGAAGGATAGCGGAGGTAAGGGTAAATGTCTAAATACTTCGACCGTCTGAAGAAAGTGGTTATTGCAGAACTGAATCCGCCGGAAGACAAGATTGTTCCGGAGGCATCCTTCAGAGACGATCTGGGCGCGACGTCGGTTGAGATTTTCGACTTGATTCTCGCCGTTGAAGACGAGTTCGGCATTGAAGTTCCGGACGAAGAAGCCGTCATGATCACAACAGTCGCCGACGCTTTGGCATATCTCGATAAGCGCCTTGGGTGATGATGTTTGAAAACGTCCTACTTGGACATTAGGGATGAAGAAGGATTCCCGAAGCCGCTGGACGAACTGGAAGAAGTTGTCGGGGTCAGGTTTAACGACCGTTCGTGGCTGAGAGCCGCGCTTACTCACCCCTCGTTCTGGGGCGATTTCGCGATTCCTGAAGCGGACCGTCTCGCCCGCAGCTATGAAAGGCTCGAATTCCTCGGCGATTCGGTGGTCGCCCTTACTGTCTGCACGCATCTTTTCAAACAGTATCCGGCGGACAATCAGGGCGCGCTCAGCAAAGCTAAGGCTTATCTTGTCAGCAAATCGGCCTTGCTGAATGTGGCCCGCAGGATGAATCTTTCGGTTTTCATGAGAATCGGCAAGGGCGTCGAGGACACCGCGGGGCGCGATCACAGTTCGTTTCTCGTCGACGGGCTCGAAGCCCTGATCGGCGCGGTTTACATGGACAGCGGTTTCGATGTCGCGATGAAATTCGTCGAAGGCGTCATGGAAGAAGAAATGCTCGAGTTGCAGCGGACGGGAATTCAGGATCCGAAAACAACTCTGCAGGAACTCGTTCAGAAACATTTCCGCTGCCTGCCTCGTTACCGGCTGGTGGCGCAGGCCGGACCGGAACATCACAAGACGTTCAAAGTCGAAGTTCACGTGAACGGCGCCAAGCAGGGCGAGGGCGAGGGGTTCAGCAAGAAGGAAGCTGAAACCGCCGCGGCGCAACAGGCCCTCGAAAGCATCAGCTTTTCATAAAGCCGCGCCGCTCGAAGTTTTTTTCGACAGCCGGCTATCAAAGCATTTTTCGCAAGAGAATATAAAATGTACCTCAAATCCCTCTCGCTATACGGTTTCAAAACTTTCGCCAAGCGCACGGTTTTTGATTTCAAACGCGGCGCGACCGCCGTCATCGGCCCGAACGGCAGCGGCAAAAGCAACCTTATCGACGCCATTGCCTGGGCGATCGGCGAGCAGAGCGTCCGCTCGCTGCGCAGCCGCAAGATGGAAGAGGTTGTTTTCCACGGCAGCACGGCGCAAAAGCCGCTCGGCTATGCGGAAGTCATTCTTACTTTCGACAACGAGGACGGTTTTTTCCCGCTTCCGCAGAGTGAGATCGCTATCATGCGCCGCTACTATAAGTCCGGCGAAAGCGAGTTCACGATCAATCGCGAGAGTTGCCGCCTGCGCGATATTCACAATCTCCTTCTCGACACCGGCCTCGCCACAACAGGATACTCAATCGTCAATCAGGGCGACGTCGAATACATCATCGACCTGACGCCTCAGCAGCGGCGCGAGATTTTCGTCGAGGCCGCCGGCATAATCAAATACAAAATGGAAAAAATCAAAACTCAGCAGAAAATCGCTGAGACCGAACAGAACATCGCGCGTCTGCGCGACTCGCTGATGGAGATTGAAAGCTCCCTCGACGCGCTCCGGGAACAGGCCGAAAAAGCTAAACGATACGAAGATGTCGTCGAGGAGATGGAGAAGCTTAAACTCGGAGTTTTCGCGGATGACATCCGGAGAATGACCGAACGGCTTCAGCAGCAGACCGGGGAAGAGGATCGCCTGACGAAACGCCGCTCGGAACTTAAAGAAGACGCGGTTAAGCTTCGGGGGAATCAGGCGCAGCTCACCGCTAAAATGGAGACCGACAGGCGGGCGGCGGACCTTCTGCTTCAGCAGCTCGCGGTGGTTGGCGGCCGCGTTGGCCGCGCCGAGGAATCCGTGCGCTATCTCACCCGCTCGATCGAAGAAATCGACAGGCAGTCGGCGGACTCTCTGCGCGAGCAGGGCAGTCTTAAAACTCAAACAGACATCCTTCAGAAAGAAATAGTCAGACTCGGCGAACACGCCGAAGCGAAAAAGAAAAGACTTGCCGAGGCGCAGGCGGAACTCGAAAAACTCGCTGCCGGAGCGAGAGACGATTTCAAATTGCGCGAGAGCGATCTCACTAAGCAGCGCAATGAGCTTCTCGCCGAGATGGATGTAATTAAAGGGAAGGAAACCGCGCTGCTGAGTGAACTGACAGTCGCCGGCGACCGGCTCCGCAACCTTCAGTCTCAGATTAAAGAACGGAGCAGGGACCGCGAAAATCTGAAAAAACAGGCCGATAAACTTCAGGCCGATCTTAAAAACGGCGGAGAAAAAACCGCCGCTTTCGAAACAGCGATCAAAGCGAAAGAAGAAGCTGTTGAATCTTTGCGCAAACGTATCGAGGAATTGAACGCGCGGAAACGCGAGAGCCAAGCCGTCGCCGATGAAATAACAGCGCAGATAAATTCGATAAAAGTGCGCGTCAGCACACTGGAGAAAATCGCCGGCATTACGCGCGGAAGTTCGAAAAAAGGCGATGGCTCCGCCGGTTCGGTTTCCATAGCCGAGACAGTTGAAATAGAGGAAGGTTTCCGCCTTGCCGTGCAGCGAGCTCTCGACGACCTGCTGAATGCCTCGCCGGTGAAACTCCCGGATATCAGGGGCATTCTCAAGGAAGCGAAGGACAGGAACGGGATATACGCAGTCGTTGAATTGCTGAATAGCGTTCAGGCTCCGGATCTGGAGAAACTGGCGGGCGGGAAGGGCTGCCTCGGCCTTCTGGGCGCCAGGGTGAAATTCAAATCCGCCGTCGATCCGTCGCTTATATCGTTGTTCAATCGGTTTATCATTGTTGACGGAATCAAGACGCTCGAAGCGATCGCGCCCGAATTGCCCGCGGGCTCCGGAGCGGTCACTCTGGACGGCGCCGCGTGTTTCTCCGAAGGCATCCTGCGCACCGGCGAGGCGCTCCCAACGGCCGATCTTATCGCCGGAAGGGTAGAGGAACTTAAAGCGGAGTTGAAGGAAAAGGAATCCGAGGCTGCCGCGAAGACGAAAGCGGCGATCGAGCCGGAAAAGGAACTGAAACAGGCTTCCCAGACATTTTCGACCGAAGGAAACGCGCTCATCCGCCTTCGCGAGGAATTGAATGCCGCCCTGAGCCGCCTGCAAACCGACGAAGACCGCGTCGACTTCTTCGAGCGTGAAATGAAAACGATGGACTTTGCGCTCGTGGAGTGGAGCAAGGCCGCCTCCGAACTGGAAAAAACGGCTTCAGATTCGCAGACCGCCCTCGACGCCGTGCGCAACGACAAAAAGCAACTCGAAGCTAAGCTCAAAGAGCGGCAAACCGAACTTGACGGAATAACCGACAATTACAGGAAAAAAGACACCGCGCGAAGCGATCTGAGAGTTGAGATCGGCGAGATAAACCGGGACATCGAGGGCGTGAACGACGCTGTGCGATACCGCGGCTCCGAGATAGAGCGGCTGAAGCTGCGCGGCGACGATATTTCGCGCGCATTAGGCGAAATGAAGGGGCGGCGGGACAACGCGGTAAGGGAATTGGACGCCGCCACGATAGAAATGAACGAGACCCGCGCGGAGCAGGGAAAAGCGGCCTCCGAATTGGAGCAGAAAAAGGCGGCGCTCGGAGAGTCCGGAGCCGAATTGGGCGAAGTGAATAAAGCGGTTGAGGAAAATGAACTTGAATCGTCTGATTTGAGGGAAAAAATATTGGAATGCGAGTTGAAGCGGGCTCGGACTGAAACGCAACTTGACGACACGCGGCGCCAGTTCGAGGAGGAATTCCCCGGCATGACGGACCAGGAGGCGATCGAAAAGGCCGGCGTGACGGAAACCGGCCGCAAGAGCCGCTATCTGAACCTGCGGCGCGAGCTCGAATCGTTGCTGCCCGTCAACCAGCTCGCTATCGGCGAATACGACGAGAAACGCAACAGGCGGGACTACCTTCTGGAGCAGATAAGCGATCTCGAAGCGACGAGAACGTCGCTTGTCGACGTTATGCTCGATTACGACAAGAGAAGCCGCGAGCAGTACCTCGACACCTTCACAAAAGTCAGGGACAGTTTCAGGGAAACTTTTTTCGAGATGTTCGGCGGCGGCGAAGCGCAACTGACGATGGAAAGCGGCTGCGACCCGCTGGAAGCAGGCGTCGACATGTCGATTCAGATTCCCGGAAAGCGGATGCGCGGGATAACGCTGCTTTCGGGCGGCGAGAAGGCGCTCAGCGCGCTCGTGCTTATTTTCGCTATCCTGAAGGTCAAGCCGAGCCCGTTCTACATTCTTGACGAGGTCGATGCCGGCCTCGACGACACGAACATCGTGCGCTTTCGCGAGATGCTCAAGAAGTATTCCCGCGACAGCCAGTTCATCGTGGTCACGCACAACAAAGGCACTCTCGCCGGCGTAGATCACTTCTTCGGCATCACTCTCAAAGAGGAGGAAGGTTACTCGAAAGTTCTTTCGGTTTCCATAGATTAATATGCTCGAGCGTTTAAAGCTGGGATTAAAGCGCACCAAGGACAGTCTGAAGCAGAAAATTGAGCAGGTCATCCACAGATCAACCGCCATAGACGAAAACTTTTACGATGATCTCGAAGAGGCGTTGCTGCTCGCCGATGTGGGCTCAACGACGGCGTCATCCATAATCGAGAAAGTGCGCGAGCGTTACCGGCGGGAAAAACCCGCGGACAATGAAGGCATGGTGGCGCTCGTCTGCAACGTGCTGGAAAATATACTAACCGAGGGCGCGACGGCGAACCCGCCTTTCATTCAGGATCTCAACGTTATCATGGTCATGGGCGTCAACGGGACAGGCAAGACGACGTCTATCGGAAAGCTTGCGCGATATTACAAAGACGCGGGCCGGAACGTAATGATCGCCGCATGCGACACGTTCCGCGCGGCGGCGGTGGACCAACTCGAAATATGGGCGAATCGCGCTAATGTTCCGATAATCCGGCAGCGCGACGGAACAGACCCTTCGGCCGTGATGTACGACGCCGTTCAGGCGGCGCGCGCGCGCGGCGTTGAAATCCTCATCGTCGACACCGCGGGCAGGCTGCACACTCAGGTCAATCTCATGCGCGAACTTCAGAAAATCCGGCGCGTCGCTTTCGAAAAAGCGAATGTCGAATCTCTCAGGTCCTGGCTCGTGCTCGATTCGACTATCGGCCAGAACTCGCTCAATCAGGTCAAATTGTTCAACGATGCGGTTCCGGTTGACGGGTTGATTCTGACAAAGCTGGACGGCACGGCGCGCGGAGGCGTCGTTTTCTCGATTGTTAATGAAATGAAAATTCCGATTGTCTTTGTCGGCGTCGGCGAACAGGCCGAGGATCTAATGCCGTTCGATCCCGCTGAATTCGCGCGCGTGCTTCTTGGAGACAAGCTCGACAACAATAATTCTGATTCTTCAAGCTGATTTTATCACATCCTGCCGATTCGCGCCGCATGCGCGCTGAACCTTTGAGCTCTAATCATCATTGGCGGATTCGGGCTGTAAAGATTCGCGTGACATGGGCGTCGCTGATGTAAGAAAGTTGTCTTTTGAGTCATTATGAAGTAATATAGAATGAGATTCCGTTGAGGAAATGGGGGATTCTTAAATGATAAGAATGAAGCGAATTGCGATATTGGCGGCGGTGTTGATAGCGTTTGCCGCGGGAACAGCGGCTGTGGCGCTGCCGGCGTATATTGATATCCAAAGCGGAATAATCGTGGGCCGCGGAGAGGAAAAGCTCTCGGCCGGCAGGTCTTATGACGACATTCGGCTTTCCGCTATCGAGAATGCTAAAGAGAACATTATAAAAGTGCTCGAAAGGCAGCCGGTCGATCTCGAATCACTGGAATCGCGCACGATAGGCGATTACATTGCGAGCAATCCAACAAAGAAATCGGTGGTAAACTCGTTTCTCGATACGGCTACGGTCTTCAGGGAATCAAAAACAAAAGACGGGCTGGTCGAGGTCACTCTGCTTCTTCAGATAGAAGGGCCGAACGGATACAAGTCGATGCTCGCGCGTCTGACGGGAAAAGGCGGCGAGTTTGAAAAAGTGGGGCCTGCATTTTCATCCGACTCGATGGACGCAGGCGTCAAGGAAGCTCTGAAAGAAAATCTTGCGACCCGCGGGCTTGACGAATCCACGCGCCCGTTCAAGATTATCATGCTGCCTTTTGTCAACTTCAGCGAGACGGACAAGGTTGACCTCGGCTCCATTTTTAATGCGCGCCTTCTCGACAGGTTTAAAAAAGACAGACGGCTCGAATTCCTCTCCGAAAATGAAGCTGATTCGGTTCTCTCGGACAATTCACTGACGGACGAACTGATTGAGAAGGCGGACGCAAACACAAAAGTGCGGCTCAACGGAGTCGACGGGCTGATCGACGGCGTCTTCACGAAGTTCCGGCTCGATATGAAAAAGCACGGCGTCGGCGCCGCGAGCTTTTACGAGATGTCTTATGACGCCGAAATCGAGCTTCACATCTTGAACTCGAAAACAGGCCGCTGGATATATTTCGACGCCATATCGGCGAGCGCTTCGGACCGCGTGTTCACAGGGGCGTCGGACAAAGACCCGATGCCTGCTATCAGGCTGGAGGATTTTTCCAATATTCAAAGCCCTGTTTACAAGCTTATGGCGTCGCTGGTTGAAAAGGCGGAAGAAATAATTCGCAATTCATTCCCGCTGGAAGGTTATGTCCTGAAGGTCGCGGGCGAACGCGTTTACATTAACCTGACAAAGGCCGACGGCCTGAAGGAAGGCGATTTCCTTACCGTGTATCGGATCGGCGACGAACTTGTCGACCCTGTCACTGGCGATGTCATCGACAGGATACGGGACCGCATAGGAACGATCCGGGTTGAAGACGTTAAAGACACTTACACGCAGTGCTCGACATCCGAGACGCCCGTCGAGCCTGTGAATCCCGGCGATGTGGTGACAAAGAAATGAAGACACGCGCAATTTTGGCGGCTTTTGTTTTGATGCTGGCGGCTACTGCCGCTTCCGCGGAACCGGTTCTTCTGCGTTACAAATTTTCCACCGGCGATGTTCTGATCTATGCGCTTGAAGCCACCGGCGCGGGAAAGCTCATGACTTCGGTTTTCAAATCGGCCGGCGACCAGAAACCTATGGAGACGAGCGAAGTCCCGGTCAATATGAAAGTCAAAATGTCGCTTGAAACCGATGTCGAATCCGTTGACAAGAACAACATCGCGACGGTTCTGACTCGCGTGACCGCATACAAGCTGACGCAGGACGGACAGGATGTAATAAATCTGAAGGCCGGCGACGAAAAAAAAGAAACCGCCGGCAACGGAATTGCGAGCCCGCTTAAGGACCTTTACAAGAATCCGATACGCATGGAACTCGATCAGCGCGGCGTGATAAAGAAAATATCCGGGCTGGAAAAATTGTCCGAAACGCTGCCGCAGATGGACGTCGCAAATCTGTTCGAACAGACCCAGCATCAACTTCCCGAGAAGGCGGTCGACGTCGGCGACGAGTGGACTCAGGAAATGAATCTGGAAATGAATGCGGAAAAGCCGGGCAAACAAACCAAATTCAGAACGCGTTATAAGTTTATCGGGTACGAGGAAGTTAAGGACCTTCGTTGCGCTAAAATTCGGGTGGACGGCGACGGCGATATCTCGGATATTCTCAAGACTCTCATGGGCGAAGTCGAAACTTCCAACGTTAAATTCAACAACATGGAAATCGGATACAACGGTGATTTATACTTCGCCGCCGACGAAGGCGTTTTAGTCGCGTTTGACTTTACTATAAGCCAGAACGTCGCGGCGGTTATGGATGTCAAATTGGGAAATGAGATGAAGCATATAGATCTGAATGTCGATCTGACAATAGACGGTTTTTACGAACTGGAATAAACCGGCGTCAGTTTTCTGTTATCTATGCCGGAATAAGCGCGCCTGCATCAAACAAAACTGAATCCTATAATACATTTATGCTTCAATGTGGTTTCGTTTTTCTATCGCCGACTCCGGGTTCAATCCTTTGTTTTCGGCTGCTGTGTCTCCGGGCCGGATTGCTGCTTAGGAGGCGGCGGATTTTTCCCTTTTTG
>JBAYJY010000096.1:0-17123 GCA_041664945.1 bacterium | reverse complement strand
ATCAGCGTACTTAGCGGGAGCAAAGCTCTCTTTGCGGCATATTGAGAAAGAACAACAACCATAGCCACCGCGAAAGTCATCAGTAATATTACTATTAATATCCGCTTGAATATCTGCGCTCTGATTTTTTCAGCTGAAAAGACAATGTGAACGCTTCCCATATATCGGTCGCCGGACATCACAGGCATGGCGACAAGAACATCCGTCCGGAACCAATTCCCTCCCGGCAGCCATATAAATTTAGGCCTATGGCGAGCGCCTGCCCGATTTATTAAATTTAAGTGGCGGTCCACCGGCTTTCCTTTGAGTTGAGCGTTCCTGTTGTGAATATATTCTCCATCTTCGGTGATAATGTACAATTCCGATATCCGGCCCTTTTCATCCAGCATTTCGATTCTGGGAATGATAATTTCCAGCTCTTCTCCATCTCTCTCTTCGATCTGACTCTTAATCATCCCCGCAGCTAAACGCGCCTTGCTCAAACCATCGTTAACAAGTCTTGTGTACAATATCTCCCGCGCCTGTCTCACGTTGTTCGTCGCGAAAACCAACATCAATATTATCGCCGGCATTGATGCGATTAATGATATTTGCAAAGCTATCCGGTTGCGCTTCATCGTTCGAGGCCGCCTCGTATCCCCTGCATTGTTGATTCCCTGAACCTATCGATAATTATAAGTAAAACAAAGCGGCATTCCCATATACACAATAATATTTAATCAAATATGCTCTTGTTTTATCTGATTTATATTAACTTTGGGTGTTAGATGTCATAATTCAATATATAACAGACAGATATTTCTTCTTGACACGCTCCGCCCGGAGACAATAGAATGGTAGCGCTTAGCATCTTGTGTATTCGCATCTCATGAAAAACAAAAAAGGCCGGAGGCGTTAACTATGGACCATAAAGTAGTAATAACGGCAGCGCTCACAGGCGCGGCTACCCGCAAAGAGCAGAACCCGAACGTTCCCTACACCAAGGAAGAATTCGTCGCCGAAGCGGTCAAGTGCTATGAGAACGGCGCCGCGGTCGTTCATCTTCACGCCCGCGATCCGAAAACCGGAATGCCGACGCCCGACATCGAAATAGCCGCCGGCATAGTTGAAGGCATTCGCGAGCGATGCCCTATCCTCATCAATGTCAGCACGGCAATCGGAGTCGGCGTGACCAAAGAACAGCGAATCGCCCCCATCGCAGCCATCAAGCCGGATATGGCTTCGCTTAACACCGGAACCATGAACTTCTCGCTCGCCGACCACAAAACCGGCGAGATAATTTTCGACTTCGTTTTCGAAAACACTTTTGACCAGATCAGAAAATACGCGAAAATCATGACCGAAAACGGCGTTAAGCCCGAACTCGAGTGCTACGACATCGGCCATATTCACAACATTCTTCTACTTCAAAAGAAGGGCATCCTTGAGGAACCTCTGCACTTCAACTTCGTTTTTGGCGTTGCGGGCGGCATCAGATTTCTGATGGATTATATTGTAGCGATGAAAAACTCGATCCCGAAGGACGCCACATGGTGCACCTGCGGGGTCGGACCGAACTCTTTTCAGGCGAACATGGCGGCGATCGTCATGGGCGGCCATCTTCGGGTCGGGCTCGAAGACAATCTTTATATCCGCGGCAAGGAATTGGCAAAAGGCAGTTGGGAACAGGTCGCCAAGGCCGCCGATATGGCGCGCATGCTCGACCGCGAGCTAGCCACGCCGGACGAAGCCCGCATCATCCTTAATCTTCCCACAAAAAAAGCTGACAGCCCGTATGGCGTCAGCGGAGATTGAAAAAAAGCTTTTAAGAGACTGAACTAAAAAAGAGGCGCGACATTGTCGCGCCTCTTTTTACTATACGCCGAATCCCGAAATGAGTTTCGTGGTTTCTGAGTATCTTTAGGAAATCCCTAATTTTCAATCCCTTTTCGGGATTTCACTTCGTTCTGATAGTAATGTTTGATTTCCTTCATCTCGGTTACGAGGTCTGCCGCAGCGATGAGCGCGTCAGGCGCGTAGCGGCCTGTCAGAATGAGTTCCATCTTTTCAGGTTTCCCCTTCATTACCGCGAGTATATCATCGACATGCAGCAACTTGAAATAGAGCGCGGTGCAGACTTCGTCCAGGACAACAATATCGTAGTCGCCCCCGGAAATCGCCGCACGCGCCTTTTCGAGCCCGGCGCTCGCGAGTCCGACGTCTTCCGGCAGAACCTTGCCGGGAACGCAGAATTGAGGCTGCCCGTATTGCTCGATCTCAATCAGCGGCTCAAACATTCGAACCGCGTCAAGTTCGCTGTAATGCTGCCCTTTCATGAACTGGCCGATATAGGTCCGAAGCCCGGCCCCGGCGGCGCGCATCGCCAAGCCCAGCGCCGCAGTCGTCTTTCCCTTGCCGTTCCCCGTATATAACTGCACATATCCTTTTTCAAGTCCGCTTCTTTCCGCCATAAATCACCTTTGCCGTTATCGTCCAGAACCTCTTATAGGAATTTTAATTTGCTTGAATGAAAAGACGCAACGATAAACGCAAACATTTTTGAATAATGACAATACCGGCGTTATAACGCGCTATCCCGGACGCGTCACTCAGCGTCCGGATGGTCCTTGAGCTGCAGCTTGTAGCCGATGCCGTTAATGATGCTCTTGTCTATGACTTCGACCTTGCCGTTTTCAGGCAGCAGAACCTTCATCGGCGTGTTGGCGATAATATCCTTCTCGATGTCGATGCCGGGCATGACGCACATCAGTTCCATGCCGCGCTTTGTAAGGTGGAACACGCCGACTGTCGAAACATAGAAAACCTTCTGGCCGCGCTTCATCGCTTCCGCGCCGCTGAACGTTATCTCGTCAACCTTTTCAACGTACTTCGCAATGCCGGGCTTCAAAATCTTGACTTCGTCGTTGACGATCGCGAACTCGGCCTTCGCCATGAACGCACCAACGAAGATGACCATCTTAGCGGCAGTGGAAAAATCGATAAACCCGCCCGGGCCGACGTAGTTGATCGGGCCCTTGCCGCGCTTGGAAACGTTGACATTGCCCTGCCCGTCCGTCTCTAGGGTGCCGAGCACGGTACAGTCGAGCATCTCGTAGCATTTTCTGAACGTTTCAGGCGCGGAGATGAGTTTTTTCGGGTTGACTTCCGCGCCGAAGAATACGCCCGGGGTCGGCACGCCGCCCCACGCGCCGCTCTCCGTTAGGAATGTAACATCGTCGAGCAGCCCACCCTCGTAAATCAGGCGGCTGACTTCTTCCGGCATCCCGATCCCGATGTTTATATACATATTCTTGTGGCCGTACCGTGAAAAAATCGTGCCCGCGAGCCGGCCTACCGCGTTGTCGATCGGCTTCCGGGTCGGCGTCAGCTTCAGAATCTTATTGATAAAACATGTGCGCTGAATTCCCTGATCGACTGTAAGCTTGCTGTCCGTAGTCAGGAACGACCAGTATTTGCGGTGCGGGATGGAACCCGTCTGTTCGGTGCCCGGATAATAAGCGATTCCAGACATAATATCAGCGGGCAGAAAGATTTCGTCGTATCCCTTTTCAACCATTTTCCCTACCGTACACAGCACGACACCATTGTTTTTATGGACGGCATGCGCAATTTCACGGCTCTCCGCGATCAGCGCCGCGTTTTTGACGTAGATATTGCCTTCGCGGTCGGCCGCCGGCGCGTTGAACACCGTCACGTTGACTTTTGGCAGGTGGTATCTGAGCATGTCGCCTTCAACCGTGACGAGTTGCTCGGCGTTCGGGTCGAAAACGCGCGATCCAGGTCCGACGCGCGGATCGACGAAAGTGCCGACTCCGGTCTTCGTCAGAATTGAACTCTCGCCACGTATCTGTGCCTCTATAAGGAAAGTGATCTGCCCCTGCGGGATGATCTGCATTTCCAAAAGGCCCTGCTCCGCGAGAGCTAATTGCGCTTTGTAGGTCTCTACATGGCCGGCGATGAGGCGTGTGTTAAGTCCCGGCTGTCCGATCTCTTCGAGCGTTCCCGGCGCAAGTCCGCGACCGCCCTGCCCGCCCGTGTTTATAACGGTGCAGCCTTTCGGATGCCCTGTCGCTTCGTATACTTCCCGTATCGCCCAGTACAAAATCGACGGCCTCATGTTGCCGCCCATTCCGGCCGTTGTGATCACCGCGCCGTCCGGTATCATCGACGCCGCGTCCCACGGGCTTTTGAACTTCGGATTGTCCGGAACCGGGCTTGGATACTTCGTATTACGGTTGTTCCAAGTCAGTCTCCAGTGGATTATGTGTTGCAAAAGATAGGCTTTAACAAAGATATTCATGGTAGCATACGCTCGCAGATCAAAAATTTTTGTCATTCTATATCAGCTTTATCTGATTGTAAAGTATATTTTTCAGAGATCGCGAGCTATCTCTATAATATTATCTACATTTCTCTTCTTATGTGACATTGCCGAATTTAGGGTACAATATAACGATGAAAAAAGCCACATCGTTAAACAAGCCTGCTGATGACTGCGCCGCGATCATCGCCGGGATGCGCGCAATGGAAAACCCCGTCAATATCGCCGGAATGGCCAGATTCGGCATAAACGTTAAAAACGCCTGCGGCGTCTCAATGCCTTGGCTGCGCGCAAAGGCAAAAGAGATTGGGAAAAACCACCGGCTCGCCCTCGATCTCTGGAACTCCGGCATTCATGAAGCGAAAATCCTTGCCGCGCTTGTGGATGTGCCGGCAGCGGTCACCGAAAAACAAATGGAGCGCTGGGTCAAGGACTTCAACTCGTGGGACATCTGCGACCAAGTTTGCGGCAACTTATTTGACAAAACTCCGTTTGCTTATAAAAAAGTTATTGACTGGACCGCGCGCGAGGAGGAATATGTGAAACGCGCGGGATACGTTCTGATAGCGGCGCTGGCGGTGCATGACAAAAAAGCAGGCGACGAAGCGTTTGTCAGCTTCCTGCCGATAATCGAAGCGGGAGCAGGCGACGACCGTAACTTCGTCAAAAAAGCAGTCAACTGGGCGCTGCGCCAGATCGGAAAACGGAATATGGCGCTGAACGCTCGCGCGGTGGCGACCGGCGAAAAAATCCGGGCCTCCGGCGGCAAATCCGCCCGCTGGATCGCCGCCGACGCTCTTCGCGAGCTTACTGACATAAATACCCTGCATAGAATTAAAGCTAAAAAGCAACCGGATTGAATCGCGCCGCCGGCCGCATTTCACCCTGTTCGACGCCGGATGCTTTGCAGCCGCTTCCGTTTTGCCGAGCAAGATGTATAATGATATTTTTATGGGCGGGCTTGAAAATCAACTTGGAATTCAACAGGGGGAGAGAACATTATGACTACTGGAACGCCGAAAACATCTAACGATTACATAGCGCTTGAGGATGAATTCGGAGCGAAGAATTACCATCCGCTCGACGTTGTGCTCGAACGCGGAAAAGGGGTTTGGGTCTGGGACGTCGACGGCAATAAATATCTCGATTGCCTCGCGGCATATTCCGCAGTGAACCAAGGACACTGCCACCCGAAGATCGTTCAAACGCTTATCGATCAGGCTCAAAAACTGTCGCTGGTTTCACGGGCGTTCCGTCACGATCAGCTCGGCCTTTTCTATAAAGAAATCTGTGAACTCACGAATTCGCACATGGTGTTGCCGATGAACAGCGGCGCGGAAGCTGTCGAGTCGGTAATCAAAGCGGTGCGCAAGTGGGGATACAATCAGAAAGGCGTTCCCACCGGACAGGCTGAGGTGATCTGCTGCGAAAACAATTTTCACGGCAGAACGATAACAATAGTCGGCTTCAGTTCGGAGCCGCAATACCGCGACGGTTACGCGCCGTTCACGCCGGGATTTAAATTAGTCCCGTTCGGAGATTCCGACGCGCTTGAGCAGGCGATCACGCCGAACACGGTGGCGTTCCTTGTCGAGCCGATTCAGGGCGAAGGCGGCATAATCATACCGCCCGAAGGATATCTGCGCCGCGTACGCGAAATTTGCGACAGGCACAACGTTGTGATGATAACCGATGAGATTCAGACAGGACTCGGCCGCACCGGCAAGCTGCTCGCCGAAGAGCATGACGGAGTGGTCGCCGATCTGACGCTTGTAGGAAAAGCGCTCTCGGGCGGCTTGTATCCCGTCTCAGCCGTGCTTTCAAACAAAGAAGTGCTCGGCGTATTTCAGCCCGGCGACCACGGCAGCACTTACGGCGGCAATCCGCTTGGTTGCGCTGTCGCCCGCACCGCCCTCAAAGTGCTCGTCGAGGAAGGAATGATAGAGAACGCGGCAAAGCTGGGAGATTACTTTAAGAATCAGCTTTCGGGCTTGAAAAGCCAGTGGATAAAAGAAGTGCGCGGCAAGGGCCTTATGATCGGCGTCGAGTTGAAAAAAGAAGCGGGCGGCGCGCGGCGCTTTTGCGATGCCCTGAAAACCAAGGGCATGCTCTGCAAGGAAACTCACGTCAATGTCATCCGGTTCGCGCCGCCGCTCGTCATAACCAAGGATGAACTGGACTGGGCTCTGGGAAACATCGACGAAGTTCTGCGTTAATTTTTCTTTGTCAGCGTGCGCTTTTATCTGTATTTCATATTTCCGCTTCTTTAGAAGTTAAGCATTGTTAGACTCAATTATTAGATTTGTTGAAAAACAAAGTTTTTTATTTTTCGTTGTGATTTTTTACAATGTTTAGGTTAAACTTATGTGTTGTATTTGTTATTTATTGAGAAATTGATGACAGCTTTATTAAACAATAATTAAGAATCTATGCGGAGAAATGAATTTATGAAAACAGCCGGCAGAAATATCCAGGTTCTAATCGGTCTAATAATTATAGCAGGCTTGTTCCTAAAGGCAGGTTTTTGCCTTGCGGCTTGCGAGCCTGACTCGGAAAGATATTCTCCACTGACGACTTATCCTTCAAGCTGCCCCGAGAACGGATATTATCAGACAGTTGAATGGGCAAACCTCGGAAAGATCGGCGCCCCGCTTCCAGGCAGAGAATATGTTTCCATGACGGGATATCAATTGACAACCGGCATTGTTTACAACAACGCGAGAATAGAATACACCGGCATGATTTATGACACTGGAAGCGTTTCCGGAAGCGTATTGAAGAGAACCAGCTTTACCGATGATATTTTCCAAGGATCATATGCGCTGATGCTCAACAGGCAATGGGGCGGCTATACCGGCGAGGTTTTGGTCGGCATACGCTGGTTCGAAAACGAAGTCGGCGAAATCACCGAATATTACGTCACTCGTGAGTTCACAAAAGACAATTTAAGCATGATAGTCGGAGCCAATTTTCTCAATAAATCATCAGGCTTCCACACTCGCGCCGGAGCTTCTATTGACGCAAGGTACAAGATCGCTCCAAACGTCTCGCTTTTTGCCCAGTACAACTCCGCTGACTTTTTCAAGAACTTCGCCAACGACTATCTTGTCCCCTACGTTTATGAAACTCCTAAAACGCAAATCGGCTGCGACGCCTGTTCGCAGGACAGTTTTGCCGGCGGCCTGTTTTTCAATTATCATAATGGAAGAGGCTCAGGATACTTGATACTCACTCAGATGGAAGAGCAAATGGAGCCGATCATAGGGACGACATTTCAATTCTGATTAGAACTTTTCGCAGCGGCGCGGAACCGGGAAGCTGTTTAGCCGGCGAGACAATTAAGATGGCTGAAGCCAGACCAGCGATTATGAGGAGAGTTACATGAAAAAGTTTATGTTGGCAGTGATGATTTTCGCTTTATCAAGCGCGCTGTTCTCCGGTTGCGGGGGACAGAAAAGCGAAACGCCCGCGCCTCCTGCGCAGGCAGGCAGAGTCGAAGGTTACATTTACGTGCCGATTTTCAACGAGCGCGTGGAAAATGAAGACGCCACATCGGCCGAACGAACTGTTCCCACCGGCCAAAAGCCGGTTCAGGGCGCGACGGTTACATGCACTTGCACGACAAAAACAACGACAACCGACGCAAACGGCTATTATGTCTTCGACAATGTGGCGGTCGGCGCGCACACCATCACTGCCGTGTCCACGACAAGCGGATACAGAACAATCACAATTAACGTGACAATTTCCGAAAAAACGATGACGACCGCCCCGGATGCGGTAGTGGCTCCCAGCATGGCGGGATCCCTCGTCGTTAATTCTTCTCCAGCTGGCGCTGAAATCTACATCAACAACACCGACACAGGCTATAAAACGCCCCATACTTTCAACCCCATGAAAGCGGGAACGCACACACTTTATGTGACAATCGACAGCTACAACGCTCCGGCATCAAAAGAGGTGGTTGTTTCAAATAACAGCATAACTGAAACCAGTTTCGTTCTGACTAAAGCGGAAGCGACATACACTGGAATCGAAATTACGTCTGATTCTCCTCTGGCGGTTAGAAACGTTTTCCTCGGCTCTCAGCAGCAACTATCAGCGAAATGCAAATTTTCTGACGGAACATCAATTTACTGCACTTCCGCCGCGACATGGTCCAGCTCCGCGCCCGCCGTTGGTAGCGTTGGCTCCCACTCAGGTCTATTTAAGGGCCTGACCGAAGGCTCCACTCAGATTGAAGTCCTTTTGGACGGCAAAACCGACTCTATTACAGTTTCAGTCATTCCTGCCGATCTGGTTTCGATTAACGTAACGCCCAGTGCGTCTGTCAGCATTATTTCCGGTCTCAACCAGCAGTTCACAGCTATTTGCACCTACTCCAACAACTACAGCGCGAACTGCACTTCCGCCATGACTTGGATATCAACCGATGTCGGCAAAGGAACTATCGGCGCCAATAACGGCCTTTTCACCGCAGGCGCCGTCGGCAATACAAGCGTCTACGCTACATCCGGAGACAAAACCAGCAACACCGTGTCGGTGTCGGTTTCAACCGCCACATTGCTCTCAATCAGCGTCACTCCTGAAAATGCGACGCTTACCGCCGGAGAGTTGCAACAGTTCATCGCAAGATGCAATTACACTAACGGCTCCTCCCTCACATGCACGAACAATGTCAGTTGGGTTTCGTCCAATCCGAATGTCGCCTCCATCGCCACGACAACCGGGCTGCTGACCACTAAGATCGGCGGAACAGTCAACGTAGCGGCAAACTGGCAGGGCAAAGACAGCAATACCGTCGCCGTCGCCGTAAATCCGCCGATCCTTCAAAGAATCGTCGTATCCCCGGAATCCGCCACGGTTGACGCCGGCTTCACAAGGCAGTTCAGCGCGGCTTGCTACTACTCTAATGACACAACAGTCGATTGCACGAGAACGGTGACATGGAGTTCCTCGGACCTTACAAAAGGATCAATAGGCGCGAATACTGGTCTCTTCACCGGAATATTAGGCGGCCAGACATCCGTGAGCGCCGTCATGTCCGGCATCGAAAGCTCCCCCGTGTTAGTCGACGTTATTGACCTCGCCACCGTAAGCGGAAGCGTTTATATCGAGAAAACAAACATCGGCATACAGAACGTAAAGGTGGAAATCGGAGACAAATACGCTTATACCGATCTTGACGGTAAGTATTCCATATTCGAGGTCAGAGTCGGCTCCGCCGATATTCAAGCCTCGTTGTCCGGATTCAATACTTTCACCGGGAGCATCGCCCTCATTACTCAGCCGCTGACGACTTACACGCTCGAATTGATCGCTCAGGAATCCAACACCGTGCAAATCACAGGCAAAGTCACAAATTCCGCCACTCACGCCGCGATCAACTCCGCACAGGTCATAGTCCTCAATCCGGACGGCTCGAATTCACAACTTGCTTTCGTAACCGACGTGAACGGCAACTATCAGATTACGATTCCAAAGAGAACTTCATTCTCAATAAAGGTCGTAAAATCGGGCTACACGACCTACCAGACACCGCTCGTCATCCAGACCGCGCCGCTGACATTCGACGTGGCTCTCGATCCGAGTTGAGAAAGCCTGTAACAGCCGCCGCTAAAGCCGGCTGTTCGATTTTTACCCTTTAACTGCAATTAACCGGCGGGGCCAGCGCTCCGCCGGTTTTCATTTGGCGAAACAACGGCGCTCCTCATATCTCCCAGGGCTCTGATAACGATGCGGGCAGCAGTTACGCGCATCGCCCCGAATTAGACTTAAATTTCCGTATCTGAAATTATTCCCCTCTAATATGGAAAAGAAATTGCGATTGTCATAAAATTTCTTTTGTAAAATCTGTATTTAAGGAAATATTCATGAACGTTTCAATCCTTCTTCTCATCGCGCTTCCCATCTTCTGGATAGCCTATCGCTATTACGCCCGCTATCTCGCAAATATCTTCGGCGAGAACCCAGCTATCCCGCCTCCATCGGTGACATTAAAAGATGATGTGGACTTCGTGCCGACGCACAAAAGCGTTCTTTTCGGACATCACTTTGCGTCGATCGCGGGCGGCGGCCCCATAATCGGGCCGGCCATCGCAGCCGCTTTCGGCTACATTCCGGTGTTTCTGTGGCTCGTTATCGGCTCCGTTTTCATCGGCGCCGCGCACGACTACTCCGCCCTTTTCATCAGCATTCGCGAAAAAGGAAAATCAATGGCCGAAGTCGCAAAAAGCTCGCTCGGCAAATTCGGGTTTTTCCTTTTCATCGCGTTCACCATCGTCATGTTGCTTCTCGTGACTTCCTCGTTTCTCGACCTGACCGCGACGGCGCTGACATCCGTGCGGTCGATCAAGGAACTCGGCCTACCGGCGGGACAGACTGTCCTAAAAACTTTCACAGATCCGGCAACAAATGTCGTGATGTGCAGAATCGGCGGCATCGCTTCAACATCCGTTATCGTTATCACCTGCTGCGCGCCTTTGATCGGATTCCTCCTATACAAACGAAACATTTCCGTCTTGCTTGCATCCGCGCTCTCTCTGATTGTCTGCTCCATCTCTATATATATCGGACTGTCGGCCCCGGTGACATTAAATCCTGATACGTGGAAGATAATACTCGCCATATACACTCTTTTCGCCGCAGGAGCGCCGGTCTGGATCATTCTTCAGCCTCGCGATTTCATGAATTCTTTCATTCTGTATGTCGGCATCGTCACTCTCGCCGTCGGAATATTCGCAGGAGGCTTACACGGCGTGCAACTCTCGGCGCCCGCGTTCAATCTGAAGGAAGCGGCGAGCCTTCCCGGCCTCGGCATGATCTGGCCCTTCCTTTTTATCACCGTCGCCTGCGGCGCGATCTCCGGCTTCCATGCGCTTGTCGCCGGCGGCACTTCCAGCAAACAGATTTCGAACGAGGCGGACGCGCGCCCGATTGCCTTCGGCGGCATGATCGTCGAGTCGATTCTCGCAGTCGGCGTACTTATCGCCGTCTGCTCCGGCATCAGCTTCGCCGATTACAAGCAAATCGTTTTCCCGGCTGTAGAGTCGGGCCTTAAGTCGAACCCGATTCTTGCTTTTTCATCAGGCATGGGCGGCCTGCTGCATAAAGGATTGGGCATTCCGGCGGTCTTCGGAACTATATTCGGAATCCTGCTCGTCGAAGGTTTCGTCGCCACAACGTTGGACACCGCGGTGCGGCTCAACCGTTATCTGATTGAAGAACTATGGTCCTTCATCTTTAAAAAGGTTCCCTCCTTTCTTAAGTCTTATCTTTTCAACGCCGGCATTGCCGTGCTCGCAATGTATCTGCTCGCGCGGTTCAATACTTACAAAATCATCTGGCCCCTGTTCGGGACAGCCAACCAGCTTCTGGCCGCGCTCACACTTATAGTTGTCGCCGTCTGGCTGACGCGTCGAAAAAAGCCGACATGGTTCGTGACCCTGCCCGCGGCCTTCATGCTCGCCACAACCGCCGCCTCTCTGCTCTGGCTGCTTTTTAAAAACTATTTGCCGCAACACAACTATCCGCTCGTCGCGGCCGACATACTCCTTATCATTCTTTCCTTCGGCGTTCTTGTTTTATCTTTGAAGGTAATATTAAACGGCAAAAAGCAGGCCGCCTGACAACGCTTTTCGAACACAACCTGTTATCTGGAACCCGCTTACTTGAACCTTATGTGGATATTTGCTAATATTTTGGGAACGGCTGATCCCAAATTGCGATCAAACGTATTTAAGAAACATTAAGGGATTGCCGTATAACAGAATTTTGTGAAGCGCGGGACCGGCGGCGGAAAGGCCGGGCGCGTATATAGCGCTTCTGGGAGAGGCTGAAAAAAATGGGGAAGATAGAAGTCTTGATACTTGCCGGAGGAACGCTGCCCGAGGATTTGAAAAAATACAGTTCAGGGCATGACAATCGTGCGCTGTTGAAAATCGGCGACAAATACATGATAGAGTATGTTATCGACGCGCTGAACGGAGTTCCAGAGATAGGCGGCATCCATGTCATAGGGCTGAAAGAACCGATTGAGGCGGCGCTCGGCGGCCGGGTGGCCGAGGTGATAGAAGCGCGCGACTCGATGCTTGACAACCTGAGCCTCGGAGTCGAACAGTTTGAAGGGGCCGAGCGGCTTCTGATCGTAACCTGCGACATTCCGATAATAAAATCGGAAATGATCGCGCGTTTCCTCGACTCTTGTCAAAAAACCGAGGCCGATTTATACTATCCAATAGTAGAAAAGAAACTTAACGATCAAAAATATCCGACGACGAAGCGCACATACGCTAAGTTGAAGGAAGGCGTTTTTACGGGCGGCAACATAGTGCTGCTGAATCCGGCGATGTTCCGGAAGAACTGGTCGTACATCGAACGGGCGCTTGCGGCCCGCAAGTCGCCGATCAAACTTCTTGGGATAATCGGAATAGGATTTATAATAAAATTTATATTGAAACAACTTTCGATTCCGCTGCTGGAAAAGAAAATCGAAGGAATACTCGGAATACGGGTGAAAGCGGTTGAAGTTCAAGACCCGGAGATAGGGATAGACGTAGATAAGGAGAGCGACTTCCTGCTTGTGAAAGAGATACTTGGGTCGAAATAGCAGGTTGCCAACAATTGTTTGTTATTGCCGCGGCCGGCGGCATATTTGCATCAGGGTAGGGAGACATCATGGACATCACAGAAGTGCGCATCCGCAGACATCGCTCTGAGGACGGAAAGCTCAAAGCATTCGCATCAGTGGTCTTCGACAGCGCGTTCGTAGTTCACGACATGAAGATCATCGAAGGCGTTCGCGGGCTGTTCGTGGCGATGCCAAGCAGGAAAAGGCCGGACGGATCACACGAAGACATCGCGCATCCCGTATCGCGCGAGTTCCGCCAGAAAATCCAGAACGCACTCATCGCGAAGTACCGCGAAGAGGAGGATTCGATGGGGAACGAAGTTCCATCCGACCCGGAACCTGAAACAGTTTAAGCGCAGCCCCCGCAACGCTTAAACCGTCAACCTCTTTTTGCTCCGGCTCCCATGCCGGTGTGTTAGTTTACGGCTTTTCAGCGCAATCTTTTCATGCTTTCAGCCCGATGACAATGCTATTCACCCTGGAATCCCTGAAGATTCAGTCATTTTCTCGTTCACGCGCTCCAGCCCTCTAAAGCGGATTAGCTCATTCGGCTAACCGCTTCGCGTCCAAATCGCCTTTTTCACATGCAAGTCCTGTCATCTCTCGTTTGCGTTCAAAGCGTCCTTTCACAATAAGTATTGCAGTTTTTCATAAAAAATCGCACAATCTATTGTTAGGCAATGATGGGGCGTAGCCAAGCGGTAAGGCACCGGGTTTTGGTCCCGGCACCGTAGGTTCGAATCCTGCCGCCCCAGTGAAGTTCTAACGGACTAAAGGACTATCAGTAAAAATGGCTCTATATGATAATGACGCGGGCGGAATGCCCATGCGAATGCTCGGAACAACCGTAATCGCCGTGCATAGCGGCGGCCGCGTAGCGTTCGCCGGCGACGGGCAGGTCTCGTTCGGCGATCACATTCTCAAACACACCGCGCAGAAGGTGCGGCGGATGGCCGGCGGCAAGGTGATCGCAGGTTTCGCCGGCTCAGTCGCTGACGCGTTCACTCTCTTCGAGCGTTTCGAGGAGAAACTCGAAAAATATCAGGCCAACCTGCCGCGCGCGGCTATGGAATTCGCCCGGGAGTGGCGCACTGACAAATATCTGCGGCGGCTCGAAGCGATGCTGCTTGTTTCGGACAAGGAATGCCTGCTGTTGCTATCCGGCAATGGCGAGGTGATCGAACCGGACGACAAGGTGGCCGCTATCGGATCCGGCGGCGTGATGGCTCTTGCCGCGGCGCGCGCTCTGCTCGCCCACACCGATATGAGCGCCGAGGACATCGCCCGGGAGTCGATCGCAATCGCCGCGAAAATCTGCGTTCACACAAACGACAACATCTCTGTCGAAGTACTGGAGTAATTGATGGAAAACGAAATAAATAAAGATACGGCGGAAAACGAGGCGCCTCACGCGCTTGTTTTCGCTGATCTGAATATCCCCGGCCCGGATCTGACTCCGAAGCAGATCGTCGAGCATCTGGACCGCTACATCGTCGGACAGGCCAAGGCGAAGAAGATTGTCGCCATCGCTTTGCGAAACCGGACCCGGCGCGCGCGAGTTGAGTCCGAATTGCGCGAAGAAATCATTCCAAAGAACATTCTGATGATCGGCCCGACCGGCGTCGGCAAAACCGAGATCGCGCGGCGGCTCTCATCGCTCATGCAATCGCCTTTTGTGAAAGTTGAGGCGACGAAGTACACCGAGGTCGGCTATGTCGGCCGCGATGTGGACGGCATGGTGCGCGACCTCGTCGAGTCCGGCGTCCGGATGGTGAAGAAACGCAAACAGGAAGAAGTTGAAGAACGCGCGAAAGAATCTGTGAACGAGATTCTTCTGGATGCGTTTCTGCACGCATCGCGCCCGCGCCGCGCCGCGCCGCCGACAGCGGAGCAGTTCGCCGCCCAGCCGGAGATCATCGAAGACCTGGAATCAGGCGCCGCCCAGCTCGACCGGCTCCGCGAAAGATACAGACGCAAGCTCGAAGCCGGCGAACTCGAAGCTTTCAAAGTCGAGATCGAGGTTCCCGACTCTCAACCGAAGATGGTCGAAATTTTCTCGAACGCCGGGATCGAGGAGATGGGCGTTAACCTTCAGGACATGCTCGGCAACATCATGCCGCGCCGCAGCCGGAAAAAGTCAATGACGGTCGCCGAGGCGCGCCGAATCCTCTCCGGCCAGGAAGCCGAAAAACTGATCGACATGGAAGCGGTGACCTCCGAAGCGATCAAGCTCGTGGAACAATCAGGCATAATATTTATCGACGAAATAGACAAAATCGCAGTGCGCGAGCATGGCGGCGGCGGGCAGGACGTTTCCCGCGAGGGCGTCCAGCGGGACATCCTGCCGATTATCGAAGGTTCTACCGTCATTACAAAATATGGGCCTGTCAGGACAGATTACATACTTTTTATAGCAGCGGGCGCGTTTTCGAGCAGCAAACCATCCGATCTGATCCCGGAGTTGCAGGGCCGGTTTCCACTCCGGGTGGAATTGGAAAGCCTTACAACGGATGATTTCAAGCGAATTCTAACCGAGCCTCGCAACGCTCTGATCAAGCAGTACGTATCGATGATGAAAACGGACGGAGTCGACTTGGATTTCACCGAGGATGGAATCGCTGAGTTGGCGAGCGCTGCTTCGCGGGTAAACCAGCAGGCCGAGGACATCGGCGCGCGCCGTCTGCACACCCTGATCGAGAAAGCGCTTGAAGACATTTCATTCAACGCGCCCGATTCGATTTCCGGCGCTATTGTTATTGACAAAAATCACATACAGAAATACCTCAAAGATATTGTTGAGGATGTTGACTTGAGCCGCTATATATTGTAGATTTTCCTCAATCCGCTCTACCATGGGTGAGTTTGCGCAATGGATGAAAAGAAAGCAGCGCTAGTTTTAAGAAACATTGATAGGATGCCAAGCCTGTCACCCACTGTCGGGAAGATTCTTCAAGTTGCGAACGATCCTAATTCTTCAGCCAACGACCTCAACAAAGTCATATCTCTCGATCCGGTTCTCGCCGGAAAGGTTTTAAAGCTCGTCAATTCCGCCTATTTCGGCTTCTCGGAAAAAATGTCATCCACAGTGAGGGCTATCGTCGTTCTTGGCCTGAACACGATCAAGAATCTGGCTCTTAGCACCGCCGCTCTCGAAACTATTTCCACAGCCGGAGCAACAGGCCTCAATATGGACGAATTCTGGCGTCACCTTCTCGCAACCGGCGTTTACGCCAAACTGGTGGCGCGCAAAATCAGCGTGCATAAAAATTTCCTCGAAGACTATTTTCTCTGCGGCCTCATGCACGACATCGGCAAGATAGTGCTGAACAACATGAATCCGGTCGGTTACGGAAAACTGATCGGGGCCGCGCGCGCTTCCGGCAAGCCGCTGCACCTCTACGAGACCGCAATCTTCGGGATCAACCACGCAGAGATCGGAAAATTGCTCGGCGGCAAGTGGGGCCTGCAGGAACAGATCGTCGAGGCGATGGCGCTCCACCATTCGCCGGAGCTTGTTCCTGAAGCCAATAAGAAACTCGTGTATTCGATAATCATTGCGAACAACTATGTCAAAAAACTCGAAGTCGGCTTCAGCGGCAGTATGTACATCGAGAATTTCAGCGAAGACATCTGGAAAGCCACTTCAATAACCGAAGACCAGCTCGGCGACCTCGAAGGCTTCCTTATCGAAGGCGTTGAACGCGCGTCCATCTTCCTTCAGAGTTCAAGCAAATAATTCTTTTTACTCTCTCCGCCAAAAAACAGTCGTTATTTACACAAATCTTAATAAAATATGATATTATGTTATGCGGGGTTGTTTGCCCCGATTTATTTTTGATGTAAGATAACGGCAACTTAACAGCTAAAACATCGAGGTGAGCGCTGATGTATGTAAAATTCTGGGGAGTTCGAGGCTCGATACCCACTCCCGGGCCGATGACCGTCCGAAGCGGCGGAAACACCGCATGCGTCGAGATTCAGCCGGGCGGCGGGCAGATGTTTATTATCGACGCCGGAACAGGCATTCGAGAACTCGGCAACGATATGATGCGCCGCGGCAACATCGGCAAAGTCGACGCGAAAATTTTTCTTTCGCACACCCACTGGGACCACATCCATGGATTTCCGTTCTTTGTGCCGGCATTCATTCCCGGAAATAAGTTCTCTTTCTAT